>JAYEMB010000031.1:0-6187 GCA_034717855.1 Campylobacterota bacterium
AAAAATTCTTCTTTCATTCAATGTCGCCTTAAGTGGCGGCATCCTGTTTTTTCACACTTCAAGAACAAAACTAACAAGCTTTAAAAAAATTACCTTTTATATAATTTTTTATGATACAATTAATGCAGAAATTTTGTGACTATTTTGTGATAAATGGAACAAATAATACTAATAAGGAAAAAAAATGATAAACAGATTAATAAAATCTACAATCGCATTGTCGCTAGTAGCTACAGTTGCGTTTAGTGCTGATGCAGTACGTTTCAATGTTATAAATGGTGACCAAGAAGAGAGATTCGAGAAAGAATTCCTTCCTTCACTTGAAGATGCTACTGGATTTTCAATGAGTGATCCACACGAAAAGATTAATGACGCATATGAGAAGCGTTATGGTAATCCAAAAGATCCTGATTATGACAAAGAGTGGACGACAAATCTTGACAACTTAGGTTTCTTTTCTATCTCAAATGACAAGGCTCTTTATCCAATTCTAAAAAAAGCTCCACAAGCAGCTGGTTTTGCCCCATTTAACCTTTTGATTTACAAAAATAAAGCTGAAGATGTATCTTATGTAGGTCATGTTGATCCTGCTGCAATGCTTGATATTACAGGAGTTAAAGATAAGGGTGCTCGTGATGCGTTTATCAAAATGTATGAGCCACTTGATGCGTATGTTACAAAAGAGTTTGGTGGTAAAATCACTACTTCTTCATATGACAAACTTCCTGCAAAACCGATGATGACTTTTGAGTTTGATGTTCCTGCTGATGTTGATGTAGTTGAGTGGACTGAAGAGTTTCAAGAGGGTTTTGAAGAGGCATTTGAAGAGAAAAAGTATATCATTGCTGGATTTAAAAACTTTAAAGAGACTTATGAAGAGGATTTAGAGATGGAGTTTGCTGAGTATGACGCTTTCTTTGTTTATGGTCTTTGTCACTTTACATTCTCGTATAATGTATTTAACAAAGGTCGTGCTGATGCTGGTGTTTTTGCTCCATGTGCTATGTACTTCTACATTAAACCAGGAACAAATAAAATGGTTGTAGGTATGCCACGTCTCTCTGTTTGGTCTTCTGTTATGAAGTTTAAAGATCAAGCAAAAATTGACTGGACTAAGAAAATTGATGATGAAATCATCTCGCTGATGATGGACTTAGGAGCTAAAGAGATATGAGAAACTTTTTATTAACACTTTTAACTGCTACAGTAGTAATGTTTTCTGGGTGTGCTAGTAAAAGTGCAGCACCTTTAGAGAAGACTGGATTAGAGGGTACAAAGGTTAACACTTATCTAGTTGGTGAATACATGGATACAAAAGCAGCGAGTAGTAAACTTGAAGCGGCTGGTTTTGAGATTGTAGCAACTTATGCGCCAGTTAAAAAAGGTACTACAATAGTATTTACAAACGCAGCACTCAAAGCTGAAGCTGCAAAACCTGGTCGTGCTTACGCTGCTGTTCTTCGTCTATTTGTAGATGATAAAGAGAAGATGATAAGTATTACAAATCCAGTCTATTTCGGAAAAGCATTTATGCAAGATGAGTATAATCACTCTGTATTTAATGCACAACTTGAGAGTATCAATAAAGCATTCCCCGCACTTAAAGCATCTGCTGATATGTGGGATTTTGATGGTTTAGCTGATTATCATTTTATGATGGGTATGCCTTATTACGGAGATGCTGATAAGCTTGGAAAAGCAAGTGCAAGCAACAGTGATGCAATGGCAAAAGTAAAAGCTCACAAAAAGGGTAAAAGCCTAATTTTTGAGCTAAAGTTATCTGAAACTAGTACACTTATTGGTTATGACTTAGGTAAACGTACTAAAAAGTTTGTTAAGAAAGTTGGTCGTGCAAACGCAGCTATTCTTCCATGGTGTGTCTCTATAGAGAATGGTCAAGCAAGTGCGTTAAACGCGAAGTATTACATAGCTATCAGTTATCCACTGTTGACTATGACAGAGTTTATGGGAATTGCTACTGTTCCAGGTGCAATTACGAAGGATTTGGAGAAGCCATTTAAGTAGGGTTTTAGGGTAAATAGTATTCATTTCATAGCATCCATTTGTGCTTTAGCAAAATGGATGTCGGCATTTAGTGCCAGAAAAAGGGGTTTTTAATGAAAAAGATATTTTTAGTTTTAGTTTCATCGCTGTTGATGTTTAGTACAAGTTCTTTTGCGAAAGATGTTAGTGCTTATTTAGTTGGTTCTCATGCAGAGCTTGAGAGTGTAAAAAATAGCCTGAGTAGTGCTGGTTTTGAAGTTATCGCAGAGTATGCTCCTGTAAAAGAAGGTACAACTATCGTTTTTACAAATAGTGCTCTTAAGGCTGAAGCTGCGAAAGAGAAGCGTGCTCACGCTGCTGTTCTTCGCGTTTTTGTTGATGATAAAGAGAAGATGATTAGTATCACTAATCCTGTCTATTTTGGTCGTGCGTTTATGCAGGATGATTATCAAGCTGATGTTTTTGAGGCGCAACTTTCTTCTTTAAATAGTGCCTTTAAAGGTTTAGAGGGCTCAGTAGATAAACTAGATGAAGATGATTTATCTGGATATAATTTTATGTTTGGTATGCCTTCTTATGAAGATGCTGACGAATTAGCAGAAGCTTCAAACGGGGAGTTACTTGAGAAAGTTAGAAGTTATAAAAAGGGTAAAAAGGTAATTTTTGAACTCAAGCTTTCTGATAAGAGTACACTTGTTGGTTATGACTTAGATAAGAGAACAAAGAAATTTGTTAAGAAAATTGGTCGTGCAAACGCAGCCGTTCTTCCTTACTGTATATCTATAGAAGATGGTGTCGCAACTGCTTTAGGTGCGAAGTACTATCTTGCTGTTTCATATCCACTGCTTAGTATGGGTGAGTTTATGACAATATCAACGGTTCCTGGGGCTATAAATAAAGACTTGAGCAAGCCTTTTAAGTAGTTATGGTGCTTTAGCTCGTTCCCAAGTGAAACTTGGGAACGAGAGCAAAATATTTTTTGAGAGAGTTAGGGAGCTTTTTAGATTAAATCATTACCGCTTCGCGTTTACCCTCTTTTATCTCACCAATTAAATAACCATCAGTTTTTGCTAAAACAGTCTCAACATTTGCATCTTCAACCACAAGTACCATTCCTACACCCATGTTAAATGCTCTAAACATTTCAGCTCTTTCAACATGAGGGGCCATTAGTTCAAAAATTGGAAGAACTTTAATCGAGTCCTCTTTTACTTCTGCCATTAGGTTCTCAGGAAGAACACGAGGTAAGTTTTCAATAATACCACCACCAGTGATGTGAGCCATTGCTACTATCTCGTTTCTTAGTTCTTTAAACATTTTCACATAGATGTTTGTAGGCTCTAAAAGTGTCTCAATTAGAGGCTTGCCATTGAAGTCATCTTCAAAGTTTAAGTTCATTTTTTCAAAGAGAACTTTACGAGCTAGTGAGAAACCATTTGAGTGAAGACCTGAACTTGGAAGTGCTATAAGTTTATGTCCAGCTTTTACAAGTGAAACTCTATCCATCTCAGATTTTTCAGCTACACCAACTGCAAAACCAGCTAAGTCGTAGTCATCTTCAGAGTACATACCAGGCATCTCAGCAGTCTCTCCACCGATTAGTGCACACTCACTGCGTTTACACCCTTCGGCGATACCTGCAACAACATTAGTTGCGTTTTTAACATCAAGTTTTCCAGTAGCATAGTAATCAAGAAAGAAAGATGGAGTTCCAAAGTTACAAAGCAGATCATTTACACACATAGCAACTAAGTCAATTCCTACAGTGTGATGAATTCCGCTGTCAATAGCAAGTTTTAGTTTAGTACCAACACCATCAGTTGCTGCTAACATAACAGGCTCTTTAAAACCAGTTGGTAGCTCAAACGCACCTGCAAAAGAACCTATCCCACCCATAACACCGGGTATTTTAGTAGATTTAACGAGAGGTTTGATATTTTCAACGAAACTATTACCAGCGTCTATATCAACACCGGCGTCTTTGTAGCTAATTTGGCTCATTACGAACTCCATTTATAAAGTGTCGAATTATATCTTATGTGAGTTTAGATAAGTGTTAAGTTTGAGAGGGGATTTAAATAGTAAGAGTTCTCAGTGAATGAAAACTCTTTATGAGAGAAGTTATTAAGCTTCTTTTGATGCTTCTGTTTCTTCTGGAAGATCACATTTTTTAGAGATGATACATAGCGGACAGAAGTTAAGTACACCTGCTAAAAGAGGAATTACACCCAAGTAAAACCAAACAATTCCAGTTACAACACCAGCTATAATCAGTGCTAAACCGATAAAGATACGAAAAACTCTACAAAATGATCTAATTTTATTAAAATCCATTTTTTTCCTTTTTTTTAAAAAATATCCGTGATTATATCTAGCTTTGTGTAAATTAGAGAGTAAATTATCAAGTAAGCCTTAAATATATGTATCTTTTAAGGTTTTTAAAGGTTTTTAATTCAAATATGCTAAAATCGCGTTAATTAAATAAGGAACTATAAAAATGAAAGAATTTATCTATCCAGAGATGATGGTACATGTACCAGTATGTACAAGCAAAGTACCGGAAAATGTTTTAATAATTAGTGACAAGGCTGATTTATTTAGTGCTGAGATGCAAAAGCATGCAGATATAGCTTCAAAAGTTATAGGATGTAATCTTGATGTTTTACGTAACGAAGCTGATGCTAGTTATGATGTAGTTATATGTGAAATGAGTGCTGACGCTGCAGTTGTTGGACATATCTCTCGTATTTTAAAAGAGGATGGACAGCTTTCTGTAACTCACGACTCTTTAGAAGAAACGCAGAGTAATAAAATACTTATGCAGGTTTTAGGTAACTACTTTAAAATAATTATGCCATATAACTTAGGTACAGGCTCAACTGCTCTTTTAGCTTCAAAAGAGTATCACCCGACTGCAGATGTTATCTTACAAAGAACAGATATGATTGACGGTTTAGATTATTATAACTGTGATATTCATGTATCTGCGTTTGCTATGCCTAATTATGTTCGTAAAGAGTACCTAGGAATTATCAAAAACTAATGGCCTTTAAATACGCTATTGCTTTAACTGGAGGCATTGCAACAGGTAAAAGTACTGTCGCATCGCTTCTTGCCTTAAATGGTATGCGAGTGATAGATGCTGATACGATTTCACATGAAATACTTGATGCTTCTCTCTCTTGGGTAAAAGAGACTTTTGGGGATGAATATGTAAATGGTTCAAAAGTAAATCGTACAAAACTTGGAACTTTAGTTTTTTCAGATGATGAGAAGAAAAAGGTTTTAGAGGAGTTCCTGCATCCTAAGATTAGAGATGAGATTGAAAAACGCAGTGAGAAACAAGATAGTTTTAAATTTCCCTACCTTATAGACATTCCCCTCTTTTTTGAAAATGGTGCTTACAACATAAAAGAGAGTGTAGTTGTTTATACTCCAAGCGATATTCAACTAGAGCGTTTTATGAAACGCAATGGTTATTCAGAGGATGAGTCTCTCAAACGTATCGCTTCACAGATGCCTATTGACGAGAAAAAAGAGCGTGCTACATGGGTTATAGATAATTCTAAAAAATTAAAAGATCTTCAGCAAGAGGTTGAAGATTTTGTTGAGATAATTAAAGCGAAATACTTATGAAAATATCAAAATACAGTGCAAGTGGAAATGACTTTGTAATATTTCATTCTGATGTTAAAGTTGATAGAAGTAGCTTGGCGAAAGAGCTCTGTCATCGTCAAGATGGTATTGGTGCTGATGGATTAATTGTTATTATTCCCAATGTTGATTATGACTTCGAGTGGCAGTTTTATAACTCTGATGGAAGTACGGCAGAGATGTGTGGTAATGGTTCGCGCGCTTGTGCTCACTACGCTTTTGCACATGACTTGGCTCCTAAAAATATGCGTTTTTTAACTGAGGCGGGTGTGATAAACGCAGAAGTAGATGGTACGATAGTACTGAGTGAACTTACCCCTCCAAGAATTATCGATAAAACTATTGAATTCGGGTCTAAATCCTGGTGGCTGCTAGATACTGGTGTTCCACATCTGGTTAGCTTTACTCAAAATATAGAAGAGTTTGATATCGAGGAAGCTAGAGAGCTGCGTTTTAAGTACAATGCAAATGTAAATATCACTGCAGTTGAGGGAAAAAACCTACGCGTGAGAACTTATGAACGCGGTGT
>JAYEMB010000031.1:6287-19072 GCA_034717855.1 Campylobacterota bacterium
ACAACTTCATCTAGAAGTCCACCACTCATAATCTCATTTAAACGGTAGAGTGTAAGATTGATTCTGTGATCACTCATACGGTTTTGTGGATAGTTATATGTACGAATACGACCACTTCTGTCACCACTTCCTACTTGTGCAGCACGTTCTGCTGCGTTTTCAGATTGTTGTGCTTGCATCTCAAGATCATAAAGTCTAGCTTTAAGAACTTTCATTGCTTTTTCACGATTTTTGTGTTGAGATTTTTGATCTTGGTTGGTTACCACTAAACCTGTCGGTAAGTGAGTAATTCTTACAGCGGAATCTGTAGTATTTACAGATTGTCCACCACAACCAGATGAACGCATAACGTCTATCTTTAGATCGTTATCATTAATCTCAACTTCAACATCATCAACTTCAGGCATAACTGCAACAGTAATTGCTGATGTGTGAACACGCCCTTGGGACTCTGTTGCTGGAACACGTTGAACACGGTGCGTTCCACCTTCATATTTCAACCGACTATAAACCTGCTCACCTTTAATTAGTGCTGTCACCTCTTTGTATCCACCAGAATCAGATGGAGAGGTAGAGATAATTTCGATTTTCCAATCTCTAAGATCTGCATAACGAGTATATGCATCAAATAGGTCTCCAACAAAGATAGCAGCTTCATCACCACCAGCACCAGCACGAAGTTCCACGATGATATTTCTATCATCATTTGGATCTTTTGGAAGAAGAAGCATTTTAATCTCCTCTTCTATTTCTGGTTTTCGTGGTTCAAGCTCTTTGAGCTCCTCTTTTGCCATTTCGCCCATTTCAGCATCACCCAGCATCTCTTTTGTATCTGCAATATCTGCGATTAAAGTTTGATACTCTTTTGCTTTTTCAACTATTGGTAAGAGTGAAGATTGTTCTTTGGAGAGTTCTGTCATCCGTTTGATGTCAGAAGTGATGTCAGGTGAACTTAGCAGGTCGCTAAGTTCATTATAGCGGTTGATAAACGGTGTAAGTTTATCTGCTAGCATAATTTTATGCTCTGATTATATAGCGTTTACAGATTTGTGTAGACGACTTACTTTTCTAGCAGCAGTCTCTTTTTTAAGAATACCTTTGCTTACAAATTTGTGAATTTGTTGGTTAGCAACTTTTAGTGCTGCAGTTGCTTCTTCTTTGTTACCAGCTTCTACTGCTGTGTTAACATCTTTTACTATGTTTTTAAGACGAGTTCTGTAAAAACGGTTACGCTCTGTACGAACGATTGTTTGACGAATTCTCTTAATTGATGACTTGTGATTTGCCATGTAATTAGTCCTTTTTGGAAATTAAGTGCGCAATAATAGCTTAAAGATAATTAAAATTAAGTTAAAGACAAGCTAGAATCTCTGATTTTGTCTTTATAAACTTATTTATGTTAATATACATCAACTAAAACAATGGAAAATATTATGGAACAACTATTTGGTACTGATGGTGTTAGAGGGGAAGCTGGTTCATATTTAACTGCCGGATTAGCGATGAGAGTGGCTATGGCTGCAGGTATATATTTTAAAGAACACTCTGTAAATAATAGAATATTAGTGGGTAAAGATACAAGAATTAGCGGATATATGATTGAAAACGCAATCGTTGCCGGTTTGACTGCTACAGGATATGATGTTATTCAAATCGGTCCTATGCCGACTCCTGCTATTGCGTTTATCACAGAAAATATGAGATGTGATGCGGGTATTATGATCTCTGCTTCACATAACTCTTTTGAAGATAACGGAATTAAGTTTTTTGATGGAAATGGGGATAAACTATCCGCAGAGATAGAAAAAAAGATAGAAGATATTGCGAACGATTCAGATGCAATATTTGATGGACAGTGCACAGGCAATGAAATTGGTAAGGCCAAAAGAATTGATGATGTGATTGGTCGTTATATTGTTCAGCTTAAAAACTCTTTTCCTAGAGACCTTACACTGCGTGGAAAAAGAATTGTATTAGATACTGCCAATGGTGCAGGTTATAGAGTTGGGCCAACAGTTTTAGAAGAGCTTGGTGCTGATGTTGTAGTTCTTCATGACAAGCCTAATGGTTACAACATTAATGAAGGGTGTGGAGCACTACATACAAATGATTTATGTGAAGCAGTTTTAAAATATAGAGCGGACATAGGTTTTGGCTTAGATGGTGATGCTGATAGGTTAGTCGTAGTTGATGAAAAAGGAAAGGTTGTAGATGGCGACCAGCTTTTAGGTTCAATCGGCTCTTATATGAATGAGACAGGAGTGCTTAAAGGTGGAGGAATTGTCTCTACTGTGATGAGCAATCAAGGTCTTGATGATTTTATGCAGGGGCAGGGACTGAAGCTGTTTCGCTCAAGCGTTGGGGATAAAAACGTTTTAGAAGTTATGAAAAAAGAAAAAATTAACTTTGGTGGAGAGCAGAGTGGGCATGTAATCAGTAGTGATTATGCGAAAACTGGTGATGGACTTGTGAGTGCTTTACAAGTTTTAGCACTGCTAATTAAGACCGATAAAGAAGCGTCTCAAGCGCTTCGTCCATTTAAGCTTTATCCACAAAAACTAGTAAATATAAAAATAAAAGCAAAAAAGCCTCTTGATAAAATTAAGGGTCTTGACGATAAACTAAAAGAGCTTGAAGCCAAACATATTAGACATCTTGTTCGCTACTCTGGTACAGAAAATAAGCTGAGAATTTTACTAGAAGGGAAAGACTCTAAAGTAGTAAATAGTAAAATGAATGAGATGGTAAGTTTTTTCGAAAAAGCCTTAAATGCGTAATCATCGTTTGCGCTTAAGCGTAATACTCTTTTTTACTCTAGTGGGTGTCTTTATAGTTGATCAAAATATAAAGATGCTTTTTGTAGATGGATTTCGTTATTACACTGAATGTATTGACCTTATTTTGGTCTATAACAAGGGTGTTGCGTTTTCCATGCTTGCGTTTTTGGATGAGTGGCTTAAATATATACAGATAGTAATGGTTAGTGGAGTTTTAATCTATATTTATTATCTCAATAAAATATGCTTTGCCTTTCCTGCAGGACTTCTCTTGGGTGGTGCGTTTTCAAATATTTATGATAGATTTATCCATGGTGGAGTGGTAGATATGGTCTATTGGCACTGTGGATTTAACTTCGCAGTATTTAATTTTGCTGATGTAATGATAGATGTGGCGGTTGTATGGATATTGGTATTAAACTACAAACCTCAGTATTGTAAGGCATAAGCTAGCTGAGTAAGTTATAGATTAGTTTATGTTATAATACTCTAATACCATTTTATTTATAATGGAGGGTATTATGAAAAAGCAATATAGAAACATCACACTGTTCTTGACCTTTATTTTAATTTTAACCGTAGGGAGTAGCCCTCTTTTAGCGGTAAAACCTGTCAAAGAGGAGAAGGTGTCTCCTAAAAACCCGCGTGCTATTAAAGACACTACAATCGAAGAGACAGTACCAGTCGAAGAAGTAGCACCAGTCGAAGAGCCGGTAGCAGTCATAGAGGACCCCTCAACTATTGTTACAATTACTCCAAATGTATTTGTAATGGATTCATCTGGAATAAATGGCCTTAAAGTGAAATGTGCAGAGGTAGAGATGATGAGTGTTTTAGGTGGAGGCATTGAATGTTTCAACCCTCCAATAAGTGCTTATTTAGGTGAGTTGAAGATTGGTGAAGTAGCACAGATACCGGATGATGGCTTGATATTCACTCAGGACTTCCTAGGTGAGATTCGCGGAGCGATTGCACACCTTGAGGTTACGAAAATATCTATGATACTTCAGTCTCTAGATGAGGATGGTGAACCTTTAAATGGTATAGCTCTAAGTTCTAAGAGTTTGATTTTATTACACTCGCACTTAAATGCCTATAGCAGTCTGGAGAGTCTCTCTGTTGAAGATGTTGAGATTATAATAAATGAGATAATTGCGTCAAGATTAGCTGAAGATTCAGGCTCAAAGCTTAAAGCCGTAGGCTTTGATACAGCGCAGAGTAATCTCGCTACATCCTTGGCTAAACTGCCTCCTTTGACGTATGAGGAAAGAACTAAGTAAGTTCAAAAATATATGTTCTTATTCTTGTGACAACTATTCTAAAGTACTGCTTTGTTAAATCTTCCCTCACCTCAATATAATACGCAAGCTAATTGAAAGCACTTTTTAGATAGTATTAGCCAAAATAATAGTTAAATTTAACTAAAATAACATACTTAGATTTAAAGGAAATTGATGGAAATCAAACAGAATAAAATAGACGGTGCAAACGCTGAGATTACAGCTACAATTACAATGGATGAAGTGAACGCAAATATAGAAAAAATTGCTAAGCAACTTGCAAAAACTGCTAATGTTCAAGGTTTTAGAAAAGGCAAAGTACCTGTTGCAATCGTTAAAAAACAGTACGGTGAAAAACTAGTTCAAGATGCTGAAACTGAAGCTCTTCGTGATGTTTTAAGCAAAGGTTTGGAAGCACTAGAGATTTCAAATGAGTCTCTAATCGGTGAGCCAAATATCTCTAAGTTTGATAAGAGTGATGATAAGATTGAAGTAGCTGTAAAAGTTGCAATGCGCCCAGAGATCGACTTTTCTAACGTTGACTCTATGATTCCAGATTTCAAAAAGCCAACTGTAACAGATAAAGATGTTGAGAAGCGTATCACAGATATCGCACAGCAGTCAGCTCCTTTAGAAGATATCAAAAGAAACCGTATGATGAAAAAAGGCGACACAGCTGTAATCGACTTTGAAGGCTCTATTGATGGTAAAGTTTTTGAGGGTGGAACTGCTAAAGATTTCGCACTTGAGTTAGGTTCAGGTCAGTTTATTCCTGGTTTTGAAGATCAGCTTATTGGCGTTAAAAGAGATGCAGAAGTTGAGATAAATGTAACTTTTCCAGAGGAGTATCAAGCAAAAGATTTAGCTGGTAAAGATGCACTTTTTAAAGTAAAAGTTAATCAGGTTCAAGTGAAAGGTGAAGTTACAGTTGATGATGAGTTAGCTAAAAAACTACTTCCAGGTCAAGATGATGCAAACTTAGAAGAGCTACAAAAACAGGTTCAAACGCAGATTGAAAACGAAGAGTTAGGGAAACTTTACAATGAAGATTTAAAACCTAAACTTTTAGAAAAAATCGTATCTGAAATCAAATTTGATTTACCAGAGTTTGTTGTAGAGCAAGAGATTGATATGGCTCTTAATAAAAAAGCTGGAACTATGAGCGAAGATGAGATTAAAGAGCTTCGTGAAAACGCAGATAAACTAACTGAACTTCGTGAGACTTTCCGTGATGACGCACAGCAGAGTGTAAGAGCTACATTTATTATTGATGCTTTAGCGCAAGCTAAGGGTGTAAAAGTCGAAGAGCAAGAAGTTATGCAGACCATCTACTATGAAGCGATGCAGATGGGACAAGATCCTAAAAAAGCGTATGATCAGTATAAAGATGCTGGATATATTCCTGCAATCCAAATGTCAATGGTAGAAGATAGAGTTTTATCTGGTCTGCTAAATAGTAAAATAGAAGCGTAAGTTATGAGTTATATTCCTTATGTAGTAGAAAAAACAGGACGTGGCGAGCGTTCTTATGATATCTATTCACGTCTTTTAAAAGATAGAATTGTAATGCTTAGCGGAGAGGTGAATGATCAAGTTGCTTCTACAATAGTTGCTCAGTTTCTTTTTCTTGAAGCTGAAGATCCAGAAAAAGATATCTACTTCTACATCAACTCTCCGGGTGGAGTTGTAACTGCAGGAATGGCTATCTTTGACACTATGAACTATATCCGTCCAAATGTTGCAACCATCTGTATAGGTCAAGCGGCATCTATGGGCGCTTTTTTACTCTGCTCGGGTGAAAAAGGGAAGCGTTATGCACTGCCTCATGCTCGTATTATGATTCACCAGCCTTTAGGCGGTGCACAGGGGCAAGCAACTGATATCGCTATTCAAGCTGAAGAGATTCTTCGTATGAAAAAAGAGCTAAACTCAATTATTGCAAAAAATACAGGACAGAGTGTTGAAACAGTAGAAAATGATACTGATCGTGATAACTTTATGAGTGCTGGAGAGTCTCTAGAGTACGGTATGATTGATGAGGTTTTAGTAAAAAACGATAAAGAGTAAAGGGGATGAGATGGCAGGAACATTAAAAACAAGAAAACGCAGAAATCTTGATGATACAGCTAGTGATGATGCTACTAAAATGCCATCTATCTCAAATGCGTTGGATATGGATACACCAACTACTGATATAGAAGCCTACTCTAAAGAGGTGCTTACTACTCTTCTAGCGGACAACCTACCCCCTACGCCAAACAACTTTTCACTCTACTTTGACAGACTACTTGAAGATAAGAGTGAAAACCTACGCAAGCAGATAGTCTCCCTTCTTGAACTAGAAGCTGCCAATGAGGACGAGACAACTATAGCGCTTGAGCAGAGTTTAAAAAAAGGCTTTGTTTCTATAAAAAGTATGTTAGGCGCAACTGCGACTCTTTACAAAAACATGGCATTGATGACAAAAATTTTGGAAAAAAGAAAAGCTGAACTTGAAGAGAGACCAAGATCTGATGAAGCGATGAGTATTATACATTCACTTGAGGGTGATGTAACAAAGCTAAACTCTATTCTTAAAACGCAGAGTTCTCAAATGAAAGAGATTTATGATGACACTGCAACTATTGTTAAAAATGTAGAGAATGAGACTATATTTGATAATCAGTTCGGTGTGTATAACAAGCGCTATCTTCTAACAAAAATAGAGCAGGAATCAGGACTGATAAAAAAGTTCAATCATAAAAGTTCACTCATAATGATAGAGCTTGCACGTGATCTTAAACGCAGTGTAAAGAACGAGAAAGCTGTGCTTCTTATGACAAGAACGATAGCGAGGCTTCTGCTTAAAACTTCAAGGCGAAGTGATATAGTTGCACACTACGGTAATGGACTCTTTTCAATGCTTCTAAAGCATACAGACATAGAGAGTGCAAAAAAAGCTAGTGAGAGACTTTGTGATTTGGTTTCAAACTCTAACTTTTTTCTTGCAGACCGTGAGATACAGCTTAAAATATCTATAGGGATAACAAACATTGACTCACACTATTCAGTAGAAGAGACAGTAGTAAGTGCAATGGATGGGATAGAAAAAGCGTATGAGAAAAAGAAAATTGATTTTGCAGTATCCCTGAGAGTTGATAAAGAGTTGGAAGTAGAATAGAAATGAATTTAAGTATAGTAGAATATCCAGATAAAAAATTACGTGAAAAATCACAAGAGATTAAAGAGTTTGATGAGAAACTTCATAGGCTTTTAGATGCTATGTACCCTATGATGATGGACACAAATGGAATAGGTTTGGCAGCGATTCAAGTTGCACACCCTGTACGTGTTTTGATTTTAAATATTCCAAATGAAGACGGAGAGCAGCCAAAAGAGAATCTTCTTGAGATTATAAATCCTGTTCTTACACACAAAGATGGTGAAAGTGTTTATCAAGAAGGGTGTTTAAGTGTACCGAGTTTTTATGAAGATGTTAAAAGATTTGAAACGGTTACAATTAACTATCAAGATAGAGATGCAAATACAAAAACACTTGAAGCAGACGGTCTTTTAAGTATAGCTATTCAGCATGAGATAGATCACTTAGAGGGTATTTTGTTTATAGATAAACTCTCATACTCAAGACGTAAAAAGTTTGAAAAAGAGTACAAACGCATGCAAAAAGAGAAGAAAAAACCTTAATATATGGCAATCTGCCATATTCTTTCCCCATAAAAAATTAATGAGATACTATTAAGCAACTATAATAAGGTTGAAGTTATGAAAAAAGTTCTCTGTGCGACTTATGAAGGGATTGATGCGAAAGTTGTTGATGTAGAATCAACTCTGACAAAAGGCCTCCCGTCATTCTCTATTGTGGGTATGGCATCTACAGCTATTACAGAGGCAAAAGAGCGTGTTAAGTCGGCTCTTTTAAGCAATGAGTTCTCATTTCCCCCTAAACGCATAACTGTCAATTTAGCGCCAAGCGATGTGAAAAAAGAGGGGAGCCAATTTGATTTAAGTATGGCTCTTCTTATTGCGCTTGACAGTTTTGATGCTGACTTTAATTCGTGGTTTGTATTTGGAGAGCTAGGACTAGACGGAGCTGTTAAAGAGAATATGAAGCTCTATCCCTTAGTGCTCTCTTTAGCAAACCAGAGAGTGATAGAGAAGGCTATTGTCCCAAAGAGTAGCCTGAAAAAGCTCTCTAAAATACCAAATGTAGAGTTCTACGGAGTTGAGACACTTCAAGAGGCTATAGATTTACTTCAAGCACAAGATACAGCAACTCCCTCCATAAAACAGAGTGAGATAGAATACCCTCATTATGAAATATCAGATGAAAAATACTACTACATAAAAGAGTATGAGAGTGATTTTCATGATGTCAAAGGTCAAGAGCTTGCCAAAAGAGCCGCTCTCATCGCAGCCGCAGGTTTTCATAATATACTTTTAGAAGGTAGTCCTGGTTGTGGAAAGAGTATGATTGCTTCTAGGCTCCAGTATATACTTCCACCAATGAGGAGTGAAGAGATACTCGATGTTGCAAAACTCGAAGCTATTGAGCTGCGAGAACCTAGTTTTAAACCCAGACGAAATATGCGCTCCCCTCACCACTCTTCAACTTCAGCTAGTGTTTTTGGTGGAGGTTCACATAAGGCTCAAATAGGTGAAGTAGGCTTGGCACATGGAGGTGTTTTGTTCTTTGATGAACTTCCACATTTTTCTAAGAGTGTTTTAGAAGCACTGAGAGAGCCGATGCAGGATGGAAAAATACGCATCTCGAGAGTCAACTCAAAAGTAGAATACCCAGCTGATTTTCTTTTTATAGGAGCAATGAACCCTTGCCCATGTGGAAACCTTTTAAATGAGACAAAAGAGTGTCGATGCAGTGAGCTTGAAATCCAAAGATATAAAAACCGTCTCTCAGATCCATTTTTAGATAGGATAGACTTAAATGTAGTGATGCAGAGTGTAAATGCAGAAGATAAGCCAAGTTACACATCTGAAGAGTTGCATAAAAAGGTCGTTCAGGCACATATATTTGCTAAAAATAGAGGACAAGATAGCTTTAATGCAAAGTTGAGAGATGGGGATATAGAGAAGTACTGTAGCTTAAGTGATGAGGCACAAACTATTTTAAATATGGCTATAGATAGGTACAGTTTAACATTTAGAAGTATTAAAAAAGTTCAAAAAGTCTCAAGGACTATTGCTGATTTAGAGAGTAGCGATGTTATAAGAAAAGAGCATGTTTTGGAAGCTTTGAGCTACAGAAGGAGATAGAATATTTTTTTGTTATAATGGAGTAAAAATAAGGGGTTGGATGTGTTTTTGTCATTTTTCTTACCAAAAAAAAAGAAGCTTATAGGGCAGTGGACGAAAGAGCACAAAGAGATTTTAGAACTTGCTCAAAAGGTGAGAGAAGAGTATAAAAAAAACAAATTTTACAGTTCAAAACAGAGACTTAAAGAGTTAAGAACACTGACTCTAGAGCACCTTATGAGTGAAGATAATGAGTTACATAAAATTATCCAAGAGAGTGAAGAGCCAGATTTAGAACTAGAAGAACTGGTAAATGAGTTTAATGAGAGTTTTCAAGAGACTAAACCAACTTTGATACATTTTCTAAAAGAGTATGCGAATGATGATGCTGTTTTAGATGATGAGTTTTTGAAAAAATTAAACAAGTTGATAGTTGCCTTTACTAAAAGAGTTGTTTATGAAGAGAAGACTCTCTATAGTCAACTTGGAAGTTAAACAAATTTCTTATGCTTTTAGATGGTAAATAGCTTTATAGATATAATTAATTTATAAAAAAAATAAGGAAATATAATGAACAGAAGAAAAGCATTAAAAGTAGCTGGTTTAGCTGCAGTAACAATGGCTGTAGGCGCTGAAGCGAAGATGAAAGAAGAGTATATGAATCGTCTTGAGATGAAACCTAAAAATCCTGCAAAGATGGATAAGGGTGAGCTTAAGCATACTCCACAGATAACTCTTAAAGAAAAAGATGCAAAAGGTTACACTTTAGTTGAGATTGAAGTAGGGCAAGGGGGAATTGTTCACCCAAGTACACCTGACCACTGGATTGATTATATTGAACTTTATGCTGATGGTAAACTTGTTGGTAAAAATATATTAGAACCAGAAATTTCTCGTGGAGCGACTTCTTTTGCTCTTAAGCTTGACAATGTAAAAGAGCTTACATCTAAAGCTGGTTGTAACCTACACGGCATCTGGACAAGCAGTTTAAAAGTATAGTCTCAAGAGTGTAATGAGTTGGCTCCATGAGCCAAAGCTTTAGTGGTCTTAGCGGCCCAAGCGAAGCAAAAAGAATTTATTTCTTTTTGCGTTATACATTGTAATATGTTGCGTTTGGATGGTAAACAACCAAAGCGGAGGTTGATTGCTCAGGGTGAATCTGAAAAGTCTCGCTCAGCTCAATCCCAAACTCTTCAGGTTTTAACAAATCAAAGAGTGGACGGTTAAGCTCCAAGTCTGGACAAGCTGCATAACCAAAAGAGTAACGACTTCCCTGATACTTATTCATCTGAACATCACTCAGTTTACTTCCCTCATTATCACTTATGTTCAAATCAAGTCTTATCTGCTTATGTGCTATCTCTGCAAGTGCTTCAGCTAATTCAACGCCGAGTCCATGAAACTGATAGTACTCAGTATAGTTCCCCTCTTCGTAAATTCCACGCTCTATCTCACTGAGTTTTGCACCTGCACTTACACAAGTTAGAGCTATCACATCGTGTCTCTCTGAGTGAAAAAAGTCACTCAGAGCACGGTGTGGTTTTTTCGACTGTCTTGGAAAAGTAAACTGCTGAGTAGCTCTGCCCATAACATGCTCAAGTGGCTCTGCGTTTACTTCATCACTAGAGTTATACCCTTCGCTCTCATCAAAAATAAGCAGAGTATTGTCATCACTTCGACATGGCCAGTAACCGTAAATGATAGTAGGCTCAAAAAGCTTTTCGTCCAAAAATTGTCTTTTGAGTTTTTCATAAGCTGGCCAGACAACTTCATCAAGCTGTTTTTCGTAATCCTCTTTGCTCATCCCTTTTGAGCTATAGCCCCAACGAGACTTGAAAAGAATTTTATGGTTTACCCATTCAAAAGCCATCTCTATCTGTTGCTCTGTTAGTTTAAGTTCACGTCTTCCCCAAAATGGAGGAGTTGGAACTTTCACATCACGAGTAGGCATTGTAAGCTCAGAAAATGGTGGGATGATTACCTCTTTTTTCTCTTTGGCTTCAATTTTTGGAGCATCAGGGTGGAGGTTAGTATCCATGTTTCCAGCTTCTATACGACTCATGGCAGTCACACCATCAAAGGCATCTTTACAGTAGAAGATTGGACCATCATAAGCAGGACGACAGAAGTCATCTATAAAGGCACGAGTAAGAGCTGCGCCACCTAAAAGTATAGGAATTTTGATGTTGTTTTCTTTAAGTGTTGTGAGGTTTTCAAGCATAACCTGTGTCGATTTTACCAAAAGACCGCTCATCCCAAGTGCACTTGCGTTTGACTCTTTGAGCGTCTCCAAAAATCTATCGAGCTCTACTTTGATACCGAGATTTATAACTTTATAGCCGTTGTTTGAGAGGATGATATCGACAAGATTTTTTCCAACATCGTGCACATCACCTTTTACTGTTCCAAGAACAAGAGTTGTATCTACTGCTTTTTCAACTTTTGGAAGATATGGGTTGAGGTGGTCAACCGTTTTTTTCATTGTTTCTGCTGATTGGAGCACAAATGGGAGTTGCATCTGTCCTGAACCAAAAAGCTCACCAACAACTTTCATAGCATCTATGAGTATCTCATTGACGATAACTTCTGGTTTAATGGAGTGACGAGCCTCTTCAACGAGAGGAATCATTCTCTCTTTATCTCCATCCATAAGAAGTTTAGCAATTTTTTCTTCATCACTCATTGCTAAATACTCTTCATCAACAGCGTCGTTGTCAACTGCCTCTTTGGTACTGAAATGCTCTATAAAGCTAAAGAGTGCTTCGCCATTTGGTTTACGATTAAAGATCAAATCATCACATATCTCTTGGTCCTCTTTGGAGATTTTATTGATAGGGATGATGTGTTTTACATTGATGATAACTGAAGTAAGTCCAGCTTCAATACAGTGGTGCAAAAACATTGAGTTGAGGTATGGACGTGCATCTTTATCGAGTCCAAAAGAGATGTTTGAAAGACCGAGTGTCGCTCCAACCTCAGGGTGCTTTAAACGCAGCGCACGGATAGCTTCGATAGTGTTGATACCTGCATCCCAATACTCCTCATCACCACTTCCAAGAGTAAATGTAAGAACATCAAAAACTAAATCCTCTTTTTTGAGTCCATGACGAGTTGTTGCTAAGTCTATAATTCTATCTGCTACAGCGATTTTGTTCTCGACTGTTTTTGCCATTCCAACTTCATCGATTGTGAGACATACCAAAGATGTACCGTACTTTTTAGCAAGTTGACACACTTCATCGAACTTCGGCTCCCCATCTTCAAGGTTTACAGAGTTAAGGATTGGTTTTCCGCCGATGTTTTTAAGTGCAGTCTCTAATCCCTTTGTTGATGTAGAGTCAGGCATAAGTGGGAGTGCTATTTTTTGGTTATACATGCCTATAACTGCGTTCATATCTTTGGTCTCATCACGACCTGCAAAACCAACATTGACATCGATTGCATGAGCTCCTGCACGAACTTGTTGCTGAGCCACACT
>JAYEMB010000032.1:0-5166 GCA_034717855.1 Campylobacterota bacterium
GATATACTAAAACACTCAGAAGAGGAGTGCATCATTTTTGGTGGAGAGTGTACTGTTAATGTCACAGGAAATGGAAAGGGTGGTAGAAACCAGCATGCAGTACTCCTGATGCTCAAAAAGATATGTGAAGAGAATAGAGATATATGTTTTTTGTCTGCAGGAACAGATGGAATTGATGGGAACTCAAACGCAGCAGGTGCAGTTGTTGATAAGCAGAGTTGTAAAAAGGCAAAGGATTTGGGTTTGAGTATCGATAAATATCTTAAAGCTTTTGACAGCCACAATTTTTTTAAAGAGATAGATGACCTAGTGGTAACAGGTGTGAGCGGAACAAATGTAATCGATTTAGCGATAATTTTACAAACAGATAAATTTAAAGGATAGAGTAATGGCAGATTTTTTTCAAAACGGTGTTATAACAACACTCCAAAATGTTGGAAATCGCTCTTTAGAGAGCATGGAAGAGGATTTAATCGAGTTTTCAAAACGAAGAAATATGGTACTTTTATTACCGGCTCTATATTCGGAATTTGAGACACCGGCAATGCAGACGATAATCGATGAGTTAAAGAGTGTTACTTATCTCTATAAGATTATATTGGGACTCGATCAGGCTACAGAGGAGCAGTTCTTAGAAGTTAAAGAGCGCATGAGTGTTTTAAAGTGTGATGTTGAAGTGCTCTGGAATGATGGACCAAATATAAAAGCGATATATAAAGAGTTAACAGAGGAGGGTTTCCCTGGTCTGGATACTCCAGGAAAAGGGCGTAATGTCTGGACTATGATAGGCTATGGTTTAACAAATCAGGATAACTATGCTTTTGCTCTGCATGATTGTGATATTGTAAACTATTCACGTGCAGTAGTGGCTCGTCTTTTTTACCCGATTGTGCACCCCGCATTGGACTTTGAATTTAACAAGGGTTACTACTCACGCGTTACTCATAAACTACATGGACGTGTAACACGTCTCTTTTACACGCCTCTTATTAAGGCACTGACTCTGACATTTGGTGCAAATAGATACCTTAGTTATATGGAGAGTTTCCGTTATGCACTCTCTGGAGAGTTTGCGTTTATACGCTCTTTAGGAAGAGGTATCGGCATTTCACCAACTTGGGGGCTCGAAGTATCAACACTCTCCGAGGTTTATAAAAATACATCAAACCGCCGTATATGTCAGACAGAGATTATGGAGAGTTATGAGCATAAACATCAGGAGTTGGGCTCACAAAGTGAAGGTGGTGGTGTTTATAAGATGGCAAACGATATAGCTAAGACAATTTTTAGGATTTTAGCTCAAGAGGGAGTGGTGTTCTCAGAGGCCTCATTTAAAACACTACTCGCTTCTTACTACCAAGAGTCGCGTTTTGAGATATCTAAATATAATGCACTCAGTAAGATAAACAGTCTAGACTATAACCGTCAGAGTGAAATAAACGCAGTAGAAGCTTTTGAAGATGCCATAAAAGAGGCGGCAAAAGAGTTTTATGATGACCCTATGGGTGTTGCATCCCTCTCTCCTTGGATTACAGTTCGCTCTGTTCTTCCTGAATTTTCTGATAAGTTTAGAGACAAGGTGAAGGAGGATAATTAATCATCATGCCATATATTCATTATGAATCACATACTATAAATGAGAGGCTTGAAGCACTCTATTCTCAAGAGGATGCAAAAGCAGCTTATGAGGGTGTAAAAAAACTTGTTAAAAAGTATAAAGAGAGAATAACTTCACAAGAGTATCATTTAAGTGAAAAAGATACTATCTTGATAACCTATGGAGATCAAGTACAGTGTATTAATGAGTCACCCTTAGAGACTCTGAAAAACTTTTTAGATAACCACCTTAAAGGGGTTATTAACTCTGTTCATATACTCCCTTTTTACCCCTACTCATCAGATGATGGCTTCTCTGTTATAAACTATAGTGAGGTAGATCCAAAGCTTGGTTCCTGGCGGGAGCTTGAAGATATAAGCAGTCACTACCGTTTGATGGTTGATGGTGTTATAAATCATATATCTCAATACTCTAACTGGTTTAAGGCCTATCTTGCTAGAGATGAAGAGTATAAGAACTTTTTTTGGGATGTTGACCCAACGGCTGACTTGTCTAAAGTTGTACGTCCACGTGCCACACCTCTACTCTCAGAGTTTGAGGATATAGATGGAAAAATACACAACATCTGGACAACCTTTTCAAGGGATCAGGTTGATTTGAACTATTCCAACTATAAGGTTCTACTTGCTGTTTTGGATGCACTTTTTTATTATGTAGAGAAAGGATCAACTCTTATTCGTATGGATGCTATTGCGTTTATCTGGAAAGAGATTGGTACTGAAAGTGTACACCTACCACAAACGCATGAGTTGATACAGCTAATGCGTGAGGTACTGCATGAGGTTGCTCCTGAAGTTATCATAATTACCGAGACAAATGTACCGCATAATGAAAATATCTCTTATTTTGGAAGTGGTAAAGATGAGGCGCAGATGGTATATAACTTTGCACTTCCTCCTCTACTTGCACACTCTGTACTGCAAGCAGACACTACAAAGCTCACAGCTTGGGCAAAAACACTCACTCTTCCAAGTGATAAGGTCTGTTTCTTTAACTTTACAGCTTCACATGATGGCTGTGGTTTAAGACCTGTAAGCGGACTCTTGAGTGAAGAGGAGATTAATGCACTTGTAAAAAATACAGAGAGTCATGGCGGATTAGTCTCTTATAGAAATACACCTGAGGGAGAGAAGCCTTATGAGATTAACTGTAGCTATATAGATATACTCAGTAGTCCTATAGACTCTACGCAAGAGCGTATAAAGAGAATGTTACTGACACAAGCGGTTGTTCTAGCTATGCCTGGAGTACCTGGAATATATTTTCACTCTTTAGTAGGTTCAAGAAACTATTTTGAGGGAGTAAAATTAACAGGCATTAATCGCTCGATAAATCGTGAAAAGGTCAACTATAAGTACTTAGTAGAAAAATTAACAAGAGATGGAAATTTTGAAAAAACAATTTTTGCATCGTATAAAAAACTGATCTCTATCAGAACTCATGAAAAAGCTTTTAATCCTTTTGGAAAATTTACTTTTTTGGATGTAAATGATAGTCTTTTCTGCTTTTTACAGTATTCTAAGGACGAAAAAGAGGTAATTTTAGCGATTAATAACTTTGCAAATGATATTATTAGTGTAAATTTGTCAGATATAATTAATTATCCAGTAATAGATCTGTTATCGGATAGAGTCATTGAGAAAGAGACAAGATTAGAGATAGAACCATATCAAGTTTTATGGTTAAAAAATTTAAAGGAAGATTAGAATGATAAAAAGATGTTTATTCCCAGCTGCAGGATATGGTACAAGGTTTTTACCAGCTACTAAAGCGATGCCAAAAGAGATGTTACCTATTTTAACAAAACCACTTATTCAGTATGGTGTTGAGGAGGCATATGATGCTGGCTGTAGTATCATGGCAACAATAACAGGGCGTGGAAAACGTGCCATCACTGATCACTTTGATAGATCATATGAGCTTGAGCATCAGATTGAAGGAACTTCTAAAGAGGAGCTTTTAAGTGGAATCCGCGATTTAATGGATAACTGTACTTTTACCTATACACGTCAAAATGAGATGAGAGGTCTTGGTGATGCTATTTATAAAGGAAAAGTTCTTGTTGGTGACTCTGCACCATTTGCTGTAATCTTAGCAGATGACTTGTGTGTAAACCCTGGTGGTGATGGTGTTTTAACACAGATGATAAAGCTCTATGAGAAGTATAAGTGTTCTATTGTAGCTATTATGGAAGTTCCAAAAGATCAAGTCTATAAGTATGGTGTTATCTCTGGAAAAGAGATAGAGAATGGGATTTTTATGCTTGATGATATGGTAGAAAAACCTGATAACGATAAAGCGCCATCAAACTTGGCAATTATTGGTCGTTATATTTTAACTCCAGATATTTTTGAAAAAATAAAGAAGACAAAGCCAGGAAAAAATGGAGAGATTCAAATCACTGATGCTCTTTTAGTTCAAGCAAAAAAAGGAATGGTTTTAGGGTATAAGTTTAAAGGAAAACGTTTTGATTGTGGTTCTATGGATGGTTTTGTAGAAGCGACAAATTACTTCTATGACTTAGAGACTAAGCCTAAGAAAAAAAAGTAGAAGTTTAAGTGTTATTCAGCACTTAAACTAGCTTGAACAAACGCAAGAATAGATGCGTTTGGAGTCTGGAGTCTTGAAGTAAACTCTGGGTGAAATTGAACACCTAAGAACCAAGGATGACCCTCGATTTCAACACTCTCTATGAGACCATTTGATTCACCAGTTACAATCATTCCAGCCTTTTCTAAGGCTTCACGGTAGGTTGGATTTGCTTCATAGCGGTGACGGTGTCTCTCATAAATAGTCTTTTGGCCATTGTAAGCTTTTCTGATGATTGAGCCCTCTTTAGTGTCACAAGGGTACTCACCTAAACGCAGTGTTCCACCCATAGGTGACTTATGAGTTCTGAGTTGTTGCCCACCACTTTGGTCTAAAAAGTTATCGATGAGGTAAATCATAGGATAAGGAGTGTTTTCATCAAACTCAATCGAGTTAGCACCCTCTAAACCAAGAACATTTCTTGCATACTCAACAAGTGTGAGCTGCATACCAAGACAGATTCCTAAATATGGTACTTTGTTTACACGAGCATACTCAATCGCTTGAATCTTACCCTCTACACCACGACTACCAAAACCACCAGCAACTAAAACAGAGTCACAATCAGCTAAGAGTGCTTGGGCACCTCTCTCTTCTATCTGCTCTGAGTCTACCCAGCAGATTTCAACGCGAGTATCTAAATGTGCTCCACAGTGAATTAGTGACTCTGTTAAAGATTTGTAAGCCTCTTTTAGTTCAAGATATTTTCCTACAAAACCAACTACAGTTCTGTTTTTTGGTTGCACAATTTTTTTAACTAATGAGTCCCACTCTTCCATATCAGGGTCTATATCACCTAATTCTAACTCTTTTGCGATAGGTTTTAAGATATGCTGTCTTAAAAATGTAACAGGAATATCATAAATAGTTGCCGCGTCAAGTGCTTCGATAACACTGTCTTGTGGAACATCACAACTCATTGCGAGTTTTTTCTTGAAAGTTTTTGGAAGAGCTCTTTC
>JAYEMB010000033.1:0-18793 GCA_034717855.1 Campylobacterota bacterium
GTGAAAGGAATAGTTTTGAAGCATTATAAAAGGGGAAATCTTAATAAAAACATAATATAATAAATGTTGTTTTTTTGTCGCTATGCTGAGATACTGAGGTAATCTTATGTTACAAAAAGTATGGTGAAGACTACTTATTCCGTGCCGCTGTAGCGTATAAATTTATTTATACTCACAACCCAGAAGAAGCTGTATATCCAATTGCAAATGTTGATGCTGATGGCAATGATCTTACAGGTAGCAACAAATATCTATTGCATTATGAGGCAGGTAAGCTACCACCGATTGATAAGAATGGTTTCTGGTCATTAACTATGTATGACAAAACGTCGCGTTTAATGATTGAGAACCCGTTAAAACGCTATTCATTAGGTGATCGTAACAAAGGACTTAAATACAATAAAGATGGCAGCCTGACGATTTACATCCAAAAAGATAAGCCAAGTGCAGACAAAATGGGCAACTGGTTACCAGCACCTAAAGGTGATTTCTTCTTGATCAAGCGTGCTTACTTACCCAAAGAATCGTTTAGTAATGGCCAATACCGTTTACCTGCGGTACTAAAAGTAAAATATACACTTTAACAAACAAGTTTGAGAAAGATATAACTTAGAGGATTAGATTCTGATTTTATATCCGCTTCCGTACTCATTATGGATGATGTTTTTTGGAAGTTTAGAGCGTAAGCGTTTAATGAGTGAAGTAATTGCATACTCAGAGTACGCTTTATCACTTTTTGTATAGAGGTACTCAAAAATAGTCTCATTTGAAAATGCCTGATTTCCTTTAGAACATAAAAGAGTCATAAGCATAGATTCCCTCTCCTTTAGAATAATATGCTCTGCGTTTGAATAGAGTCTGTTCTCTTTTGTATCCCAATACATATCACTACCTAAATAAACCTTACTTGATGATGATTTTATCTTTTCCACTGTATCAAAGAGAACCTTTTTAAGAGTCTCTATTTTGATGGGTTTTATAAGGTATGTAACAAGGTTAAGTTCCACGGCATGGAGTAGTTTCTCTGTATCAGAGTGAGCACTCATAATTATGATTTTAGTCTCTTTATCACTCTCTCTTATCTTAGATATCATACTTAAACCATCAAGATTTGGCATATTAATATCACTAAGAATAATATTTGGACTTTTTTCAAGATAGATATCGTAAGCTTCTTGCCCACATTTAACAGAGTAAACATTCTCAAAAAATATCTCTAAGTACTCAACAAGGTACTCTCGAAGCTCGGTCTCATCTTCTGCTACTAGTATGCTGATGTTTTTTTCAAGTCTCATAGGGTGTCCTAATAGTGAATATCGCTCCATCTTCTGTATTATTTGCGCTAAGTGAGCCGTTCATTGTATCTTCAATAATCATTTTAGCAATATAGAGACCAAGACCTGTTCCTATAGATTGATGTTTTGTTGTGAAATAGGGGTTGAATATTTTAGAGAGGTTCTCTTTTTCTATACCACCTAAGTTATCACTAATAGTTAAAACAGATTTATTATCATCTTTTTTTAGGCTAATGTTTATGAGAGCATTTTTTACTTTTTTTTCTGCTATCAAATCATTGATATTAGATAGTATGGATACTATTACCTGTACATACTCATTTTTTGAACCATAGAGGGTTAAGGTGCTATCTGCGTTTATATTGAGCTCTATTAACTGACTGTCAATATCTGGATTAACAATCTCAAGTGCTTGATTTAAAGAGTCAATAATTTTAAAAGTAGACTTCTCTTTATCAGGACGAAAGTAGTTCATAAAGTCCTCTATAGTCTCAGACATATATAAAATACGTGTCTGCATTTTCTCTAGTTTCTCTTTGAGTTCATCTTGAGAGAGGGCTGTAATAGAATTTTTCTCTTTTAAAATACCTACGATAGTATTTACAATAGCCAGTGGTTGACGCCACTGATGGGCGATATTACCAATCATCTCTCCCATCTCGGCTCTTTTACTCTGCTCAAAGAGTTGTCTATCTTTTTCTTGAATAGTCTTTTGGCTCTCTTTAAGTCTGTTTATAGTGTCTAAAAGCTCATCATTATATTTTTCTTCTATATAGAGACCACAGTCTAAGTTTTTCATATCATCTATAAGGTTGGGTATATACTTTTTTTCTATGATAGAACCATGTTGGGGTGCTATGAGATTTATATCTAGTTTTTCTATTTTTTTGAGTGCATAATTAAAGATATCTTTACTTGGCATATACTCTTGATGAAACTGTTTTGCTTTATCAAAGTAGGTCTCATCTGCATAAAACTCCCAAGACTCCTCTATACCGCCAAAGATATCTCCAGAGAAGAGCGTTTTTGTTTTGGGCTCATAACTCACAAAGGCACCCGGTGAGTGGCAGTAGGGCGTAGTATGAAAATCTAGTCTATATCCATTTGATGTTGTAAGTTGATTGTCATTTTTATCTATCTCATAATAGTCTGAAGTTACAAGATAGTGTTTGATGAGCAAAGACATTCTAGAGTGCGTTACAATGAGTAGATCATCTCTAGATATTAGTTTTTCTATTTCAGGGACTGCAGCCACTAAATCAGGGTCTTGGTGATGGAGTACAATGTACTTGATTGACTCTATATCGACAACCGTTTTAACTTTTCGTACTGTCTCTTCAAACTCTAACATTGAGCCTGGGTCAATAAGAATAGATTCGTCACCATTTTTGATTAAGTAGGGGTGACACTGGAAGGGGTCATTTTCAAGATACATACCAATCCAGTATATATCTTGCGCAATCTCTATAGCGTCTTTGTAGTTGTGGAGAGGTCTATGCATTACCCTCAAACCATTTTAACTGCTCTCTAAGCTCTACAACACGACCAACAACAATAAGAGCAGGAGTAGGGACGTCTTTGGCTTTTTCGACTATATTCTCTAGTGTTCCAACTACAACGCTTTGATCTTTAGTAGTTCCTCTAGAAATTACAGCTACAGGGTAATCTTTCTCTTTTCCAATCTCAATTAGTTTTTTACTAATCTTAGGAAGGTTGTGAAGACCCATTAAAAAGATAATTGTGTCATCAGTTTTGTAGTTTTCCCAAGGGATTTGAGATACTTTTTTATTTGGTGATTCATGTCCTGTTACAACTCTAAAACTAACTGCAACACCACGATGAGTCACAGGAATCCCTGCATATGCCGGTCCACTAATAGCAGAAGTGATACCTGGAATGATTTCAAATTTCACATCACGTTCAAGTAGATAGAGTGCTTCTTCTCCACCACGACCAAATACAAAGGGATCACCACCTTTAAGGCGAACCACATTTGCATGTTTGAGTGCGTTTTGATAGATAACTTCATTTATATCATCTTGAGGCATGATGTGACGACCATCCTCTTTACCTACATATACAAACTCACAACCATCTTTTGCCATCTCTAAGATATCCGGATTTGCAAGACGGTCATAGATAATAACATCTGCTTCTCTTATTACACGAGCAGCTTTCATTGTCAGTAACTCAACGTCCCCAGGACCTGCACCCGTTAAATAAACTTTACCCATTACTTTTTTTCCTCTTCATAAATAAATATACCTGATGGTTTTTTAATATTCATCATCTCTTTAGATAGGTACCAATCTTTTGTATTGATAACAGCAACTTTATTTGTGTCATTAACAGATACATAAAGGTTTGGTCTGATGTTTGACCACCTTACGTGTAAAACTTTTCCATCAAACTCAAATCTTTTAATGATTTTAAGCGTTGCAGTATCGATAATCTGAATAACTGGAAACTTTTTACCGCTAAATGTTACTGCCATATACTTCTTATCTGGACTAAGGGCTGTAAATACAGGAAGTCCTTCAGTCTGAATTGCTTGAACAAATTTAAAGTCAGGTGTATAGACTAAAACCTTGTCATTACCTACAGCAGGGATAAATACATATCCACCACCGATACTCCAAAAACCAAAGTGTGGTACTTTAAGTACCGGTTTTCTATCACCAAGCAGGATGTCTATTTTAGAGTATTTCATTGTATCTAGGTTAACTACACCAAAGTGATTACTTTGAAAAAAACCAGTGATGAAGTTGTTGTCTTTTATCATCGCATCAAAGGGCATAACTCCAACATCTTCAAACTCTTTATGAATTACAAATTTAGGAAGACCTTTTCCAAAGTTAGTATCTTTTAAAACAGTGATTTTATCATTGTCCATTTGTGAGAAGATAAGATAATCTTTATAAGTTTTAATACCAACATTTTTAGAACCAGTCTCAAATGACTGAAGAGGATTTAGGTCTCTATCTAAGATATCAACACTCTTTTTAGCGTAGTTAGCAACTGCAAGAAAGTTTTTTGTAATCGTAAAACCGATTGCACTGTCACTAGTTTTAAGCTCTTTAACAATTACCTCTTTTTCAGGGTCAAACTTTACAACCCAACCATCACGAGAGATTACATAACCATCTTTGCCATCAAACTTTACAACACCATGGTTCATGTTATGCATACCAGACATACTGCCTCTTGGTAAACCTTTTTCAATAACAGCTAGCGACTCACTCTCTCTCTCAACAACAAATATCTTTTCGTTTGTGTTTAGCATAGACGCAATAGGGTTAACACCTGCTGCGTTTAATGAAGAAAACGTAAGTGCTACAGCGGAAATAGTTAGTAATAGTTTATTTATCATATTTAATCTCTCTTTCTTTCTTGTTCAGTTAAGTAACATGATGGGTCTTCGCTCCACAAATCACCTGTTATAGCGTAAGCACGAGCACGTGAACCACCATTACAGATATCTATCTGCTCACAATCAGCACAGATACCGCTAATTTGTTTTCTTGGGTGAATTCTGAGCTGGTCAAGTAGCTCACCTTCTTGCCAAATATCACCAAAGTCTTGCTCTATGATATTACCAACAGTTAGAGGGAAGAAAGGGTCTGGTCTTACATCACCCTCAGAGTTGATATTTAAAAGTTTTCTTCCTGCTGAGTTTCCACCCCAAGTAACCAGTCTCTCTCTCATTTTATCTTTAAGGTCTGGATAGCGTTTAGTAAACTCTTCTAAAAGAGGGATAGCATCCATCTCCATATTTCCAGTTACTATCTCTATATCTCTACCTGTTTCATAATACTCAAATGCTTTGCCTATAATAAAGTCAACTGCTTTACGTCTCTGCTCTTTTGTAAGATCCATTTTTAGGTTATCTAAACCGCGTCCAGAGTAAACTAAGTGAGAGATGTATATTTTAGGAATGTTCTCTTTCTCTGCTAAATCAAAAATATACTCTAAAGAACCTATAGTATCTTTAGTCATAGTAAATCTAATACCAACCTTTGCTCCAGTAGAGTTCGCAAGCTGAACAGCCTTTAGAGTCTCTACAAACGCACCTTTTAATCCACGGAAGTAATCATGTGTAGGTTCATCACCATCAATACTTACTCCAACATAGTTAAAAGTATCTACAATTCTTTGTACATTACCTTTAGTAAAGTAGAGACCATTACTTGAAAGGTAAGTAATGATACCGTTATCCCTACAAAAATCAGCAATCTCAAAAAGGTCTTTTCTTGTAAGTGGCTCTCCACCTGAAAATATAATGAACTTAACGCCATTAGCTTTCATCTCTAAGATGGTTTTTTTAATCTGCTCAGTTGTGAGGGTATCCACTTCATCGAGAGTTGATTTTGAGTAGCAGTGAAGACAAGAGAGGTTACATCTGTTTGTAAAGTTCCATATAGCGATTGAACCGTCAAGAATTCTCTCTGGCTTGTTCTCAACAACTGAAGCTATTAAGTTTGATAGTCTAAACATTATTTTTTACCTTTATAAGAGATGATGTAGTCTGTAATAGATTGAATTTCATTGTCATTTAGTTTTAACTGAGTCATAACACTGCGTTTATAACCAAAGGCTTTATACATTGCTTGAGGCTCTAATATATAGGCTTTAATCTCATCTTCACTGCGTTTATCAGCTATCTCTGTAAAGGGAGGTCCAAATGCGACAGCAGTCTGATGATGACATCCCCAACAATATGTTTCAAAAACTTTTTTCCCATCGAGGCTTTGAGCGTATAAAAGAGAAGATAGGGCAATAGTTAAAAATATCTGTTTTTTCATATTTACTCTTCTGTTTTTTTTAATAATAAAGAATAGCTATTTATTTAAGAATTGTACTTGATTTTAATCAATTTTGACTAAATTTGACTAAATTTATGAAGATTTGTAAAAATAAGAATGGATTATGGAATAGAGGCTCTCTCCCGAGGGAGAGAAAGGGGTAGCTATGCACCAGGAATAGTTTGTCTGTGCTCGATAGAGTAAGTAAAAGTAGGAGTTGTTAAACCTTTGATATATTTAACAAATTTACCAGTTTTAGCTTCATAAATACCGATACGACCCGCATTCCACTCAGAAATCATAGTCCAATAACCGTGATTTGCTGGTTCAGCGTGTAGTATTCTTGGAATAATAGCTTTACCTTTAGCATCTTTAACAGTTGGAACTTTCCAGCTATAAAGAGTTTTGTGAGTTACAGGATCTATAACAGTACCTTTTTTAGTACCAACAGTAATGATTCTATCTACTTCTAAAGTTTGCTTATTAATTAAGTGAACTTTATTCCAGTTAGCTGGTCCACCAAGTACATTATCTGCCCATAGGAATGGAGTATGCTCAGAAGTACCGATGAATAGACCACCACCACCGATTGGAATCTGACGAACAACATCGAAGTTATCATCCCAAATAGTTACCTGACCTAAGTTCATGTTTACAGTAGCACCAAGCTGTTGACCTAAATGCTCGTTGTACCAAGAAGAACCTTGACCTGGGTGTGGCTTAGCAGCTGGACCTGTATAGATTTTAGTAACTAAAGATTTAGTTTTGAAATCCACAACACCAACAACATCTGAACCTTGAGAAGCGATAAATAGGTATCTACCAATCTCTTTACCTTCATTTAAGAAACCATCATGAAGAATATTACCAATGTTTGGAATATCACCAACAATTGGGAAACCCTCTTTAGAGTAATCTACGATGTAAACGTGACCAGCATCTTTAAGTGCAAACGCAATATAAGGACCATATGGTGTATCAAAAATACCAGCTACACGAGAAGACTCGATGTGACCTTCATTGTTAATAACACTTGAGGTTGGATATACTCTTAATGGTTCAAGAGTCATAGCATCCATAAGAATTGCTCCACCTGGAACGTAGTTACCAGCCATTAGGTATTTACCATCTGGAGATACTGCAAGACCACGAGAGTCAGAACCAACTTGGATCTGAGCAATTTTTTGTTGACCCGGAGTGTTAAGGTCGAACATTGTTACTAAACCTGAACGAGAGATTGAGTAAGCATAACGAGGCTGACGTTTGTTAGTTACAGTTACGTGAACCGCAAAACCTGCAGGGTGCTTAGATAAAACTTTACCTGAAGTACCATCAACAAATGCAACTCTCTCAGCATCTCTCTCTGTTACGAAACAGATATCAGTGTTTTTCTTAACATCTACAGCATGAGGATACTTTTTGAAGAATTTCATTCTATCATTAAGTGGTTTCCAGCCTGATTTAACGTTCTCCATTGTAAGAACGTCCATTTTTTTACCTTTAAAATGTTGAAGGTAATCAACCATTTTATCAGCATCATCTTTAGTGAACTTATCTTTAAACTCTGGCATAGCAGTACCTGCAACACCGTTTAAGATAGCTTCTGAAAGCACATAAGAGTTTTTCTTGCCAATTACAGCAGGACGTAAATCAGAACCAACACCACCTTCGTGATTTGGACCATGACACCCTTGACATTCTCTTTCGAATACCTTTTCTACGTCCATGTTAGACGAACCAGCGAATAGACCTGAAGTTACAACTGCCATTGCAGCAGCTGACATTACTAATTTATTTAATCTCATTTTATTTCTCCCTAGAAATTTAAAACAAAGCAGGCCCCAATGGAGCCCGCAACGACTACTCTTCGCTCTCTAAACGAGCTTTCTCTTGTTTATAAATCCAAAACATTGGAAGTATAATTACAGTGTGAAGAAAGATAGTTAGAGTTAAAGGACCCTGATTTAACCAACCAAAAAAGCTTGGTACTACATCTGTGAATGCTTCAAACATAATTTATCTCCTTATCTTTCGTGTACTGGATTGTTACCAGTAGTTAAAAAGTCTTTAATAAGTAGTGCAAAACCTATAAACATAACCATACCAGAGATTAATCTCCAGTCCATAGCTTGTGCAAACCACATACCGCCCTGTCCGTCAAAGTAAGCAGCCCAAGTAGCACCCATTTGTGCACGAGAGATTAGAACTTGAACATATCCAGCAATTGTCAGTGCTACAGTCATACCGAGCATACCACCAACTAAAAGACTCACTGACCAGATAGAAGCTTTAGTGTTTTTCATAACTTTAATACCATTTGTACCTTGAATAGCAAGATACATCATACCGATAAGAATAGTTGCATAAGCACCAAAGAACGCTAAGTGTCCGTGAGCTGATGTAAACTGTGTACCGTGAGTATAAAGATTTACTTGTGGCAATGTATGGAAGAATCCCCAAACACCAGCACCTAAGAAGTTACCAAAAGCATTCATCCAGAACCATACAAAGGCAGGAGAGTTTTTGATTACTGAAATATCATCTTCACCAGCAGCTACAGAAGCAGCATTTTGTTTACCTTGCTCTTTACCCCAGTCATACATAACGTGGATGAACATCGCAACAAGTGGCAGTGGCTCTAGTGCTGAAAATAATGCACCGATTTCCCACCAGTACTCAGGTGTACCGATCCAGAAGTAGTGGTGACCTAAACCAAGGATACCTGAACCAAATAGCATAGCTACCTCAATCCATAACCACATCTCAACAACTTTACGAGAAGCACCAATCATCTGAATAAGACCATAAGCAGCTAAAGCACCAACGAAAACTTCCCAAGTAGCTTCAACCCATAAGTGAATTACCCACCACCACCAGTACTGATCAACTGAGATGTTATCTGTAAAGAACATACCTGCTAAGTAAAGACCAGCAAACGCAATCATATCAGCCATAAGAACTGTTACGATACCAGTCTGTTTACCTTTCATTCCTGTTAAGAAAAGATTAGCAACAAAACCAAGAGCAACTACAACGATACCGAAGTCTGCCCAACGAGGTGCTTCAATATACTCACGACCTTCATGAATAAACCAGATTGACATCTCATCAGCTGGTCCAACTTGAACGATTAAATATACTAATACAACAACAACGATAGCTGCAACAAAAATCCAGTAAAGTAGTTTACCGATCTTAATTCCAACAGTTTCAATTCCAGTTTCATCAGGTAATAACCAGTAAACTGAACCAAACATTGCGAAAACCATCCATACAACTAGAGCATTAATGTGTAACATTCTAGCAACAGAGAAGTCTACGATTTCAAATAAGAAACCTGGCATAATATACTGAATAGCAGCAACTAAACCAAATAATAACTGTGCACCAAATAAAATAGCAGCAAAAGTAAAATACCATGTAGCTAGCTGTTTTGATTCACTTCCAATACCTGTTAAGTGATTACTTGCCATGAACTGCTCCTTGCATTTTTCCGAAGTTTCTTGGGAAACCATTTGTGTCAATTGATGACATATGTTTCAAGAAAGCCACTAAACCTTTAGCCTCTTCGTGTGTAATACCAAGATCTGGCATCATACGAGCGTGAGTTGGGTAAGTTGATGGATGCATTAAGAATTCAGCCATTGCTTCTTCTTTTGTATCCTTACCTGTCATAGCTTGCATTGAACCTTCTGGTCCCCATGCTGGATCTAACCAAGACTTAGTTAAGTCTGGTGCATAGTATGCTCCATTTCCTAGAAGTGTATGACAATTCATACAGTTTTTAGTTTGAGAACCTAGTTTACCTAAGTGAAGCAGAGCACCAGCTTCTTCCTCAGACCAGTCATCTCTTCCGAAAAACTTCTCTTTCTCTTGAAACAGAGACATACCTGCGCCATCGTTACCACCAATAATTGGCACTTCGTGACCACGCTTAGTACTCATTTCATAAGTAATTTTGTAGTTAATAACTGTAGGTCCTGGAACCCTTTTAGTTACACCATTTTGTAGGTCTGCATCTGTACCCATTGAAATTTGAGCTGATGTATCGAACGTCAACCAAATAAGTAGTACTGATGCGAACCCCGTAATCCACGCTGCTGAACGTTGCCAGAAACGATTGTCACTCCATACAGATTTTTTAGCCACTGTATTCTCCTAATTTTTGTTGTTAATTATATAGACAGAATTAATGTTCATTTTTTTCATGAACTTGATCCTGCATATAATAAACTGCATGTGGAAGTAATAACAATCCAATTGCAGCAACTACTAAAGCCTTTGCTGTAAAATCATCTACGTGCATTAAACTTCCCATTAAATATAAACAGTAAGCAGTTAGCATCCAAAATATATACGCCAGAGGCATATACCATTTCTTTAGTAGGTTGACTTTTACAGCGGTGTATATTCCAACGTAAATGCCTCCGAATACTAGAACAAGTGCAGAAGATACAAAGAGTGGTAGGAAGTCATCTAAGAGTATTTCCGGTCTTATCGCTACTTCTTCAATCATTTCTATCTCCTTCATTTTGTTCTAGTTTTTCAGAATCATTAAAAGTCTATCTCTAAAGTTCTAGATATATATTGACATAAATCAATTTAGAAGATTAATTTTAAAATTAAGAAAAGTTTTATAATCCTTGTAACTTTATGAAACAAGGAAGAGGAGAGGTATTTGAAAATTATATAATTATATATAGTATAGTAGTGAAGATAGTGTGAGTGTGAAAAGTATTGTTGTAGTAACAGCGACCTTTCTTTTTGTTGACTCTCCGATGTCGTACTTTTCTTCGAGGTAGTCGGATAGTTTGATTCCTGGGTAAACACTAAAAAGTAACATAGGAAGAGTCATTACTAGTATAGTTATAATATCTATTGGCATCGGTATCCTTGTTTGATTAATTTAAAAACTTGATATGTATCAAATTGTTTTTTGAATTGTTATTATATCATTGATTATTTAAATTTCTGTACGAAAAGGGTATCTCAATGAACAAGATTTTATCTCTAAGCTTAATCTCGGCACTTACACTTGTATTATTAAGTGGATGTAATTCAACAAGTGGTGATGGACTTCAAGTAAAAACTCACGATAACGAAAAGATTCTCCATGCTATTGAAAAAGCCGGAGAGCAAAATGGTTGGAAAATAACTGAATTTAAGAACAACGAAGTTATTGCAGAAAAAACGGATGATGGTGATACACTCTCTTCATCAATTAGATTTCAAGAGGGACATATAGTATTTAGTAATCCCGAAGCTGAATCTGCTTTAGGTAATGATATAGAAGATGCTTTAGAAAATAGCTCTTCAGCACACTAGTTGAGTTACATAGCTTCAGACGCTTTTTTAAGCTCTCTGAAGTAAGCTCTCTTCTAGTCAGACAAGTAATAATCTACTAATTCTCCATCGAGAGATTTTAAGAAGGCTTCCATCGCATCCAACTGATCTTCGGACATATCTACACCTAGTTGATTTTTACTCATTATTTTTATTGATTCGCGGAGTGTTTTTACTACACCATTATGAAAATATGGTGCCGTTTTAGAGATATCCCTGAGAATTGGAACTCTAAAATTTCTCTCTCCATCTTTACCCATAAAACCACCTCTGTTTTCAAAAGGGTAGGGGTGGTACATTTCAAAATTAAAGCTAATATCTTTAACACTTCTTCCTTTGGTTTTTTCATTAAAAGTAGTTGTGAGGTTTAGAAAACTGTTGTAATCTCGAAGAGGAAACTTTTGAATCCTCTGTCCACCGATTGCAGGTCCAAAGTGACAACCTTTACAACCCATATCTATGAAGAGGTTTAGTCCTCTTTTCTCCTCTGCGTTTAGTGCTTGAGTATCTCCATCTAAAAAATCATCATATCTACCTCTAGTTATAAGTGTTTTTTCATAAACAGCTATAGCCATAGTGATATTTTCAAATGTAATGGAGTCATTACCGAAAATAGTGTTAAACGCGGTTACATACTCTGGCTTCTCTTTGACTCTCTCTTGGACTAATTCTGGAGTCGAAGCCATCTCAAAATGAGCCTGCATAGGACCTTTAGCCTGTTCTCTTAGTGAAGAGGCTCTCCCATCCCAAAACAGGTGTTTAGAGTAGGCTGTATTTAAAACAGTGGGTGTGTTTAAGTGACTTGGGTTCTCTTGTTTTAGGTAACCTACTGCGGTAGGTTTTGAGTCCTCTCCACCTTTTTGTAAATCATGACAGCTTGCACAGGAGATAGTTCTGTCTTTGGATAAGTTTTTATCAAAAAAGAGTTTTTTCCCGAGTAGTATTTTTTCAACACTGATAGGGTTTTTGAGGTCATCAACTTTTCTCTTTAAATCTTCAAGAGTTGTTGGAGAAGATTTAAGCCCTTTGCTTAAGGCTTTGTCTATTAAAGAGCTATTTGCTAGAAGGGGGAGTGTGCTCAAGAGAAAAAGTAAAAAAAGATTCATAATATCCTCCGTGTTTAAGTATAAAAGTATATTATACAGCTTAATAAAATAAGTTGACTAATATCAAAATAAAATAGAGAGAGCAAATATGGACTTTTTTAAATATATACATGCAGTGGGAACTGGACCAAAAGGTAATAGAGATTTAACATTTGAAGAGTCAAAAGATATGATGGAACAGATTTTAAATCAGAGTATCCCTAGTGAACAAGCTGCTGCGTTTCTTTTAGGTTGGAGACTTAAACCTGAGACAACCACTGAGTTTCGTGGTGCTATTGAAGCGTGTGATACTTATATAAACGCAAGAACAATCCCTAACTCTTTAGAGCTAGGATATCCCTTTGATGGAAAAGCTAAGAACCCTTATATATTTCCATTAGTTGCAAAAGTACTTGAGGCATCAGGTCTCGGACTAGTTGTTATAGGAGATGAACTCACACCTGCAAAACATGGAATAACTATCAAAGATATCTGTACAAACATCGAGTTAAACAAAAATGCGCATTATTTTGATCGAAAAGAGTTTTTTCCTGAGTTGAGTAATTTAACAGAGTTACGCATGAAGTTAGGTCTGCGTACAGGTTTTAACACTATAGAAAAACTACCCGGTGTAGCTAAGAGTGAGTACGCAATAACTGGCGTTTTTCATAAACCATATGTAAAAAAATATGTAGAGATTTTTTCAGACAGATACAAAAGATTTGCACTCATTCAAGGGAATGAAGGAACTCCTGAGCTTTTTTCTAAAGGAAGACTTTGGATTACAAATGGTGGTGAAGTAGATGAGATTATCGTTGACCCTGAACATTATGGAATTGATTACACTAAATCTTGGGATACTATAACTTTAGAGGACTCTCTAGAACAGTTAAATAACCCATCTGCTGAGTATCTAAAGTTAGCTAAGCTAAACGCAGCGGTGTATCTATTTGTAACTGAGAATGCTTCTAGCATTGATGAAGCTTGGGAAAAACTAAACTAAGTGGATAAATTTTCTAACCATGTGAGAAATATCTTACATGGCTTTTTCCTTACTATCGGTACTACGATAGCGGAACCTTCAACAATCCTACCTCTTATAGTAAACTACTTTGGAGGCAGCTCACTTTTAGTCGGTTTTTTTGCTGCACTTCTTCGTGGTGGAGCTATAGTAGTTCAACTCTTTGCTGCGTTTCAAGCACAGAGCTACAGACTTATGCTGCCTTATATCCGCCGCGTTTTTGTTATTCGGTTTTTAGCATGGTTTTTTATAGGTGTTGCGATTATACTCTTTGGAGAAGATTCTCCCAATTTAACTCTCTTTTCTATAGGTTTAGGTCTTTTTATATTCTCATTTAGTGCTGGGTTTGGTGCTATCTACTTTAAAGATATTATTGGCAAGATTTTTTCTCATAAGTTTCGTGGTAAGACAATGGCGTACCGTCAGTTTTTTAGTGGAGCAGGTGGCTTGCTGAGTGGAGCTTTGGCGGGGTGGGTACTGCACACTTTTGAAGCTCCATATAGTTATGGATACCTCTTTATAATCAGCTCTTTTATTATGGGGCTTGGTTATATCTCATTTGGAACTGTTGATGAGCCTGTAAAAGAGGAAGTGACGCAGAGAGAGAAATCTTTTAAAAAATTTCTTGATAACTCATGGACTCTTTTAAAGGGTGACAGAGATCTTCAAATACAACTTAAAACATTTTTTTTAGCGTATGGGTACTTAATTGCTCTTCCTTTTATAATTCTTGATGCACAGAACAAAATTAATCTTGATGGTGTGGCTATTGGTAGTTTAATTACAACACAGATGGTTGGGGCTATGTTTAGTAACTTTTTGTGGGGACAACTTAGTGGGAAAGGGCTGAACAAATTAACAGCAAATATCTCTATATCTTTACAAATTATTGCAATTCTTCTTGCGTTTAACGCATCATCACTCTATGAGTATATGCTTATATTTTTTCTAGTAGGTGCGGCACTTGATGGAAATCGTATAGCTTCAGGAAATTTAATTTTAGCACTCGCTCCTGCAGATAAAAGACCTGTGTATGTAGCCCTGCAGATAAACATAGTTTCATTCGGACTGTTTTTTTCAATAGTTGGAGGTGTGATTTTACACTTTTTAAATTACACAGTTCTATATAGCACTGCGTTTGCAATGCTACTTTTAGCACTTTACTTCTCTTTTAAGTTGAAGGACTAAATTCCAAAGAAGCTTTCTATAAAAGCTCTCTCTTTGGGAGTTTGAATCTGTATTTTAACAGTAGAATTGTCATCTTGTCTTATGATAAGATCATTATCTTTCACGCTTAAATGAGTTTTTGCCCATTTTTTATCAAGCTCATCTATACGGTGAAGAACTTCAGCGGCTTTTATCTTCTCTTTAAACTCAGAATCTCTAGAATCAAGTATAGTTAAGCCACCAATTCTTTTTTCTAGTTGATAAGGGCTGTACTCTTTTACAGCCTTGTAAATTCTCTCTTCTTTAGCTTCTGGCATAGCCCTATCCATAGCAATAATTCCCATGATTAAAAAACCTGCTAATAGACCAAATATCAGTACTCTTTTTACTAAACTAACCGGTTTGTCTTCACTGCTTTTTTGCTCATCACTCATTTGCTACTCCAATTTTGTATATAGTTTCTTGCTTTTTCGTCTAGCATTTTCATTCTCTCTTTACCTTTTGGCAGAGTTTTTCTTAAATCTTTCATCTCTTGTAAGAATTCACCTATAGTGTCTGGTATAAGATTTTGCAGATACATTCTTAAGTGTTTTGCCATGGCAGGACTCGCACCTGATGTTGAAACAGCAATAGTTAAATCATCTTTTTTAATATATGATGGAAAGATGAAGTCACAGTAATCTACTGAATCTACAGAGTTACATAAGCAGTTGTAGAGTTTTGACTCTGCAAATATCTCTGCTTGAAGCGGTATATCATCAACTGCAACAATTACAACTGCAAAATCTTTGATATCTCCAGTTTTATAGCTGCGTTTTTCAAAGTGAAGATTGTTCTCTTTTATACCCTTAGACATATCATCTGATAAGTCAAGTGCAATGACGGAAATGTCTTTAGTGAAATCTAAAAGGTGGTCGAGCTTTTCATACGCTATATAACCGCCACCAACGATGAGTATCTTTTTATTATCAAGTTTTAAAAAAGCTGGGAAGTAAGCCATTTAAGCTCCTAGTTATATTCTATTGGTTTGAGGTGAAATAATAGCATATTATCTAAAATTATAAACTTGATGCGTATCAACCACGATTAATACAAAATAGATTACAATCCTGCATAATAAATTAACTATAAAGATTTAAAATGATTAAAGATGAGATACTTTCACGAATACAGAAGAAGTTTCCTTTAGTTGCAAAGCCATTTGCGGTGATTGCTGATGAGTTAAATATGAGTGAATCTGAAGTTTTAGAGATATTACAAGCAGAGAAAAAAGCTGGTATCATCCGTCAGACATCAGCTATATTTGACACAAAAAGATTGGGTTATAAATCATCACTTGTTGCATTTAAAGTCTCAAAAGAGAAGATAGATGCAGCTGTAGAGATTATAAACTCTCATCCTGGTATTTCACATAATTATGAGAGAAATCATGAGTTTAATATATGGTTTACTCTTGGAGTTTCTCCTGATTCTAAACTGGGACTTGAGAAGACAGTTGAGATACTCGCAGAGTTAACTGAAGCAGATGATTTTATTATGCTTCCAACTCTTAAACTTTTTAAGATAAATGTTAAACTAAACACAACTGGAAAAGATGAGAAAAAAGAGAAAGTTAAAAAGGTTGTTCATACTGAAGTAAAAATGACTCCTCTTCATCATAATATCGTTCGTAAAGCTCAATATGATATAGAGATGGTGAGTGAACCGTTTAAGAAGATTATAGAAGAGCTGGATATCACTTATGATAAATTTTTTGCAATTTTAAAAGAGCTTCAAGATGCTGGTTATATGAGAAGATTTGCTTCTATATTAAACCACAGAAAAGCTGGTTTTAATGCAAACGCAATGGTTGTTTGGGATGTGGATGAAGCTAAGGGAGAGGAGATTGGAGCTACTGCTGCTGCGTTTAGTGCGGTAAGTCACTGTTATCTTCGTCCTAAGTATCCAAACTGGCCATATAACCTCTTTACGATGGTTCATGGTAAAACAAGAGAAGAGACAAATGGCATAATTGCTGATATGGAAAAAGAGATAGAGTCAAAATCTCATAGACCTCTCTACTCATCAAGAGAGTTTAAAAAGGTACGTATAGAGTACTTTACCGAAGCTGATGGGGCTTGGGAATCAAAATATATTAAATAGGAAACAGAATGGAACTTTTTTTTGAATTAGAGGCAGTATATCTTGTTATAGGTCTTTTTATTATGGTGGTTACAGCGATTGTAACAACAAGAGACTTTGTACCTAGAGTTGCATTTAAGAGAGGAATGCTTGGTGTTGGTGGTATGCTTACACTTATGATTGGATTTCATTATAATATGACTACTTCAAGAATGGAAGGTGTTAAAGAGATATTTAATGCCGGTGAGACTGTCATTTGTGAAAATAAGATGCGTCGTACAATTTCAAGATCAGTTCTGCTATCGCAAGAGCTTGGTTGGAGAATAGAGGGTGACAAGTTTAAAAATGATGACTACGAGAGAGATTTTCATACCTCTAGATGTATAGAGTTTGATGGGATTGTACCAAAATAGATGATAGATGTACTAAAACGTTATGCAATGGCATTTGTGTTCCTTTTTCTTGTTATTGTTTTAATGATAGCCGGAACTTTTGGTGTTACAAGCTTTGGCGAGAGTATGCTAGGTGAGATAGGAGAATCTGAGATGAAGCCAAGAGGTGAAAATATAGCTAAGGAGTTGATTGAATGACAACACCAATTGTAATTACTATTGGAATTTTATTAAGTGTGGGTTTCCATTTTATTGGAGTTTATGCGAATGCTAAAAAGACAGTATGGACTATGATAGCTCTTATGTGGGCTGGAACTATAAGTATTGCTGTGAGTGAGATTAAACCTGCTGGATACACTGAGATAGAGAAAATGAAAGGTCAATTTAGTGATACTGATAAGATTATTGAAGAGGCTGGTGAAGAGATATCTGTTTATGAGATGATAGGGATTAAAAAGAGTTACATCACAAACAACCCTAAAAGGTAATCTTTTAGTGTTTTAGGTGATAAAAAACGTTATACCTGACTGGAATTATCTCTTTTGGTCTTGGGTATTGACTGTAAGCATAGCTTATGGTTGCTTTTGTAATATCATCAAGTATAAAGTATCCACTTTTTTCTAAAAATCTAAAGTCTGTCATGTCGCCGTTTGGATGAAGATTAAACTCTATGACATTACTTCTGTTGACATTTAATCCTCTAAGATTACTTACTCTTGCTTGGCGTGTTAAAACCTGCTGTGTTATTCGTCTCATAATCTCCTGATTGTCTAAAATATACTCTTGTTGACCTGTAGTTAGCTCTCCAAACTCCTCTCCATAAAGCTCTTTGATATTTTGAGAGATATTTCCACCTGATGCTTTTCTTTGACTCTCTTGTTTCTCTTCTTGAGCTGACTTGTCTTCATACATCCAAGCCATAGAGTCTTTTGGTTCAGCCTCTTTTTTTATCTTTTTAGTTGCGTTTATATCTCTTTTTTCTGCCAAAAGAGGAATGTATGGTTTTACAGGAGGTAGAGGTGCAGTTTTTGGTTTAGGCTTTGGTTTTGGTGGAGTCGGCTTTTTGTTGAGTGTTGGTTTTTTAATAGGCTTTGTTGGCTCAAACTTAACAGGAGGCTGCTTGAGAATTTCTTTGAGTTGAGAGCCTTTAGGCATCGGCGGAGCGATAGGTGAGGGCTTGACTTTCTCTTTTGTAAGGCCTGAGTTTTTATCTACTTTTGGCATCTCTTTTAGGGAGATTTTTATTTTTTTCTCTTGAGGCTTCTTCTCTTTAGTAATATCGGGAGAAATAGTCCCTAATATCCAAAAAACAAGTAGTAACACAAGGTGAATAAGTAGTGCAACAAAGAGAGCAAAAGTAGATCTATTCAAATTTTTCCATTTAATTATATAATTGAGGTGATTATATCAAATGAAGATTAATACTACTTTGCTATAATAATAAAAAAATATTAAGGTCACAATATGAGTAGAGAAGCATCCAAAAAAGCGTTTGATGAAGCACAAAGTCTAATACCTGGTGGAGTAAACTCTCCGGTTAGGGCATTTAAAAGTGTTGGAGGAACTC
>JAYEMB010000034.1:0-5085 GCA_034717855.1 Campylobacterota bacterium
ATAGCTCGTCCATCACCGTACCCATTTCCTGTTTTAAAAGGGCACTGTTCGTAATACTCTGTACCGTAGATAGAGAGTGCATACCCTGTTGCCCAACCAACACTACGTAATGGTTCGTTCAACCCTGAGGTGTCCCCAGAAAAGAGTCTCATAAAATCTTCTGATCTTGCTAGATTGTCACTGAGTCCTAGTTCTTCAAAGAAACTCTTAGAATGTGCGATGTAGATGGGGTTTTCGATTGGCGTAGGATTTACAGGAACATAATGACCACTAAATACTTGTCGAGGTGAGTGATCTATACCATCTTTAGTAGCATCTGGGTCACTGTTTAATGTCTCTACAAAAGAGTAGTCTGCTAACTCTGCTAAATCTTCAAGTGTTTCTATAGTTTTTAAAGTTTGTTTTACTCTCATTGCAGACCTTTAATAATTTAATTCTTTGAAAGGAATTCTAATATAAAGTCAATTATTCTTTATCACTTGTTTTGTAGTAATAGATATCATGAAGGATTATATAATTTTTATATCATACAGCTAATAGCAATCTTATTTAATTCTGCTTTTGCTACTTTTTTCTGTTTTGATAACACACTGTGTATAGACTCTTCTGACAAGTGACTTTTTGTTATTGTTGGAATAATTAATAATGAAGCACTTGCACTAAGTAAAGGAAACTTAGTTGCTTCTAAATCTCTATTTTTTGAGCTTATGTAACCATTCTCTTTATCTTCTTTTGAATAAAATTCTCTAGCGCTATTTGAAAAATTATTCAAAAGTAATACTATTTTTTTTAGATATATTTCAATATCTATATCCTTCTTACTTTTAAATGCAATAAAAAAGTCATCCCCTCCAATATGTGCTTTAAAAACATCTTTGTCTAACTCTTTTCTTAAAATATCTGCAAAAAGTTGAATCACTCTATCGCCATTTCTAAACCCATAAACATCATTAAAAGCTTTAAAGTTATCTAAATCAAAGTAGCACAAAAGATAAGAAGATGAAGAGTTTACTACTTGAGCAATATACTTATCTATCATTGTATTTCCAGGAAGTTTTGTAAGTGGATTTTGATCTCTTGCTTGAAGTATATTCTCTTCATTCATAATGTTAATAATTGCTTTGGCAGATAAAAAGCCATGATATTTAGAGTTTTTGGTGATTATTATACCTGCTGACTCAAGATTGTTGGAAAAAAGTTCTATAATTGTAGATAAGCTACTGTTAATGTCAGCGTTTCCACAACTATTTACTAAATCTTTGAGTTTTGACTTGTTTTTTTCATTAAGTAATAGCGACATTCCATAAGGGGAGTATAAAAAATCTTTCATTTGAGATTCAAATAGTACACCAATCGGTTCGTCATTACTTGCTACAACTGGAACTATATGAGTATTCCGATTTTCTTTAAAATACTCTATGACAATATTCATTTTTGTTTTTACTTCTATAGGTTTAGTTTGATCAATATATTTGGAGAGTATTGAAGCGTTGTTATTTTCTCTTTTATCATTTTTTATAATATCGTAGATGTGAGAATACTTTAGTTGAATCTCTTGTGTATTTTGAGTAGGCTTTTGTACTAAATAGCCTTGAAGTAGGTGACAACCAATATCCTTACAAGTTAGTAGTTCTGCTCTAGTTTCAACACCCTCTGCTACGACTTTTATGCCTAATTGAATAGCTAAATGAGTGATATTTCGAACTATTAGTTTTTTCTTTAAGTTGTTCTCAATATTTTGTAGAAAAAATCTATCGATTTTTATAATATTTGGAGTTGAGTCATAAAGTAATTTAAAACCAGAGTACCCAACACCGAAATCATCAATAGCAATAGAAAAGTTTTCATCTTTATAGTGTTTAAGTACTTTTTCTATATCAAAATCATGAGATATCTCGTGTCTTTCTGAAATTTCAAAACAAAGATTTTCTTTTTTTATATTAAGTTTTTTTAAAAGTTTTGTAGTATTTCCATTTGAAAAATCAGGAGCTGTAAATAGTCTATTATCAAGGTTGTAAAATAATTTGATGTTTTCATACCCTGATATACTTGTATATTTTCTGAGTGCTTTTTCACGCAGAGCTAAATCAAAAGAGTAGAGAATTCCATCTTTATAAACTTTATCAAAAAGTGAAAAAATTGATTTAAAACCTATGTCCTGGAAGTTTCTTAAAAGTGCTTCAACTGCATATATTCTTCCAGTATTGATATTGAGTATTGGTTGGAAGGCTATATCTAAAACCTCTAAGTTATCTAGCCATGTTTTAGGAAGTTTACTATTCATATACGCTCTTTTTATTTATTTTATTACAAGTTTATTACGAAGTGGTTACATCACATTTATAAAATCAGATTTTTATACTTGGTTGTTGAGTGGGTGCAGGTTTTGAGTTGGGTGGATGGGGTAGAGGGATTCGAACCCCCGAATACCAGTACCAAAAACTAGTGCCTTACCGCTTGGCGATACCCCAATGAAGTTATTTCGGCGGAATTCTAACATAGGAAACTTTAAAATAAGTTAATAATATTAAAAAAGTAATAGTTAAGTTGAAAATTATGAGTGATTTTTAGTTTGTGTGATTTGGTTGCGGAAGCAAGATTTGAACTTGCGACCTTCGGGTTATGAGCCCGACGAGCTACCGAACTGCTCTATTCCGCGACATTTAAAAATGTTACTTTTAGCTTTACTCTTCGTTGGTGTTTCCTTCGCATACTAAAGTATTGCTCAGTCAAAACCGCCTTGATTAAAACAAAAATTAATCATTTTTTATAAAAAGGTGGATGGGGTAGAGGGATTCGAACCCCCGAATACCAGTACCAAAAACTAGTGCCTTACCGCTTGGCGATACCCCAACATTAAAAATTGAAATTGGTTGCGGAAGCAAGATTTGAACTTGCGACCTTCGGGTTATGAGCCCGACGAGCTACCGAACTGCTCTATTCCGCGACGCTTAACAAACTGTTCTACCATGTTTGTTGGAGCGAAATTATAGGTAAAAGTTAACTATTTGTCAAGTATATAAGAGATGAATTTAAAAATCTAATTTGAACTCTTTTTAATGAAGATTTATATATAATCAAATCAAATTATATAAAAGAGAATTTATGACACCTATTGAGAGAGTATTAGAAGCGATTGATGAGATTAAAAAGGGTAAAATGATCATCATGTGTGATGATGAAGATAGAGAGAACGAGGGTGACTTAGTTTACGCTGCTGCGTTTAGTTCACCAGACCATGTTAACTTTATGGCTACACATGCAAGAGGTTTAATCTGTGTAGCACTAAGTAAAACCATCGCTACAAGACTCGACCTAAACCCTATGGTGAGTTCAAACACTTCATCTTATGAGACTGCGTTTACTGTCTCTGTTGATGCAAGAGATGCCCTGACTGGTATATCTTCAAAAGAGAGAGACGATACTATCAAGATTTTAGCAAATCCTATCTCTCAAGCGCCAGAGCTAGTAAAGCCTGGGCATATTTTTCCACTTATTGCAAAAGATGGTGGAACACTTGTAAGAACTGGTCACACTGAGGGTTCTGTTGATATCTGTCGTTTAGCAGGTTTGAGTGAGGCTGGTGTAATCTGTGAAATTATTAAAGAAGATGGGACAATGGCTCGTCGTGACGACTTAGATATTTTTGGTGAGGAGCACAACTTAAAGACTGTTTTCATCTCAGATATTGTTGAGTATCGTTTGGCAAATGAGAGACTTGTGAATGAGACAAAGATTGAAGAGATAGAGTTTTTTGGTGTGAAAGTGAATCAGCACACTTTTGAAGATCATGATGGAATAGAGCACACTGCTATAGTTTTTTACAAGGCTGGCGAAGTTGCAAATGTTCGTGTGCACAATGTTGTACCGGATATAGAGCTTCTACTAAATCAGAAAAAGTATAACAACCTTATCGACTCTATAGAGTATCTTAAACAAAATAGTGGTGTTTTAGTATTTATCAACAAAACAACTCATCAAGATAATGCATCTATGAAAGAGATTGGTACAGGTTCACAGATACTAACCTCTTTAGGTGTGGCAAAGATGAATCTTATAAGCTCAACACTGAAGATGAGTGACTTTGTAGGCCTTAGCGGTTTTGGTTTAGAAGTAAACGAAATCATCAACATCTAAGTTGGTACAAACGCAGTGATAAGATTTTTATCTCTTTGTGTCATCTTAGCACTTCCTCTCTCCTCGGAGATACTCACTCGAACGCAGGTGGGAATGGGTACTTTCGTAACAATCTCAGTCAGTAAAAAAGATAAAAAATACATAGAAGATGGTTTTAGCATCATAAAAGATGTAGAACTTTCGCTATCTTCGTACAATGAAAACAGCCCAATCTACAGACTCAACCGAGATAAAAAAGCAAAACTAGATAGTTACTCATATGAAGCACTGCGTTTAAGCAAGGAGTACTATAAACGCAGTGATGGTTATTTTGATATCAGTGTCGGTTCAATCACAAAAGATTTGTATAGATTTGGCGAGGATGAGAGAGTTCCAAAGATAGAAGAGATTCAAAATGCTTTTGTAAATTTTAATGCTTTGAGATTTAATGAGAAAGAAGCCCAGTTGGATGAGTCTGCTAAGGTAGATTTAGGTGGAATGGGGAAGGGCTTTGGGGTTGATAAGGTTGTTGCCTATTTAAAGCAAAACGCAGTTGAGAGAGCTGTTGTTTCCTTGAGTGGAGATATACGCTGTCTATCGAGTTGCTCCATAGATATTCAAGACCCATTTAGTGATGGAGTCTTTGCAAGCTTTAAAACACTAAAAAGTGAAACAGGTATCAGTACGAGTGGTAACTACAACCGTTATGTAGATTCGACTGAGAACAACCACCTCATAGACACAAAACGCAAAGAGTCACAAAAGAGCTTCTCTTCAATAACTCTCATATCAACACTTCCAAATAGTGACTTGGATGCTTATGCAACTGCTGCGAGTGTGATGCCTAAACAAAAGGCTTATAGGTTTTTAGACTCTCTTGGTGTGGCTTATATAGTTATACAAAACGACAATGAGTTTCTCTTTAGCGATAATCTGTACTATTATGTAAAAGATTTACTCATAAAAGAT
>JAYEMB010000035.1:0-18688 GCA_034717855.1 Campylobacterota bacterium
TCCAATGCTCTGCGTTGGAATGTATATATGTTCCTGCGTTTATTGACTTAGTATGCATTCCCATCGGGACGATGGGAACGAGAGAAAACTCTCTCACCTATACCGACATCAATTATTGTACATTATCAAATGTAAACACAATATCAGCATTATTTGAACCACCAGTCGCACTAGCATTTACTGTAATAGTAATTGTAGCATCAGAATCAGGATCATTCGTATTAAGATTATGGATTTTAAGTACTCCACTATCAACATACAATGAATCTTTTATTTTTTGCTCATCTAATGGAGCAACGGAAGAAGAAACATTTTCTACCGTATAAGTAATATCATCTCCATCCGCATCAGAACTTACAGCAGAAAGGTCTAAAATAACCTTTGCAGTATCATCAGCATCAGTAATAGTCAATCCAGTATCATAAGAACTTTCCGTCCAAACAGGAGCAGAATTCGCAGTCAAAACCTCAAAACCAAAACTCTTCTGAGCCTCACTCACAGGATCCACACCACCAACCACACCAACAGCAGAAAATACAAAAGTGTAATTCCCATCACTACTTAAAACCGTATAATCAAGCTCAGCAGTATAGTTACCATCTGTACTAGATAATGAACCACTATCAATAAGTGCCCCACCATTAGGATTAAGTAAATATAAATCCCAATCAACAGAAACAACTCCATCAGTATCTGTAATAACTACAGATACATTCAAATCATCTCCATTAACTATAGATAAATTTATATCATCTACCTTTACTAACGATACATTAGAACTACTCACCATAATATCACCAATAACAACTGGTGAATCACTTCCCGCAGGAGTAGTTGAACCTCCTCCACCACAAGCACTGAAACCAACTACTAAACCTAAACTCATTAACATCATTAGAATACTCTTCACAATATGTCCTTTTTATCTCATTCCCAAGCTCCAGCTTGGGAATGCGTATGTACTACTTACTTCATCTACTTTGTATACATTCCCATCGGGACGATGGGAACGAAGAAATGCTTTTGAAAATAATACACTTATTCTACATAAAAATAAGATTTGTAAAGTATAAATCGAACATTGTTATTTTAAGTGGGAAATTATGGAATAGTTTTATCTCTATCTCGTTCCAATGCTCTGCGTTGGAATGCATATATGTTACTGCGTTTATTGACTTAGTATGCACCCCAAGGGCACTTCCTTCGGGGCGCATTCCCATCGGGACGATGGGAACAAGGAAGGTGTGGGTCTCGCTCCCATGCTCTGCGTGGGAGTTTCTCTATATTTTGGCTATACTTTCATCTATATATGCATTCCCATGCAGAGCATGGGAACGAGTTTGTTTAAAGGCTTTATTATTTTAGTTCATATCTGTTGTAGTGTTGACTCTCACTTTTTTTTAGAAAAACTTCAAAAAGATTATCCAGATGAGAAGCTTACTGGCTTCTTTTATGACCCTAACATTCATCCCTACTCTGAGTATCAACTGCGTTTGTTGGATGTTGAGCGTTCATGTAAAAAGCTTGGTATTGAAGTTCTTGAAGGCGAGTATGATTTTGAAAACTGGATGCAGGCTGTAAGAGGCTTAGAGAAAGAGCCTGAAAAAGGTGCTCGTTGCGAGGTCTGCTTTGATAAGCGTTTTATAACAAGTGCTAAAAAAGCGCTTGAGATTGGTGAAGATAAAATCACAACTACTCTTCTTGTAAGTCCCTTAAAATCTCAAGAACAGCTCAAACGTGTTGGCGATGAGTTTTATGAAAAGCATGGTGTAGAGTTTATTGCAGTTGATTATCGTTCAGGTGGTGGAACTCAAGACCAATCTCGTGTTACAAAAGAGGAGCAACTCTATCGTCAAGACTACTGTGGTTGTATTTTTGGACTTACAATGCAAAGAGAACAACAAGAGCGTCTTATGGATGAGATGTTCTCTCCAATCTCAAACGCAATCCTTCCAGCTTCTATAGAGGAGCGTTTGGAGATGTACAAAAAACGTAATCAACTTGAAGATGAAGAGGTAAATTATAAAATCATCAAGCAGAAGTTTTTAAACTACCGTCAGTTTAATTTTAAAGTGACTGAAGGCAAAAAAACTCCACTTCCAGCTTATGCACTCTCCTACTCAACACTTCCAAGAAAAAGAGCGCAAGGTCGTATAGAGTATGAGAATCAAGGCGTTCACTATTTTAACCGTGAAGAGATAAAGTTTATCACCTTAGAGCAGTTTAATCATCTCTGTAAAACGCAGTATAAAAACATAAATGAGCTCATTTTCAATCCTCCAAGTTTTGATGAAGAGTTGGAAATACGAACTAAAATCTCACAATCACACTACGACTTAACACCAATAATAGTCCTGCAAACAATGAGTGATAAGAAACTTACAGTTGAACTCGATGCAAAAACTTACGAAGATACAAAAGAGAAACTAATCATAATATAATCAAATTTTAGGTAGAATATCCAAAATTATTTACAAGGCTTTTCCCTATGATTATGGATGTTGTTGAAATTCAAGAAATTATTCCCCACCGTTACCCTTTTTTACTAGTTGACAGAATTACTGAAGTAGTTAAAAATGAGAGTTTAATCGGTTACAAAAATGTAAGTATCTCTGAACCAGTATTTCAAGGTCACTTCCCTGGTCACCCGATTTATCCAGGTGTTATGATACTTGAAGGTATGGCTCAAGCTGGTGGAATTCTTGCGTTTCAAAGCATGGAGATGACAAAAGAGGAAGCTGCACAAAAAGTTGTTTACTTTATGAGTATCGACAAAGCAAAATTTCGTTCACCTGTAAAACCTGGTGATAAACTAGAGTACCGCATCAGTGTAATCAAGCAAAAAGGTTCAATTTGGATGCTCAAAGGTGAAGCATTTGTTGATGGAAAATTAGTATCTGAAGCTGAACTTAAAGCTATGATAGTTGACAAGTAAAAAGATAGTAAAATATGTCTAATATATCTAAACTAGCCGTTATTGAAGATGGTGCAGTAATTGGTAAAAATGTTGAAATTGGAGCGTTCTGTTTCATATCTTCACAGACTACAATTGGTGATGGAACTACAATAGCACAAAATGCCTGCGTTTACGGCAAGACGACCATCGGTAAAAACAACAGAATCTTTTCACACGCTGTTATAGGTTCTATTCCACAAGATTTGAAGTTTAATGGCGAAGATGTTGAGCTGATTATCGGTGACAACAACACTATCAGAGAGTTTACACTTTTCAACCCTGGAACTAAGGGTGGTGGTGGAAAAACTATCATCGGTAACCACAATCTTTTTATGGGTTATGTACACTTAGGACACGATGTTATCATCGGAAACCACTGTATTTTAGCAAACGCAGCTACTTTAGCCGGGCATGTTGAGATGGGTGACTATGTTGTAATCGGTGGAATGACACCTGTTCATCAGTTTGTACATATCGGTGACTATGCAATGGTTGGCGGAGCTAGTGCCTTGGCTCAAGATGTACCACCATTTTGTATGGCAGAGGGAAATCGTGCAAGTTTGAGAGGTCTTAACCTTACCGGACTTAGACGTAATCTTGAACGTGATGACATAAACGCACTAAAATCTGCATATAGAGAACTTTTTGAGTCAGGAAAACCTCTTAAAGACACTGCAAATGAACTTTTAGAAGATAGTAAAAACCATTATGTGAATGACCTTTGCAACTTTGTAATAAAGACAAAAAGAGGAATCCCATTTGAGAGAAAAAATGTATAAAGGAAATATATAATGATACATAGACACTGTAGTTTCTGTGATGCAAGTGAGAGTGATGAGAACCCACTAATTGCCGGTAATGGCGTTTATATCTGTAAAAATTGTGTAGTTTCTGCATATAAAATTATGTTTGGTGATGAGAAAGAGACAGCAACTGCTGAAAATGAAGAACTTTTAGAGGCTGTAAACAACTTGATGACACCAAAAGAGTTAGATAACTTTTTAGGTGACTATATCATCGGTCAAGAGAGAGCTAGAAAGCTTCTGAGTGTTGCCGTTTACAACCACTACAAAAGAATTTTCAAAACAAAAAATGTAACTGATGATGACACAGAGATAGCAAAATCAAATGTTTTACTTATCGGACCAACTGGTTCAGGTAAGACCCTTTTAGCTCAAACAATTGCTAGAGTTTTGAATGTTCCTATTGCAATCGCTGATGCTACAAGTCTGACTGAAGCTGGTTATGTTGGAGAGGATGTAGAAAATATTTTAACGAAACTTCTTCAAGCTGCAGATGGTGATATCCAAAGAGCCGAGCAGGGAATCGTTTTCATAGATGAAGTAGATAAAGTATCTCGCATGAGTGAGAACCGCTCTATCACTCGTGATGTATCTGGTGAAGGTGTACAACAAGCACTTCTAAAGATTGTTGAGGGTGCTGCTGTAAATATACCACCAAAAGGTGGAAGAAAACATCCAAATCAAGAGTTCACAACTATTGACACTACAAATATCCTATTTATTTGTGGTGGAGCATTTGATGGTTTAGAAGAGATTTTAAAACGCAAGCAAGGTGAAAATGTTTTAGGTTTTGGTCATGAGAAAAAATCTAAAGATGAACAGAAACCTACTTTTGATATGGTTGAACCTGATGATTTAGTTCACTATGGTCTGATTCCTGAACTTGTAGGACGTCTCCCTATTATCGCTTCACTCCAAGAGATTAGTGAAGAGGATATGGTTCGAATTTTAACTGAACCGAAAAACTCACTTATTAAACAGTACAAGAAGTTATTTTCTATTGATGAAGTTGAGCTAAACTTCGAAGATGATGCACTCAAAGCAATTGCCGCAAAATCTATAAAAAGAAAAACTGGTGCTCGTGGACTTCGTGCAATCTTAGAAGAAAATATGATAGATATTATGTACGAACTTCCAGAGTATGCTGGTTATGAAGTACTAATAACAAAAGAAGTAATAGATGATGGTGAAAAACCTGTTTATATAAAAAAATCTACAAAAAAAACAGCATAAGGTACAACTAATATGATATTTAACAAAATAATAGGGCTTTTCTCAAATGATTTATCAATTGACTTAGGAACTGCTAATACAATTGTAATCGCAAAGGGACGTGGAATTATCATCAATGAGCCTTCAGTTGTTGCTGTAAAGACTGAAAAATATGGACAACAGAGAGTTCTAGCAGTTGGTCATGATGCAAAAGAGATGGTTGGTAAAACACCTGGAAATATTAAAGCTATTCGCCCTATGCGTGATGGTGTTATCGCTGACTTTGATATGACTGAAAAGATGATTAGAAAGTTTATTGAGAAAGCTCATGGTCGTAGCTCTTTAATCTCTCCTCGTATCATTATCTGTGTACCTTATGGACTAACACAGGTTGAACGTAAAGCAGTTCGTGAGTCAGCTCTAAGTGCAGGTGCACGTGAAGTTTTTCTTATAGAGGAGCCAATGGCAGCAGCTATCGGTGCTGGTGTAGATATTCGTGAACCACAAGGTAACCTTGTTGTTGATATCGGTGGTGGTACTACTGAGATTGGTGTTGTTTCACTTGGTGGTCTTGTTCTTTCAAAATCTATCCGTACTGCGGGTGACAAAATAGACCAAGGTATCGTAAACTACATTAGAAAGAAGTACAATCTCCTCGTTGGTGAGAGAGTTGCTGAAGAGATTAAAATTAATATAGGTACTGCAGTAGCACTCGATACAGAGATGACTATGGTTGTAAATGGTCGTGACCAGGTTGAAGGTCTTTTAAGTTCAGTTGAACTAACTTCAGAAGATGCAAGAGAAGCTATGAAAGAGCCTCTTAAAGAGATAGCTGAAGCCCTTCGTGATGTACTAGAGCAGATGCCACCAGATTTAGCTGGAGATATTGTAAATCACGGTATCATCTTAACTGGTGGTGGAGCACTTATCCGTCAACTCGATAAATACCTTTCAGATATTGTAAAGATTCCTGTTTTTGTTGCTGATGAGCCACTTTTAGCAGTTGCTCGAGGAACTGGTCGTGCTCTCGAAGAGATAGATTTACTACAAGAACTATTTGAGAATGAATAGACAGTTTTTCAGCTTTTTTCTAATCCTAGTTGTACTCTTTATGGGTGCACTATACTACTCCAACCCTATCCAATCACCTCTCATAACCCTGCAAAACAAAGTAAATACAAGCTACTTTAATACAATAGAATTTATTCAATCCACATTTAACAAACATTTTTTTCAAGCGAATCAAATCAGAGAGCTTCAAGAGAAACTGAGTAAGTATGAAAACAATCATCTTGTTATGCAGCAGTTGGCATCAGAGATAAACGATCTGCACAAAGAGAATAACTCAAGCCTAAAAACAGACCCAAGAGTAGAGTTAGTCCGGACTATCTCCTATGAAAAATTTGGAAACCTAAACCGAGTCTGGATGGAAATAGAGGATTATAACTCTAGTAAGATTTATGGACTTACATACAAAGAGCTAGTCGCCGGTATTGTAATATCCAAAAATGAGAGAGCACTTGGGCTGTTAAATAGAGATATAAAGAGTTCCTACTCTGTCTCAATCGGTCAAGAACGTGCACCTGGAATTGCCCATGGAAACAACGATGAATTTCTTGTTGTAAAGTTTATTCCCTCTTGGTTTGAAATTAAAGAGGGGGATGAAGTTTTAACATCAGGACTTGATAATATTTTCTTCAAAGGTTTAAAAGTAGGACGTGTTATATCTGTCAAAAAATCTCAAGGCTATCAAAACGCAATTATAGACCAATACTACAAAGCAAATGACCCAGACTATTTTCATATGATAAGAAGTGTGAAGTGAGATATTTTTTTATACTTGCTCTACTTTTTTTAAATCTAACAGCAGATGAAGAGAAGCAGAAGGTTACTATTGGTCTTGGTCCATATATTCAAACGCAACCCTATGAAAATGTTGATAATATCCTACTCCCTTCACCAGTTATTTTTTATGACGATGGTCTTTTTTATGTAAGATGGAGTCGTGCGGGTGTCTATTTTCTTGGAAGTAAACAAGATGAGTATGCTTGGGGATTTTCACTTACCGCTCAGCCGAGAACTTATGGTTATGAAAAAGGTGAAATAGAGGGAATGGATGAAAGAGAAACTACTTGGGAGGGCGGTTTAGCCTTTAGTGCAAAAACAGATAAAGCATATATTGAAATCATGGCTTTAACTGATATACTTGATAGATATGACTCTTGGATTTTAAGAACTGAGATTGGTTATGACTTTGAGTTTGGAAAACTCTCCCTCTACCCTAGCCTTGTTTTTATGTATCAATCTCAAGATTTTTTAGACTACTACTACGGTGTCACTCAAGAGGAAGCTCAAAGAAGAGGTGAGACAAAATACTCTCCTGATGATGGTTTTTTACTCGGTGCGCAAACTTACATCAAATACCCTTTCACAGATGACTTATCCGCCCTTATAAATATCAGAGCCGATAAAATATCACAAGAAGCAACTAATAGTCCTATAGTTACAGAGGATTATATCTATTCAGGATTACTCTCCCTTATATACACATTTCATTATTAAAAAAGAAAAGAAAAACTCATCAAATATTAAGTGCCCTTTGGCTATAATCTCTAAATTTTTATGAATATAATTTAGAAGGTAAAAAATGCCAAAACGCACCGACATTAATACTATTTTACTTATAGGTTCTGGTCCGATTGTCATCGGCCAAGCCTGTGAATTTGACTACTCTGGAACTCAAGCTGTTAAGACTTTAAAAGAGCAAGGTTATCGTGTAGTACTCATCAACTCTAATCCTGCAACTATTATGACAGACCCTGAGTTTGCAGATAGAACTTACATAGAACCGATCAAAGAAGATATCATCGCTAAAATTATCAAAGATGAGAGTGTTGATGCAATTCTACCAACCATGGGTGGACAGACTGCTCTTAATGTTGCAACAAGTATGTATGAAAAAGGGATGCTTGAAGGTGTGGAGTTTTTAGGTGCAACTCCAGAGGCCATCCATAAAGGTGAAGATCGTTCTAGTTTTAATGAAGCTATGGAAAAAATCGGTATGGATCTGCCTAAGAGTGAAAATGCATACTCAGTTGAAGAAGCTATTGAAGTTGTTAAGAAAATTGGTTTCCCTGTAATTTCAAGAGCCTCTTTTACACTTGCAGGTGGTGGTTCAGGCGTAGCATACAACATGGAAGAGTTTGAAAAATTAGCACAAGAGGGTATCTCAGCTTCTCCAGTTAATGAAATCGAAATAATGGAATCAATGCTTGGCTGGAAAGAGTATGAGATGGAAGTTATCCGTGATAAGGCTGATAACTGTATCATCATCTGTGCGATTGAAAACTTCGACCCTATGGGTGTCCATACTGGTGACTCTATTACTGTAGCACCCGCACTAACTTTAACAGATAAAGAGTACCAGAGAATGCGTAATGCCTCTTTTGATATCCTGCGTGAAATCGGTGTTGACACTGGTGGATCTAATGTTCAGTTTTCAATCTGTCCTAAAACTGGTCGTATGATAGTTATTGAGATGAACCCTCGCGTTTCACGCTCATCTGCTCTTGCTTCAAAAGCCACAGGTTACCCTATCGCTAAAGTTGCAACACTTTTAGCTATCGGTTACACTCTTGATGAGATTACAAATGATATCACTGGTACTCCTGCATCATTTGAGCCTGTAATTGATTACGTAGTAACAAAGATACCGCGTTTTACATTTGAAAAATTCCCTGAAGCAGAAGATACTTTAAGTACAAGTATGAAATCTGTTGGTGAGGTAATGTCGATCGGTCGTACTTTTAAAGAGTCAATGCAAAAAGCGCTCTGTTCACTAGAAACTGATCTTTGTGGATTTAACGAAATGGATGCTGACACTGAGTTTGTTAAGCATGAAATTCGTCGTCCAAACGCAGATAGAATGCTCTATGTAGCAGAGGGGTTCCGTCGTGGTATGAGTGTTGAAGATATTTTTGATACTTGTGCGATTGACCCGTGGTTCCTTTACCAATTAGAAGAATTAATCCAAACAGAGAGCACTATTACAGATAAAATTTTATCTGATGCTGCGTTTATGAGAAGTGTAAAAGTTGATGGTTTCTCAGATAAGAGAATCTCCCAACTTATTAAGAAAAACTCTAATCAAACTGTCTCTGAAAATGAAGTCTATGAGAAGAGAAAAAAGCTTGGTGTTCAGCTTGAATTTAACGAAGTAGATACTTGTGCGGCAGAGTTTGAAGCTCTCACTCCCTACCTCTACTCAACGACAAATGTTACAAAAAACCCAAATGTGACTTCACGAGTTAGCGATAAGAGAAAGGTTCTTATCCTTGGTGGTGGACCAAATAGAATTGGACAGGGAATCGAGTTTGACTACTGCTGTGTTCACGCTGCGTTTGCTCTAAAAGAGATGGGCATAGAGTCTATCATGTACAACTGTAATCCTGAAACTGTCTCAACAGACTATGACACTTCAGATGTACTCTACTTTGAGCCTATTGATTTTGAGCATGTGCGTGAAGTTATTGAAAACGAACAACCAGATGGAATCATCGTTCACTTTGGTGGTCAAACTCCACTTAAACTTGCGGACTCTCTTACTAAAATAGGTGCAAAAATATCAGGAACTACATCTGCTGTAATTGATTTGGCAGAAGATAGAGAACAGTTCTCTGATTTTGTAAACCAACATGGACTTAAACAACCAGAAAATGGTTTAGCACGTAAAAAAGAGGAAGCAGGACCAATAGCACGAGAACTTGGTTTTCCTGTTCTAGTTCGTCCATCATTTGTACTCGGTGGTCGTGGTATGAAAATCGTTTACTCTCATGAAGAGTTAGATGAGTATATGGCACTTGCTATCAGCGTTTCAAATGAGGCTCCAGTTTTAATTGACAAGTTTCTTGACCAAGCTGTAGAACTTGATGTTGACTGTATCTCTGATGGTAAAGAAGTTTATATCGGTTCAGTAATGCAGCACATCGAAGAGGCTGGTATTCACTCTGGTGATAGTGCTTGTTCACTTCCTCCGGTAAACCTTTCAACTGAGATGATTGAAAAAGTTGAACAACAGACAAAAACCATCGCTCTTGGTCTTGGTGTTGTAGGACTTATGAATGTTCAATACGCTATCTACCAAGATGAGATTTACCTAATCGAAGTAAACCCTCGTGCATCTCGTACAGTTCCTTTTGTTTCTAAAGCGACTGGTATGCCACTGGCAAAAGTTGCTACTCGTGTTATGATGGGAGAGACTCTTGTAAGTTCACTTGAGTATTATGATAAATATAACATCGTAGAAGAAGTAAATGGTTTACGTCGTCCAAAACTTAAAGGTCATGTCTCTGTTAAAGAGGCAGTTTTTCCTTTTCATAAACTTTACGGTGCTGACTTGCTTCTCTCTCCAGAGATGAAATCGACTGGTGAAGTTATGGGTATCAGTAAAAACTTCGGTGTCTCTTTTGCTAAAGCACAACTAAGTGCAGGAAACAAGATTCCAACTGAGGGGACTTGTTTCTTATCATTTGTAGATTCTGACAAAGTTCATGCTGCAGAGATTGCAGAGGGACTTGTAAGACATGGTTTCAAACTTGTAGCGACTAAAGGAACACAACAGGTTATAGAAGATGCAGGAATACCTTGTGAGCGAGTTCTTAAAATCTCTGAGGGTCGTCCAAACATAGGAGATAGTATGAAAAACGATGAAATCTCTATGGCTATAAACACTTCAGACAACAACACATCTAAAAAAGATGCTGTTGTTATTCGACAAGAGGTACTTAGACGTTCTATCCCTTACTTTACAACACTAAGTGCTACAAGAGCCCTAATATTAGCTCTCGATGAGATGGATGATGACTCATGGTCTTCTTCAACAGCAATTCAAGACTTTCTAGTATAAACTCTCAAGTTATACTGGCTCAAACCGACACTACTGTCGGTTTTTTGTCTCAGAACCAAACAAAACTGCAAGAGATAAAATCAAGAGATACTAGTAAACCCTTTATAGTTGTCTATCAAGACTTTAAAACATTTTCTACTCTCGGTCACAGAGTTCCAAACTCAAAAAAATCTTTAATCAGACGCTCAAAAAAAACAACTTTTATCGTCAATGGCGTTGCGTTTAGAGTAGCAAATCATAAGAGTAGTTCTCATCTTCTTAGGGGCTTGAAGTGGAGTTATTCTACTTCAGCAAATAAGTCAGGAAAAAATTTTGATAGAAATTTTTGTGAATCAAAAGCTGATATAATTATAGAGAATAAAGATGGCTTACGAGAAGAGAGCTCCTCCTCTTTATATAAGCTCAACTCTAAAAAGATAAAGAGGTTAAGATGAGTAAGTTTTTTCAAGCATTTCTTACAGGAATTTTCTTTACATTTATTTTAGACTTTTTTATCTTTTTAGGTATAAAACTAAATTATATTGATAAGTATGAGATAGACTTGTATTACAATATCTTATTTGCTGATAATCAGTGTTTTATTTTATACGCTATTTTTTCTGCATTAATTGGGTATGTAGTTATATATATAAATAACAATAAAATAAGTCTTATCTTTCTAGGAAGCCTCTTTTCAATCGTAATACTTACACTGATTCCACCTATTGGTCACTCCTTAGGGGAGTTAATCTTAATGCAAAAAAGTGTAAATTTAGAAGATAAGAATCATACATATGAAGGTGACATTATTTATAATGGTAGAGAGAAAATAACAATTTATGAGTATGAGCTACAAAAGATTATAACATTAGATAAAAATAGATTAAAAGGTGAAAATTAATGAGACATATTTCTTCGATAGCGGGTGGCGTTGCACTCGGAAGTGCTGGTGTACTAATGATGAGTGTATTATCTGGATGCGAAGCTCCTCAAGAGGAACAAAAGAACCGTTTTCTAGTGATAGAACAGCAGACTAATGGTAAGTATATTGTTGTTGAAGAGATGCCAACAGATGGCCCGAGCCGTGCAATAATCCGTGAAAAAGATGAGTATGGAAATACTACTGAACGCTTTATGAATGAAGCGGAGATGAAAGCTTTAGCAGAGCAGGAGTACCAAAAGGTTCAAGATGGTACATCTGAGACCATACAAGATGGTGGAGGCAGCGCTGGAATGGGTCTAGCTGGAACTATTTTAGCAGTTGCTGCGGGGTCACTACTTGGAAATATGATAGGTAATGCTCTTATGAATAATAAAAATTTCTCTAAAAACTCTGCATCTTCAAACAAGAGTGCATATAGTCGCTCAGCAGCTTCAAAATCTTCAAAAAGCAGCAGTAGTAAAAAGAGTTTCTTTGGTTCATCGAGTAAGAAATCTAGCAGCAGAAGTTTCGGTAGTTAGACAATGATTACCTTACAAAAATTAAATCCATTAGATGACAACAAACTTGAGGAGCTAGGATTTTCTTGGCATACAGACAGTGATGGCACTAAGTATGTAAGTGATGAACTTGTTGAGATATCCTCAGATGAGGCTGAAGCTTACTACACTGCTACTAACGAGATATACGATATGTATGTTGAAGCCGCAGAGTATGTTATAGCAAATGATCTCTTTTTTGATTTAGGAATTCCATTTAATCTCGTTGACTCTATAAAAAAGAGTTGGGAAAATGATGTTCACTGGCATATATATGGACGTTTTGACTTAGCTGGTGGGATCGATGGTCAAGATATAAAACTGATAGAATTTAACGCTGATACACCTACTGGACTCTTTGAAACTGCCCTGCTTCAATGGGCACTTCTCAAACATAACAGTATGGATGAAGGTAAGCAGTTTAACAATGTCTATGATGCTATAAGAGAAAACTTTAAAAGGCTTATAACTCTTTTTGATGATACGGACGAGTTTGATTCTAGATACGATGGATGGAAAATTCTATTTTCCAGCATAGCTGACAATGATGAAGAGGAAGCGACCACCAAACTACTTCAACAGATGGCAACCGATGCAGGATTTAATACTGCGTTTGAATATTTAGAAAATACTCACTTTGATGAAAGCGGAATCTACGATGCTAGTGAAAATAAGTATGAGTACTGGTTTAAACTCTACCCTTGGGAAGACATAGCTCATGATGAACCAGAACTTGCGACAACACTCACAAATATTATGCAAAACCAAGAAGCCATTATTTTAAATCCTGCCTATACACTACTTTTTCAATCAAAAGGTATGCTCAAGGTTTTATGTGACCTTTTCCCAGACTCTCCATATCTACTTCAGACTGCGTTTGAACCTTTAGATGGTGTAAAGCAGGTAGAAAAAGCGGTTTTTGGACGAGAGGGTGCCAATACTACTATAGTAAACGCAGATGGTAGTGTAGCCGAGCAGACAGACGGACCATACGATAACTATAAAAAAGTCTATCAAGAGTATGTAGAGTTTCCAAAAGATGTAAAAGGAAATAAGTATCAAGCTGGAGTGTTTTTTGCCTATGAGGCGTGTGGCATGAGCTTTAGAAAAGGCTCAGAGATTATGGACAATATGAGTAAATTTGTGGGACATGTTATAGTTTAACATGCCCTAGGGAAAGAAAAACTATTTCTTTTTCCCTTTACATTTTCCAGCTTTCAAATCTTTTTTATTTTTTTCAATTAACTTAGGGCCAATGCCTTTAACTCTTAACAAACCATTTACATTTGCAAAACAGGTAGTTTCTCTATACTTAAGTATTGCTTCAGCTTTCTTCTCACCAATACCATTTAAAGACATCAACTCAGACTTACTAGCACTGTTAATATCAACTACACCAAACAGTAAACTTACACCTAAAACCATAATAGCTAAAATTTTCATTTTAACTCCTTTTGTTAAATTAGGTGTATATTACAATAAAAATCATTATTTAACAAATTTTATTACAAATTGTCATAATTTTTAATATTTTTTTGATGATTAAACTCTGGAACTATCTCTTTTAACTTATCTAACTTCTTCTCACACATAACTAACTCTTCTATATCTGCGTTTAAGTCCTCGATACCATACTCTGTAGGATGGGCTACAGTTATAGACTCATAGTCAGTTTTAGTATCACTCTCATCTATCAATAATTCTTCATATAGTTTTTCACCAGCTCTCAAACCTATAAAGTCAATACCGATACCATTTTTACCACTCAGTTCTATCATTTTATTAGCCAAATCTACTATCTTAATAGGTTCACCCATATCAAGTATAAAAATCTCCCCGCCTTTACCTATAGCTCCAGCCTGTAGTACAAGTTCACAAGCTTCAGGTATCAACATAAAGTATCGCGTTATATCTGGATGAGTGACAGTAATATTCTCTCCATTTTCTATTTGAGATTTAAATTTTGGAATAACACTGCCACTACTTCCAAGAACATTACCAAAGCGAACAGAGACAATCTCAGTAGCCTTTGCGTTTACATTTTGAGCATAAAGCTCACATATGCGTTTTGTTGCTCCCATCACATTTGTTGGTCGAACTGCTTTATCTGTAGATATCATCACAAATTTTTCAACACCATGTGCAATAGAGAGGTCAATAACATTTTTTGTGCCTAAAATATTGTTAATAATTCCCTCATTTATATTCATCTCAACGAGTGGAACATGCTTGTAAGCAGCAGCATGAATTACTATTTCAGGCTTATATTTTTGAAACATCTCATCCATTGACTGCTTATCAATGACATTTCGCATCACTGAAACGCTATCTATCTTTTGAATCTCCTCTGTGATTTTATAGAGGTTATACTCACTGTTATCAAGCAGAACAACTCTCTTCACACCAAAAGCTTCACACTGACGACAGATTTCACTTCCTATACTTCCACCAGCACCTGTAACGAGAACGACTTTACTTTTTAAAAATGTCTCAATTTTCTTTTTATCTAAATCTTTAGGGTGACGCGCAAGCAGATCTTCTACACTCAGGTGAACAAACTTATCTCTATTATTTTCTAAAGAGTAGCGCAGAATCTCTTTAACCCCTAGTTTTGTTAACCTTGATGAGAGAGTGCTTAATTCATCTTTTTCTAACTCTTTTGTTATAACTACAGTCTCTATATTTTTACTTTTGACAATCTTCTCAATTGCATCAAATCCATCTACACGAATATTCGATATGTAACTCCCTATAACCGTTGCGTCTGTATCAACTATCGCATCTACATAAAATTCATTTTTATCTTTTAAAATACTCTGGGCATGTTGAGAGACACCAATAATCATACTTTTTTTAAGATTTGTATCACTGTTTTCTTCTATGATAATTCTCTTTATAAGCCTTGTAAAACCTATAAAAAGTATAGATAAAAATAGATCTATTAAAATGACACTTCGTGGAAAAGGGTTAAATAGCTCAGAGTTTATATAATATAGGGCTACAAAAGCTGAGTATGCCACAATATGAGCTACAAGAAGTGTTTTCGCATTTTTGAGTGAAAAGAACCTCCAAGCTATCTTGTAGATGTTAAAGTAAGAGAGTGCAGCAACTTTAAAAGAAGTTAATACAAGAAAAACAACTAAAAAATTATTCATAAAATGTGCAGGTATCTCAAAGTTAAAACGCAAGTTATACGCAAGAATCAATGTTAGAGAAGAGATAAAAATATCAAATATTAAAAAGAAGAGTGTTCTCTTAAACGCAGTTGGCTTAAACACTTTTAATAACCTTACAAATCATCTCGACATCAGCTTTTGTCATAGTTGTACTACTTGCTAAACATAATCCTTTTTCATACAGATTTTCACTTGTTCCATCTACATACTTTTGCGCACCTTTAAAAAGGGGTTGCAGATGCATCGGTTTCCACAGAGGTCGAGACTCTACATTTACCTCTTCGAGTGCTTTCATCACTTTTTGTCGGTTTTTTTTCTCAAATGTCAAAGCAGTCAGCCACCTGTTTCCACGAGAGTTTTCAAGTTCTGGCATAAAGTGTATCTCTTCTTCATCAGACAAAAACTCTCTGTACCACTCAAATATTTTTCGTTTTTTCAAAACTCTCTCTTCTATGACTTCCATCTGAGCCACACCAATTGCCGCAAGTACGTTGCTCATACGATAATTATACCCATACTCTTCATGCTCATAGTGTATATAGTCCTCTTTAGCCTGAGTAGCATAAAACTTCGCTTTTTCAATCCACTCTCGGTTATCAGAGACTAGCATACCTCCACCACTTGTCGTGAGGATTTTGTTGCCATTAAAAGAGTAGATTCCAAAGTCTCCAAAGGTTCCAGTTTGTTTTTTCTCAAATGTAGCACCTAAACTCTCTGCTGCATCTTCTATAAGATAAACACCATGAAGCCTACATACTTCAGCTATCTTTTGTATGTCAGCACTCATTCCGTAGAGGTGTGTCAGGATTAAAGCCTTTGGTTTTTTTTCACAAGTCAGTAGATATTTGTTGAGAAGCTTGGGTGAAAGATTCCACGACTCTGAATCACTATCTATAAATACAGGAGTAGCGCCTTGATAGAGGACTGCGTTTATAGAGCCTATAAAAGTAAAAGTAGATGCTAAAACATCATCACCTCTATCCACTCCCAAAACTCGTAATGCAAGGTGAATAGCAGCCGTTGCACTCACAACAGCTAAGGCATTTTGACTACCAGTATACTTTTTTATAGACTCTTCAAACTTATCTACATACTCACCAACAGGAGCTATATAGTTACTCTCAAAAACTTTTTGAATATACTCAAGTTCTTTTCCACTCATATGTGGAGCAGATAAAAAGATTCTCTTATGCATCTAGTTTACGCACCACTTTTGCAGGTACTCCAAACGCAACTACATTATCTGGTATGTCTGATATAACTAGACTGTGTGCACCTATAATTGAGTTCTCACCTACAGTTACATTAGGGAGTATAGTCGAATGACTTCCTATCTTAGAGTTCTTCTTTAAAAGAACTTTTCCCTTTTTGTTATCAATAGTAGATAGAGAGTAGATTGAGCAGTGCGAACCAATTTGGACTTCATCTTGAATCTCTACACCATATTTTGCATTTATATAACTAAAGGCACCAATATCAGTTTTATAGCCTAATTCTAGACCATCTTTATTTTGCACAATCCAGTTATACTTTGTCGGTTTAGCTTCTACTATCTCAGGATATTGCCACTCCCCAAAGCGTTCTTTACTACTCATTACCTGCTACCTTTAAATTTTTCCATCGTCACATCACTACTGGCACTAACTCTATCGCGTTTGATTACTTTTAAAAAAGTATACAGTAATATTTTCATATCAAGCAAGAGTGATTGATGCTGCACATACCAGAGATCATGCTCAAACTTTTTTTCCCAAGATATTGCGTTTCTACCATTTACCTGCGCCCACCCTGTGATACCAGGCTTTACATCATGACGTTTTTTCTGCTCATCACTATAAAGCTTTAAATACTCAACTAAAAGTGGTCTTGGTCCAACAAAACTCATCTCTCCACGTAGAACATTAAATAGTTGTGGCAACTCATCTAAGGATGTACTTCTAATAAATCTGCCAACTCGAGTCAACCTATCTTTATCTTCTAAAAGTTCACCACTCTCATCGACATCATTACTCATTGTCCTGAACTTATATATATTAAATATCTTCTCTTTATATCCTGGACGAGCCTGAATAAACACTATAGGAGTTCCCATCGAAACTACTATAATCACCATGACAAATATATAAACAGGAGATAGAAGAACTATTAGAATAATTGAGAATAGTATGTCAAATAATCTTTTCATCTGCTATATTTTAAGTCTATATACTTTTGTAAGTGGATTTAAAATCACAGGTTCAAAGAGTGACTTATCATAGTTTTCAAGTACAAACATCTGAATAAAGAGTGAGTTATACATTCTGTTATCTAAGACAAGAAACTGGTTATAGTTTTTCATATAAATAACATTAAGATTTCCATTTGGATTTAACTGTTGAAGCTCTTTTTTGAGTATTTGATTATTATCATACAAGGTTGTTACAAATTTATTTATCGGTACCGTTTGCATCCCTATTTGAAGTTGCGCTTTTGCTTTAATGATTTTTACATTGTTACCAAGATTTATAATTCCTTGGGAGTCTTCAAATCTATTTGAGATATAATAAAATGCTCTAGGGCCTTTTTGCCCACTTACTAAATCAATATTTGAAAAAAGAGTTACAGTTGGAAATATATTTAACATTTTATTTGGTAAATATATAAATATATCTCTCGTTTTAGCTGGCAGTTGATAGTCACTTAAACTCAACTCATCAAGCATAATATTTGGGTCTAACTGTTGTGGTGTTTTATTTTTAAAGATCTCATTAGCTACTATTTTATAATCACTACTCACATAAGTCTCTACTGCCAATCTAGCTAAGTTTGCTGCTTGCGTTTGTGAAGTTGTATTTAAAATCTGAGATATTATGAAGTTGTCTTCATTATGCTTTCCACCATCAATCAGCGTGTTTGTATTGGAGTAGTACCAGATAGGATAGCCATAATCCCACCACGTGAGAGTATAGTCTTCTGGTGATGAGATAGTCTTTAGCCTATCGAGGGTCTCAACCTCAGTTTTACTAAATACGGTTGGGACCTTATAGCCTACGATATGCATAATATTTGGATATAACATTGCACAAGTCAAGAGAGCTATAAGAGAGTATCTCATACTTCTGTTTTGAACAAAACTAGCTACTACATAAAATAGAAAAACACTGCTCATCGCAGCAACAGGAACAGCATAAACAGTAAA
>JAYEMB010000036.1:0-5059 GCA_034717855.1 Campylobacterota bacterium
CCCTCACAAACTAGAGGAGAGTTTAAATCATATTTAGAACCATGAGTCATCTAAACAATCTTCCTTTGTCTCTTTGATAAACTCTTTAAACGCAGTAGAGTTTTTATCTACCTGAAGATACTCTTCATTTGTGTACTCTTTAAATATGGTCTCATCCACACAAGCACAAAGCTCTGTAGCATTGTTATCCCCACAAACTAAAAGCATCTCTTCTCTCTGCGTTTCTTCCCATCCAAAATATTTTGTATACATGGGCATAAGTGTCCAAATTGCAAAACCTGCAGTTAGAACTATATTTGTTATATACTCTTTTTTCTTCGTCTCAACATACTTTTTTATATCGTAAGCTATCAAAATCACAAACACTATCTCTAAAGTTATTATAAACCAATCTTCATTTAAAAAATCAAACAATTTCTACTTTCCTTCTCTTATTTTTTTAATCGCTTGCGAACACATCGTAAGCCCAAACGCAGCGGTGACACCCATAAAGCTGCCCTTCTCTTTTACAACAGCTTCCTCACTTGAAAAAATCACTTTGTACTTTTTATTAAATCCGCGTTTACGGAGTTCATAGCGTATTTTAGAGCCAAATTTATCTCCGTAACTCTTCCAGATATCATCTACTTTTATCTGTGTCGGGTCAAGTCTCTTTGCTGAGCCAAAAGAGGAGATAAGTTTTTTGTAACATTTTTGGGCAAGTGCGAGTTTCGCTTTTGTATCATCTATGGCGTCAAGAACTAAATCATACTCATCAAAATCAAACTCCCAAACCCACTCTTCATCTATGCGTTTGTTTATTATCTTTATCTCAGGGTAGTGCGTTTTAAGTGCTTCTACTTTCAACTCACCCGCATGAAGTTCAGACCACATCTGACGGTTTTGATTAGACTCATCATAAGTGTCAAAATCAACTATCGTGATGTTTTTCACCCCACTTCGATACAAACAATCTAAACAAAAACTCCCAACCCCACCAATTCCCAAAAGGATAATATTTGCATCTTCAAGTTTTACAAAATCATCTTTGAGTAGAAGTTTTATACGGTCGTATTTCAATCTAGTCTATCCACTCTTGGAGTTGTCTCATACTTTTATAAGCACTCAAATCAAGCATAATCGGAGTTATGGAAATATTTCCAGCTTGGATAGCTTCATAATCACTCACACCTTTTACGCCTTCACGTGGAGAAAAATCAAGTGGATGAAGCCCTAACCAGTAGTGCTCTTCCCCTCTTGGGTTTCTATGTAAGTGTGAGTCATTAGCGTAAAATCTATAGCCGGCATAGGTCACTTGCATTTTTGCTTCTTTAACATCAGCGGGAATATTTACATTTAAAAACTCACGCTCAGGAAGAGGAAACGCACCCTCACGTATCTTTGTAACAAGTTTTTTAATCGTTTGTTGTGCTAGCGTAAAGTCACCTGCAGGATTTGTAAAGTCCATCACTTGGCTTATTGCGATAGATGGAATGTCATGCAAAACTCCCTCCATCGCTCCAGCAGCAGTTCCACTATATGTAATATCTTCTCCCATGTTAGAACCACGATTGATTCCACTCACAAGCAGGTCAGGTTTTTCATCTTGATATATCGCACTCAAAGAGAGGTAAACGCAGTCACTAGGAGTTCCATCATCAAGTTTAAAGAAGTTATCATCAATCCCTACAAAACGCAGTGGACGAACTAAGGTAAGAGAGTGCCCACAAGCAGACTTCTCATTTGCAGGAGCGACAACTACCACCTCAACATCGCTCAACTCTCTCAAAGCTTCTACTAAACAGCGCAGCCCTTTCGCCTCATAACCATCATCGTTTGTTACTAAAATTCTATACATTTTTTTCATAAATGTATTTTACACTTTTTCTTTTAAATAAACTCAATACTCATATTTTAGTCCAACAAAAAGAGTTCTTCCTTGAGATGGCTGTCCGTAACTATACTCCCAATTTTCATCAAGCAAGTTTTTTACTCCGACTTTTAGTGTTAAGTCTTTTATCGCTTCGTAAGAGATTTGTGCATCTACTAAAGAGTAGGAGCTTAAAGTGTGTCGATTTGAATTATAGATATCATCAATAGAACTCACATAGAGATAACTAAGGTTTAAACTAGCCTCTGAAGTCAGTTGAATGATATCTTGTAGTAATAGTTTAGACTTTGGAATTTGGACTATCTTCTCATCCTCTTTATCTTTTGCATCTGTATAAGCGTAGGATAGTTCTATATCGTGGGAGTCAAATGTGAAGTTATGCACCCTCACCTCAAAACCCTGCAGAGTTGCCTCTTCCAAGTTTACATAACCACTCTCATATACAATTTTATTATCTACACTACTGTAAAAGAGTGAAAGGTTAATAGCTGTATCTTGAAGCGATTTAATAGTAGCGCCCATCTCAATATTATCCGACTCTTCTGGTTTCATATTTGGATTTGGTGTGTCCCATGGGAAAAAAGGATAAAGCTCTGTCAGCGAAGCAAATCTACTCTTTTTTGCTAAAGAGAGATAGTAGGCTTGGTTAGCGTTTAGTCTGTAGTCAGCTGTAATTTGCAAGTCGATGGCACTATTGTCTTTATACTCAAAATTTTCAGCTGTATGCTGATGCGCTTTTGTAAGATTTTGTTGCTTATATTTTATAGATGCTGCAAGTGACAAATCATTACTTAGCTTATAGTCATGCATATATGAGAGAGAACTCTCAACTGCTTCGTACTGTTTTTTAAGAGGGTCATTTTCAAAAACCTGCTCATGAATATCTTTATCTACTCTCAGACTATAAGTCCCTCGATGTTGTTTGCCATAGTTGTATTTCAAAGAGGCTACTGAACCTAATCTTGAGTCATTATAAGTTGATGGATCATATTTTAGTGTTGTAAAATCAGGAGAGTCATAAAAATTATAAATATCCTTATAGAGATCATAGTAGGCTCGAAGACTCAACTCCAAATCACTCTTTTTATAGTCATAATAGAACCAGTAACTTGTCAACGCTTTCTCATCAACTCTCGTATAGTCTGCGTTTGTATCAAAAGGATTTGATGGTTCATTATAGACTTGCACTGGGAGTCCATACTCACTCTCTAAGTGGGACACCTTAAACGCGATATCTGAATTCCCATCTATTTTATACCCAAGTTTAAAAGAGCCATCCAACTGCTCTTTATCAGCGTTTACTCTTCTGTTTGTCGCTTGAATATCAGTGTATGAAAATTCATTAGAGAGTCTGTAGTAATCTCTCTTCATTCCATTTAAATCTAAAATCCAGTAAAAACTATCACTCTTAGCTGTTAAGTGCAGATTCATAAACATATCATTTGTTGAGAGTGTTGTATCTATAGCGGCGTGAAAACCACTCTTTAGTTTTTTTGAGCTCAAGACTATCTCACCGCCACTAGCCGAAGAGCTGTAAAGCCCTTGTGAGCCTCCTGCGTTTATCTTGATATTAGCAGTGTTGGCTCGATACATTGACAAATCTACATAACCATTTGCGTTTTTATAGAGCGGAACGCCATCTTCATAGTACTCTGTAGCTCTAAAACTATTTCCTCTTATGGATACGACACTGCTGTTTGTGTGACTTGTGGTCTCATTTATCATCACACTGTTAAATAGCTTTTGGGAAAGGGTTTGATTATTTATTTGGGTCTCTTCATCAACAGTAGTTATTGATGCTTTTGTCAGCTCATCTTCTACTTTTATTGGTTCTAGCTCAACTCCATAGAGTCCAAAAGGCACGATGAGAAACAGTAGTCTACGCAGCTTAATAATTCGCTCCAACTAAGGGGCTACTTGGTAACCCTCTTCTAATATATTTCTAATAATATCATCTGCTAGCTTTAATCTAAGCCTTCTCACTAAAGCTCGTAAACTATCCATACTCATAGACTTATCTTTATACACACTCTCCTCAATCATCTCATAAGTGACTACGCTGTTTGTGTTTTTTAGAAGTAAGATTAAGAGCTGTTTCTCTTTTTTCGTAAGCACACTACCCTCTCTTAGTTTTATATTTGAAAGAAAGTCTTCATCAACTATATTCAACCTATCTATCTTCATCCTCAACTCTTGGAGATGAAATGGTTTCTTTAGGTAATCAATACATCCAAGTTTGTAAGCTTGTTCAAGGGAGTTTATGTCTGTGTTAGCGCTGATGATAATTACTTTTGATTCATTATTTTTTGTGTAGATAATATCTAAAAGTTCCAAGCCATTTATGTGAGGTACATTGATATCCAAAATATACAAGTCATAACTATCAACCATGTTATCCAAAACATCTTGACCATCTAGGTATGACTGAGTCGTGTGTTTATCGAGCTCAGTCACTTTTTTTATCGCTCTGTTGAGTGCTACATCATCTTCTAGGAGTAAAATTTTCATATCTATATTCTACTCTACTGAAGTGTCACTTGAATGACATTTAAATTTATACTGAAAAATTGTACCACTCGTTTCATCAGAACTTAGCTCAATATCTAGCGAGTATTTTTTTGCTATATCTTTTACAATGCTCAGACCCAAACCATGACCTCCGACAATACTATTTTCTCTATAATATTTTTCAAATACCCCTTTAGTATCTTCTATCGGTTTCCCTCTGTTACTAAAAGAGAGTATATTTTTTTCAAGTTTTATCTCTATGTTGCTACTATTTTCACTGTACTTTACTGCGTTTGAGAGGTTATTGTCTATCAATCTTGTCAGCTCCACCAAAGAGATATCAACCCTGCAATCACTCCCTACTCTAAAAGTTATAGATTTAGAGTTTGATTTTGCAATTGTTTTAAAGTACTCAACTCTATCAGAGACAACCTCACTCAACACAAGAGTCTCACTAGGGTAATCAAGTTCATCTTTTGTGATTGTAAAACTCATATCATCATAAGAAGTTTTTAAAAGTTTTATAGCACTATCTATCTCTGATGAGTACTCATCTTTTCCAAACTCTAACTCTCTTAACTCGTTGTTTAGAGTGATGACACTTAGTGGCGTTTTAATCTCATGCATAGAGTACTGTACGAACTTGTCTTGTTCACTCAATCGTCTCTCTTTTTTTCTTAT
>JAYEMB010000037.1:0-5030 GCA_034717855.1 Campylobacterota bacterium
TTTTAATTATTGGACCAACTTTTGGTTATATAAAAATGCATCAGATTCTATTTAAAAACTCTACAGAACTTATATCTCAAAAAAAGCTCTCTTTTACACCTGCAGTTGTTGTAAATGGAACTCTCACAAACGAATCAAGCTTTGATTTTAAATCATGTAAGATTACTGCAAGTGCTTTTAAACTTAGTAAAAATCTTATCAAAAAGCATATCTATCCATTAAAGCCATTTAAAAAGATGTCGATTGTTAAAGAGAATATTTTAAAGGGTGAAACGCAAAAGTTTAAGATTATCGTTGAGCCTTTCACATATAAAAGAGATTATAATATATCAATTAAAGCGAGCTGTAGATGACACTATTTAATTATTGGCACTTCTTAGTTTTAAGCGTTATTTTTTTAGTTTTTCTACTCGGTGTTATATCTGCGTTTAGACAAGAGAAGAAGCTTGTAGTTCCTATGCTTATATCTGTTACACTTATTACAGTGCTCATAGGGGGCTTCTCTATTGTTGTTGTAGATAAATACACAAAGGTTGTTAAACTCTATAAAATGAAAAATAAACGACTTCTGAGTACTGAACAGATTGTCTATACTGGGATAGTTAAAAATGAGGGTAGCCATAAGATTGGAAAGGTTACCTTTGAGATTAAAATAGTCAACAAAGGGCATGCAACCGGAAATGTAAAAGGTGGAAATTTTTATAAAGCAAGTGGTTTTGCCGGCTTTTTTGAAAATGTTTTCTCTAGTGGTTCTTCAAGGGAGAACAAGATACAGTCCTTGAAAAAAGAGTTTGTTGTAGCTAGAAATTTAAAGCCTGGTGCTGCGAAATCTTTTAGAGTCTATTTTGATTTTCCACCACACTTTAGAAGTATGTCGCAGTTTGCAAAAGTAACTGGGCATTAAGAACTTAGTTAGTATTTAAGTCCTATCTTTTTTAAAGCTGCGTTTATGTGTTTAATCTGAGTGTTTTTATTTTTACACCAAGCTGGAGCGAGTAGGGAGTCATCATCTATTCCTGCAGTAACTCTAGATACTGAGACATTTTCTGGTTTCATCTCTACTGATTTTACTAAGACATCTAGATACTCTTCTTCGTTGATAGGAGTGAATTCACCACGATTAAACTCATTTGCAAGTGCTGTTCTTTTAACAACATAGAGAGGGTGATACTTCACAGAGTCTATACCCCACTCATAAGCCTGTGCAGAGGTCTCTAGCATCATCTCCTGCGTTTCATCAGGAAGACCGAAGATAAGATGCCCACATACATGCAGACCTGCCTCTTTTGACTTGAGTATCCACTCTTTTACATTGGCACTACTGTGTCCACGGTTGATTTTATCAAGTGTTTCATCATAGACTGACTGTATTCCAAACTCTATCCAAATCTCTTTTGTTTTGTTGAGTTCTGCGAGATACTCTAGCGTTTCATCTGTAATACTGTCACTTCTAGTTCCGATACTTAAGCCAACAACATTATCAAAAGAGAGAGCCTTTTCATAAAGAGCTTTAAGCGTTTCAAATGGTGCGTAAGTATTTGTAAAAGATTGAAAATATACTAAAAACTTCTCTGCTCCATACTCTTTAGCTTGACGTTTAGAGATAGAATCAAACTGAAGTTCTAGTTGCTGGAGTTGTTTGTCTAAAAATGGGTTCTCTGTTGAGTCAAGGTTTAGATGGAAGCTTTTGAGCTCCTGTACCTCGTCAGTACTAGCACTAAAGGAGTCGTTTTCACAAAAAGTACATCCACCTTTTGCTACTGTTCCATCAATATTTGGGCAAGTAAAACCAGATATATTTATACCTACCTTGTAAACTTTACAGCCAAACTTATCTTTTAAGTAGTTTCCATAAGTATATATCTGTTTCATTAAATGATATATTTACCAGTAAAACAAGCTGTACAGTATCTTTCATCATCTATAGTTGAGTTTACACTTTTAAGTAGGGACTCCTCATCCAGATATGCAAGCGAATCTGCTTCTATGTAGTCACAAATCTCTTGTGTTGACATGTTTGCAGCGATAAGATTCTCTTTACTTGGAGTATCAACACCATAAAAACACGGGTCTGTTGTCGGAGGAGATGATACACGCATATGTACCTCACTCGCACCTGCCTCTTTTAACATTCTGATAATACGTCTAGAAGTAGTTCCGCGAACAATAGAGTCGTCGATAACTATGACACGTTTACCTTTAATAATGTCCGTCATTGGAGAGAGTTTCATCTTAACTTTTAGGTCACGCATCTCTTGAGTTGGCTCTATAAAAGTTCTACCTATGTAGTGATTTCTCATAATTCCCATCTCATAAGGGATACCACTCTCTTGAGAGTAACCGATAGCTGAGGGAACACCACCGTCAGGAACAGGGATAACTACGTCAGCTTCAATAGGTGCTATGTTTGCTAGCTCTTTACCCATATTTTTTCTTGTTTGATAGACAGACTGACCAAATACTGATGAGTCAGGACGAGCAAAATATACATACTCAAAGATACAGTGTTTAGGCGTTGGCTCAAAAACTTTGATGGACTTTGGTTCTTTGCCTTGTGAAAATATAAGTAGTTCACCAGGTTCAACATCACGAATAAACTCTGCTCCAACAAGGTCAAACGCACAAGTCTCACTCGCTACAATATATCCGCCGTTTGGAAGTTTACCGAGGCTTAAAGGACGAAAGCCAAAGCGATCACGCATAGCAAACATTTTTGTTCTACTTAAAAAGACTAGAGAAAACGCACCTTCTATTCGCTGAACTCCATCAATAATTCTGTCAACTAGCTTGTCTTTTTCACTCTTAGCAATAAGGTGGATAAGATTTTCAGTATCCATAAATGTTTGAAAAATAGCACCTTTTTTAATCAACGCATCACGAACCTCTTCTGCGTTTGTAAGATTGCCATTGTGAACAATTGCCATTTCGCCTAAGTCATATCTCGCAAATACAGGCTGTGCATCTAAAATAGAGTCATCACCTGCTGTAGAGTATCTTGTGTGACCGATTGCGCTAGAGCCTTGAAGGGTTTTTAAGTTTTGTTCATTAAAGACTTTCATAACAAGACCGCGATCTTTGATAGTGTGAACTTTTTGTCCATCAGCAGAGCTTATTCCAGCTGCTTCTTGACCACGATGCTGAAGTGCATGAAGAGAGAAGTAAGCTAGTTTTGAAGCCTCTTCGTGACCAAAAATACCTACAACGGCACATTTTTCATTGATGTTTTCGCGCAAATCTTATCCTTGATAAATAGTAGTAAATTATTAACGCAATTATACAAAAAGTTTCTTAAGTAAAATGGTGTTACTATTGGAACTAAAGATGCTTAATATTGAAAAATATAGTAATAATAGGTAAAAGTAATGGACATTGTATTACGTAATAATCTTATTCTCATTACAACAGGATTTGACTCCTTAAATACAAGCTGGATGAAAGAGTTTTTAAATCATCACTCTCGGGGGATGCTTTTTTTACCTAAGTCTGTTTTAGTTTTTAGAAATGAGACTCTTAAAGAAGTTAGAGAGAAGTTTCTGCGTGAACTCTCAAAGTATCATGCAGATAGACATGAATTTTCTCATGAGTTTTTTCTGCGTTCAATGTTAAAGTATGATAATCAGCCAATCAAAATAGAACTAGATAGACTCGAAGAGCCAGAGACTGTAAAAGTCAATCTTTATGCTTATGATAAAAATACGGTTTTGATATCTTTAAATAGACCAAATGCTTGGGTGATTTCCTATCTGCGTTCTCAACTTGATGTTTATGTAGAAAAAGGCACAGATGTATCTTTAGTTATCGATGTATCTGACTATAAAGCAAAAGCGAGACTTGAACGCTCTTTAAATAAACGCCATATTTTACATTACCAGATTCAATACACTTATGATAATCATTTCATGTCCAAGCTCTATAGTGATTTTGCCAGCCTGAGTTTTGGAGACTTATGTAAGGCGAGTGAGCAAGAAGCAAATACTCAGTTCTATACAGTCTTAGAGTGTCCTGTGGGAGCCTCTCAAGATGCTCTTAAAAAGAGCTATAAAAAATTGACGAAAGTTTACCATCCTGATAAGATTTTTCATGAAGATCAACATATTGTTGCCCACTATACACAAAAGTTTCAACTGCTGCAAGAGGCATACACAGCTCTGAGAATAGTTAGTTAATAAAGTTTTTTATTAGTGTATCTCTTGAAGCACTTTTTAGAAGAGCATCAAAATCTTCAGCACTGTAGAGTGCTAACTTCTTTCCAGCAAGTGTTTTAAGCTCTTTAGAGAACCCACTTTTACAAAATAGAGCAATCTGTGAAGGCTCTATGTCAAGTCTTTCACACTTCTGCTCTAGCTTATGTAACTCTTTTTTTGTCACTTTATGGTTTGTCCATTTACACTCTGCGATATAGGTTTTTTCATCATCTGTAACAGTTAAAATATCTATCTCAATATTTGCATCCCAATAGCTTCCGGAACTTAGTATCTGTGCATCTCTAATATGATAATTGAGCAGTATCTCTGAAAGCTCTTCAAAGACTAAACTAGTATAGCTATTTTGTTTAATGGCGAAATCTGTAAAAATGTTTTCATAGTTTTTTTCAAGTATATCTTTTGTATGTGGAGCAATAAAGTAGAACCAAAATCGTACAAAGGGTTGAGTAAAAAGCACTTTGTGAGATATTCTGTGTCTTGCAACTTCACGTTTTAGTTTTCCCTTAGGGTTCAAACTTTTTGCAGGCTCCTCTCTTGAGTACTCTAAGGTAATAAGACCCACTTCTTGTAAAAAGTTAAGTGCTGCCCCTCCATTGCCATTATTTAACCCAGCTCTTCTAAATGAAGAAAATATTCGCCTGTCACCAATTGCTAAAGCTCTTAGAAGCCTTTTGTTATTTGATTCATTTAGAGTGAGTTCTTGCATTTTTTCATTGAGAAGAGAGAAGTTTTCTAAAATGATTGATTCGATAAGTTCTGTAATAGGTCTGGAAGTATCTATATCCCATCCAAGTCCACCAAAAACTGAAAAGTACTCTATCTGCG
>JAYEMB010000038.1:0-16929 GCA_034717855.1 Campylobacterota bacterium
GAAATACATCGATTAAGTCCCCCTCTTTCATCTCTGGAGTAAGATACTGTCCTGGAAGTAGCACATCATTTCCATCTTGCGCCATTAAATAAGCACCGGGAGTTGTTAGTCTGTCTAGTTGAAGTGTGTTTGTGAGTCCAAGCTCTAAAAAGTAGCTCTGTTTGTTTATAGTCATTTAGTTATTCCGTTGTTTAAGTAGTGACATTATAACTAAATATATTATAGAGAGTTGTATCAAATATCAAGATAGTTAGCTATAATTCCATTTATGAATAGAAGAAATTTTTTAGCATGTGTTGCTGTAACTCCAACACTCAGTACTAATTTGATGGCTCAAGATAATAATATATACTTGAGCCCTGATGAGTTTATGGTAGTTGCCAGTTTAAATAGAAGACTTAAAAGATTAAGGGCTTTTGTAGGTTTTGGAAACTTTAACCTTATATCCTATAATCAAGCTCTTTACTATGGAAGAAACTATTCAGAAATAGGTGCGTTTACTCAAAAAGAGCTTGGTATGATGGATAGACTCTTTGATGAAAACCCAAATGATTACGGTTTTTACGGAGAGCGTACATGTATGAATATAGATAATACAATACCCAAAAAAGATGTAACAAAAATCCCATATACTGGACACTATCTCTTTAAAGGAAAGTCAGAAGAGGATTATAAAAAGATTGTGAGTGATGTCGGGGATACAATCATTTTAACTTCTGGTGTGAGAAATGTTATAAAGCAGTTAAGCCTTTATGTAAACAAGATTTACAACTGTAGAGGAAATATGACTCAAGCTACTATCAGTATAGCTCCTCCAGCTTACTCGTACCATACTGTCAGTGATTTTGATGTTGGTAGAAAAGGGTGGGGATATAAAAACTTTACAGCAGATTTCGCGATGACAAATGAGTTTGAAAAGATGACTAAGTTAGATTATATAGGTATGAGATATACTATGAACAATAGAGATGGGGTACGGTTTGAGCCGTGGCACGTTGAAATTATATAGTCTTTTTCTTACAACACTTCTGGCCTCTTTTTTGAGTGCGAACAGCGTTTTTGATTTTGACTTAATAAAAAAAGGTCAAGATAACAATAACACTCTCCTTATCATAGGCGGTATTCAAGGGGATGAGCCTGGTGGATTTATATCTGCCTCACTTCTTGCAACGCATTATGAGATTACAGAGGGTTCTCTGTGGATCGTTCCGAACCTAAACTTTTATAGTATTATAAAACGCAGTCGTGGACCCTATGGAGATATGAACAGAAAGTTTGCACACCTATCTAAGAATGATCCGGAGTATGAAAATATACAGAGGATTAAGAGCTACATAAAAGATGAGCGTGTAAAACTTATTGTAAACCTTCACGATGGCAGTGGTTATTTTCGTCATAAGTATGAAGATAAGCTTCATTCACCAAACAGGTGGGGACAGTGCTCTATTATAGACCAGAGAAATATCAATGTAAGTAGATACGGTAACCTTGAAGATATCTCTACTCAGGTTGTTAATCATGTAAACTTAAATCTTTTAAGAGAAGAAGATTATTATAGTGTGCATAACACAAAGACTAAAGAGGGTGATAAGGAGATGGAAAAAACTCTTACATATTTTGCCATCAATCACTCTAAGGCTGCGTTTGGGAATGAAGCGAGTAAAAGTCTTCCAACGCATGAACGTGCATATTATCACCTACTAGCACTAGAAAAATATATGGACATAGTAGGCATAAAGTATAAACGCAAGTTTAAGATGAGTGCCAATGGTATCTATAGAGCTATTAATGATGATATTTATATCTCGCTTTATGACGATAAAATAAAACTGCCACTCTCAAAAATACGAGAGTCAGTAAAGTATTTTCCTATAAAAAAAGATGCAGAAGTTGAGTTTAAAGCGAGTAATCCACTTCTTAAAATCGTTAAAAAGGGAAATATATATGCGATTCATTATGGAAATAGAAGACTCTCAAACTTAAAAGCTGATTATCAAGAGTATGAGACATTTAACCATACTGTACGTTTAGAGATTGATGGCGAAGAGAGGGATATTGCTTTTGGAAGTATTGTTGATGTCAAAGATTGCTTTTTAGTTAAAGATGAAGCTAATTATCGTGTAAATGTGATTGGATACGTCGGTAAACAAAAGAGAGAGACAAACATAAAGATAAAAAAATCTCAAATTCCAAAACGCTTTTCGGTTGATCAAGAGGGCTGCGTTTATAGAGTAGAGTACTATAATGATAAGAAATTCATCGGTATGGTTCTGATTAATTTTAAGAGTTAGATTAAAAAATTTTTCTTTTTAATCTGCTAAGTAAAAGCCAAGTCCTTTAGTGTAGTATTACAAAAATATTAAGGATTAAAATGTTTAAAATTATAGTAGAAAAAGAGTGTGGTTGTTTTAAAAGAAGTAACCTAGAAAACAACTTAAGTGTGGACTCAAAAGATGAAGCTCTTATGAAGACTTTAGAGATGAGAGACACAATGAATGATGACTTTTGTGGTAAACATGAGTTTAAAGTTCAAGAAGTAGAAGATAGTTTTGTAATCGCTATGAGTGACTCAACTAGCAATGGCTGTTGTGGCGGTGGGTGTGGTACTCACTAAGGAAGCAAACTCTCTAGTCTATTTTTATAGATTAGAGAACTTCTCTCAAAAAAGAGTTACAACTTCGTACCAAAAACCAAAACTTTTCCATATCTAACTCCCCAAACTATAAATAGAATAAGCCAAGCTGTAAAAGAGATATCAAACAGAAAGTTCAATCCCCAACCAAACGCAATGTTGACACTATAAAGAGCTCTTAAAACTACTACAACCTGAACAAACCAGAATATATTGGCTGCTAGTTTGTCTGCATGAGGTGGTTGCCCTGAGTGACCAAGCGTTACCCTTGTCCCAAATCCGATGAGAAGAGTTGTTAAAAACCCTATTGCTAAGAGGTGAATGTTTAAAAAGTAAAAAGAAGTACCAAGTAGAAGCTCTGTAGTTAGGCTAATCGCTGAGAGTAAAAACGCAGTAGGTAACCAAAAAAGTGCTAGATGAAGTACCCAAAGGATAGCAGGTGAGCTAAAGATTGGTAACTCCCATCTTCTAAACTCTAGGAGTAGATAAACGCCAAGAAGTAGGTCAATTATAATCTCTGCTATTTTGAGATCAACTGATGAGAAGATACTCTTGAGTATAAAAAGAACAAAAACTATCTTTACAAAGTTCTCATTTTTAACAGCAAAAGAGTGAGAGAAAAAAGGAATCATTCTCTGGGCGACACTAAAGGCCAAAAAGACAAGGTACATATAAAATGAGATATTCACAGCGATACTTAGAAGATTTATATCAAGCTGAAGGTAGTGATTTAACTCTAACTCAAGAAAAAGAGTATGTCCCAAAAGTCCAAAATATTGAGCAGTTAAAATCCAAAAGGCATCTTTTTTATCTGCTGCGTTTCCATTTAAGTATATCTCTTGAAGCTTTAAAACTATAAATACTTGAGCTAAAAAGAGAAGAGCCATTCCTATCATTAAAACTATGTGATTTATAAAACTACCTAGTAGAAAGAGGATTGAACCAAGCAGGCTATAGTAAAAAACATTTATGTAGTACTTTTTAGATATCACTTCTGCTTGGCAAAAACGCGGGAATGTTGTAAACAGAAAACCTGTAAAGACATTGGTAAATACGATAAAAACTAAAGAGTAGACATGGAAATTTGCAATCTCAGTTTGAAGAGTGAAAATACCTTTAAAACTAAGTGCAAAGATTAGCATCATTATTACTGCGTTTGCTATGCCTAAGATAAAAAATGGTTGATGAGGTTGTGATAAAAAATAGTTGGGTTTTGTTTGTGTCATATTAGATATTCCTGTCCTAGTTTGTTGGAGTATGCACTTAGCATCGCTCTCTCAAAGTCGTTATTTGTAGAGTATTGATAACCAAAAGTCTTCATCCACATCTCATGCTCTTCCATACAGAGATAGAAAAAGACATTCTGGTGCCAAGGTTTAAAACTCTCATAAGCATGTTTAAACATCTCTACTTTTGTTGCATCTGGATAGGAGCTTTTTCCACTCGCATCCTCAAATGGCATCTGTGTTATCTTACTTCTAAACTCACGCTCACGTAGTTGCTTTATAACTGGTTTGATAAATGTCAGTGTTCCAAAGCTAACGAGTGCGACTTCTTCAGGTTGAAACTTTACTATAAGTTGCTCATAAAGCTCTTGATATTCATTAAGATAGTTCTCATACTCTACGATAGGGTGAAAGTGAAAACCGACCTTTATCCCTTTGTCTGCAAGTTTTCTCGCTGCGTTTATGCGTTTTTGAAGTGAAGCAGCTAAGTGCTCTTCATTTTCAATGATGGTAGTTGTGTTGAGTGAATATGTACAGAGTATATTTTTAGGTACTGCGTTTTCTAAAAAGTACTTGATGTTATCAGACTTTGTTTTAAACTCTAAAATCACATTTGGGTTCTCTCTTGCAAACTCAAAAAGAGCATCTAAAATACCCTCACGATTTCCCCACATCAGAGAGTCAGAGCTCTGCCCAGTGCCTATGTGATAAGTTTTGTTCTGCTCAAGATTAAGATTTTTTAGTTTCTCTGCAAAACCACTATCAAAAGTTATAGTGTTTTGATTATAAAAACTCTGTATCGAGCAGTAGGAGCAGTCAAAGCCACAGCTCTCAACAGCATCGAGTGTGAGGAGGTTACAGCATCTTGTCTTTTCACTTGCAACGGGACAGAGCCCTAAACCAAAGCCATCTTTAGGTTCAGTTTTAAAAGTGTATTTCTGTTCAGTCGGAATATTTTTAAGTTCAAAATTTTCATAAGAGTTTGGTTTACTTCTTATCTCTTCATAAGCTTTTCTAAGCCTAGAAAATACAACTTTTTTCTGTTCATGCTCGGGAAATATATCTATTATTCTTGACTCATCCCACATACCGAGATCACGAGACATATCTATTATCTGTTTGAGCTCTTGATGGGAAAACTTTAGTTTGAGTGATTTCTCTTTTATAAACTCTTGCTCTTTGGGTGGTAGTTTTGTAAAAAATGTATTTTCAACAGCAGTGTTGAATTTTTCTATATAGGAATTCATAAATGGAATTCTAGCGAAAATAATATTTTTTGAATATTTAGGATAGAATATAGTTAAATAGACGAAGGAGTTAGAGATGCAGGGTAGTCATATGTTTATAAATATATTAGTTCTTGTTGTTGCTACAATGTATGGTTTTTTTTCTGGTCATATAATTCCAGTGGTACTAGGAATCCTTTTTTTAGCGATTTATTTATATGATGATGCACTCTACTTTACATCTTTAGTTCTTGCTATACTGACAATCGTCTCAGTCATATTTTTCTTTTTTTACGACAATCTCTTTTTAGATTCTACTTTGGAGTTTGGAACTGGTATTCTATATATGATAGTTATTCTTTTTAAAGCAAAAAATATTTTTGATGCAGAGTGACTATTTTATATTGCAGAGTGTCATATTTTTCCTACTTATCTGATTTTTGCACTAAGATAAAATAAAAAAGAGCGCAAGATGACTTTAGGAAAATGCCCCTATTGTGACGATGGTCAGATAGAAGTACGAGATAAAGAGGTGAGTGGCAAGAAGGTAAAACTCTACGCTTGCACAAACGCAATGTGGAAAACAGAAGATGGTGAGATGTTTGAGCTCACTGAGAACTCTACATGTGACTTTAAGATTTGGCAAAACTCACTCTCACGTTATGGAAAATGGTTATCATACAAAGAGGTGAGAACTCTTCTTGAAGATGAGTCTGTTGAGGTGGAGTTGCTTAGTAAAAAATATGGAAAAAAAGTCTACTACAACAAACAGATAACTCTCAGCCAAGAGTATGGTGTTAGTGTTATTTGGGATTAAAATGGCTGTAGCGAGTCCACATGTGCCCTTACCATTTTCTATACCTGCGTTTAATATAAACGCAGGTATCAAAAGGGTGATTAGTAGTTTCGTTGCTACTTAGTATATAAATCAGTTGATGGGTGATTTGGTTTACTCATAGCTGGTTTTTTCGTATCTCTTATATCGTAGTGAACCACATTCCCTGCTTGTAAAGCACCTGCTAATAAAATCGTTGTTAAGATAATTTTTTTCATAATATTTCCTTGGAAAGAGCGCGTTACGCTCTAAAATTTTAAATCGGACAAATTTTGTCTTATTTAATTAAGAGAAGTATAACTGATAATGAAAATCAATAAAATGATATATATCAAGAGGTTTTTGTAGTTGCTATCTCTATTGAAAAAACTTTTCTTTTGTCACATTAGCGGGAAAACAGAAACAAATAAGAGTGGTTTAATAAATATTTTACATTCGTTTGGATACAATACGCGTCCGCTTTGCTGTTTTAACGAAAACATAAGAGTATTTCTATCTTTAGTACACAATACAAAAGATAAAAGTATTGGCAAGCAAAACAGTGTTTGCCTGGATGCAGCAAAGACAAAGACAAAACTAAGTTTTAAGAGGCTTGTCCCTCTCACCGATAGGTGAAGCTTTAGTGACTGAACAAAAGCCGGACGTGTTCGGATTTTGTGAGAAAATATACAGGAGCTTTCAATGAAAGTACGTGCTTCAGTAAAGAAGATGTGTGACGACTGTAAAGTTGTTAAGAGAAAAGGCATTGTAAGAGTAATCTGCAAAGTTAAAAAACATAAACAGAGACAAGGATAACCATGGCTCGTATTTCAGGGGTAGATTTACCTAAGAAAAAAAGAATAGAGTACGGTTTAACGTACGTATATGGTATTGGTTTACATGCTTCTCGTCTAATATTAACGGCGACAGGTATTGATCCAAACAAAAGAGTTTTCGAATTAAACGAAGCTGATGTAGCTGCAATCACTGCGGAAATCCGTGCAAACCATATGGTTGAAGGTGATTTACGTAAGAAAGTAGCTATGGATATAAAATCACTTATGGATTTAGGTTCATATCGTGGTCTACGTCACCGTCGTGGTCTTCCATGTCGTGGTCAAAAAACAAAGACAAATGCGCGTACTCGTAAGGGTAAACGTAAAACTGTCGGCGCAGCGTAAGGGATTATAGATGGCAAAAAGAAAAGCTGTTAGAAAAAAAGTAGTAAAAAAGAACGTTGCACGTGGTATCTGCCACATTGCTGCATCATTCAACAATACTCTTGTAACAATTACAGATGAGATGGGTAACATGATTGCTTGGAGTTCTGCTGGTTCACTTGGTTTCAAGGGTTCTAAAAAGTCAACTCCATTTGCTGCACAAGCTGCTGTTGAAGCTGCTGTTGAAAAAGCACAAGTGCATGGTATAAAAGAACTTGGTATTAAAGTTCAAGGTCCTGGTTCAGGTCGTGAAACAGCAGTTAAAGCTGTAGGTGCTATCGAAGGTATCCGTGTTACATTCATGAAAGATGTTACACCATTACCACACAACGGTTGTCGCGCACCTAAGCGTCGTAGAGTTTAAGGAGATTACTGATGGCAAGATATAGAGGTCCAGTAGAGAAGATCGAAAGAAGATTCGGTGTAAGTCTTAACCTTAAAGGTGAGCGTCGTTTAGCTGGTAAATCAGCATTAGAAAAAAGACCTTATGGTCCTGGTCAACATGGTCAGCGTCGTAAGAAAGTTTCTGAGTATGGTTTACAACTTAATGAGAAGCAAAAAGCGAAATTCATGTATGGTGTTTCTGAGAAACAGTTCCGTGCTCTATTCGTTGAAGCTAAAAGAAGAAGTGGAAATACAGGTACAAACCTTATTACACTAATCGAAAGCAGATTAGACAATGTTGTTTATAGAATGGGATTTGCATCTACTCGTAGATTCGCTCGTCAACTTGTAACTCACGGTCACCTTTTAGTAGATGGCAAAAAACTTGATATTCCTTCTTACCGTGTTAAACCGGGACAGAAAATAGAAGTTCGTGAAGCAAGCAAGAAAAATGTTCAAGTTGTTCGTGCTATGGAATTAACAAATCAAACAGGTCTTGCTCCATGGGTTGATATTGATGCTGATAAAGTATTTGGTATCTTTACTCGTTTACCAGAGCGTGACGAAGTTGTTATTCCTGTTGAAGAACGTTTAATCGTTGAGCTTTACTCTAAATAATAGTTAATAAAAGGCGTTAAATATGAAAAAAATTAAAACTACTCCACTTGCTCCACAAGAGTTTGAGGTAGAACAAATTAGTGAGAATGAAGCTAATATTATGGCATATCCGTTTGAAACGGGTTATGCTATATCTTTAGCTCATCCACTTCGCCGTTTTTTATTAAGTAGCTCAGTTGGTTACGCGCCAATCGCTATCAAAATCGAGGGTGCTAAGCATGAGTTTGACTCGGTGCGCGGTATGCTTGAAGATATTTCAGATTTTATTTTAAATCTTAAAGAGATTCGTTTTAAACTAAACGATGATGCAACTGAATCAGAGATCAACTACAGCTTTGCTGGTCCATGTACTATTACTGGTGCTGACTTAACAAATGATGAAGTTGAAGTAGTAACTCCTGAAGCTCCACTTGCAACTCTAAATGAAGACTCTACACTTAACTTTAGCATTAAAATTGCTCAAGGTATTGGCTATGTAGCTAGTGAAGATACTTTTGAAGAGTTAGAAGATGGCTATATCGCTTTAGATGCTTACTTTACTCCTGTTAGAAGTGCAACTTATAAGATTGAGAATGTACTTGTTGAAGACAACCCTAACTTTGAAAGAGTTGTATTAAACATTAAAACTGATGGTCAAATTTCTCCAATTGATGCATTTAGAAACTCTTTAGAAGTTATGTATGCGCAACTTGCAGTATTTAACTCAGAGATTAGTATTAAAGCACCAACTACAATTGAGAGAGTTGAAGAGTCACCAGATCTTAAAAAACTAACTACTAACATAGATAGTTTAGGACTAAGTGCACGTAGCTTTAACTGTCTTGATCGTTCGAACATTAAACTAATTGGTGAAATTACACTAATGAGTACTAATGATTTAAAAAATGTTAAAAACCTTGGAAAAAAATCATACGATGAAATCGTTGAAAAAGTACAAGAGTTCGGTTTCGCAGTTGGCGCTGACTTAGCTGATGATGTAGTTACTGCATTAAAAAAGAAAATAGAAGCTTTAGAAGCTTAATAGAGGAAGATATATGAGACACCGTCATGGATATCGTAAACTAGGTCGTACAAGTGCTCACCGTAAAGCACTTTTAGCGAACCTTAGTATTTCGTTAATTGAACATGGTAAAATTGAAACTACTGTTATGAAAGCAAAAGAACTACGTTCTTATGTTGAAAAACTAATCACAGTTGCAACTAAGAATGATTCAAATGCTCACAGAACAGTATTTGCAGCACTTCAAAGTAAAGAAGCAACTAATAAACTAGTAACTGAGATAGCTCCACAGTACACTGAGCGTAATGGTGGATACACTAGAATTACTAGAACACGTATTCGTCGTGGTGATGCTACTACTATGGCATTTATTGAGCTTGTTTAATTAATACAATTCAGTAAATCAAACAATGAGGCTTTGCCTCTGCGTTTAACTCTTCAAAAAATTCCCAATTCTAAAATACTTTAACAAAAAGTGAGACATAATGAGTAATTTCGCATTTGGAACCTACAGAATAACCGATCAAAATCCACAACACATTCAAGCACTCCGCGAGGCAATTGATTCTGGCATTACTATGATAGATACATCGAGTAACTATATGGATGGGGCTGCTGAGAGAGCTATCGCGTTTGCATTAAGAGACTTTGATGATGAGACTAAAGCGAGAGTAGAGATAGTGAGTAAGTATGGTTACATACAGGGCTCAAATATGGAGTCACATAAAGAGGAGAGTTTCGAGGGTGTAGTTGAGTTTAGTGAACACTGTTTTCACTCAATATCGCCATCGTTTATGAGAAACCAGCTCAAAGCTTCTCTATCGCGTTTAGAGCTGAGTAAGCTAGATTGTTATCTTGTACATAATCCTGAGTACTACATACTCGATGCTTTAAATAGAGATGCCCAAAGGGATGAAGTTTTAGATGCAATGTATGATAGACTCTATGAAGCTTTTGTTGGTTTGGAAGAAGAGGTAAAGACTGGAAGAATAGGCTCTTATGGAGTAAGCTCTAACAGTTTTTCAAAAGCGAACAGAGACCCTGAATTTTTACCATATGAAGATTTAATTACTTTAGCAGATAGAGCTTCAGAGAGCGTTGGGAATGATACACATAGTTTTACTACTATTCAGCTACCTATAAATATCTTAGAAACTGAAGGACTGAAGTGTGCTTCTTGGGCAAAAGCCAATGGACTAAGAGTTTTAGTAAATAGACCTCTCAATGCGCAAAAAGATGGACGAATGTTCAGATTAGCAGATTATGATGAGAGTGCAGAGTATTACCACCACCTAAATGAACTTTTAGATGTGTGTGACAATGATGAACTCAAACCCATCTATAATCTTCTTGAACAGCTAGATGAAAATAAGCATAAGTTTGGTTGGGTTGGCGACTTCGATAGCTTCTTGTATGCCCAAATATTACCACATATTAAAAGTTCTCTTGAAGATATGGATGCCGAGAGCTTAGAGACTATGTTAAAATATATAGATATGTTTTTCATTGAATACAGAAAGATGGTCTCTTATGAGTGTTCTAAAAATACAAGAGTAGTCTTAAAAGAGCTCTTTAGTAAGTGCGAAGGTTCACTTCAGGAGTGCTCTTTGAAGTTTTTAATAGAGAGAGAAAGTATCGATTATATACTTGTTGGAATGCGAAAACCATCTTATGTGCAAGAAGTTCTTGCTTTAAAAGCCTAAAGTCACTAATCTAATTAAAATTTTTATGACTTGTTAAGCGATTTTGTCATATTTTATGTACACTAAACAGATATCAATAATTACAAGGATAGATATGATTCCCTTTTCAGATGAAGAGTTGTTAGACCCAGTTAAAGTTGTTATAGATAAAGTACGTCCAACATTAGCACTTGATGGTGGTGATATAGATTTTATAACAGTTAAAAATTCAAAAGTTTATGTACAGCTAAAAGGTGCATGTATTGGATGTGCAAGCAGTGGAAGCACTCTTAAGTACGGAGTTGAAAGACAGCTAAGAATGGATATACACCCTGAACTTTGTGTTGTTAATGTTCCTGTTGGAATGGAAAACGATATAGAGAGCCTGTAAGGTATACACCACACTTACGCTTTAGCGACGGTGGTATCGGCGTTTACGCCAGAAAAGAGAATAAATGAGCACTATAAGCAAATATAAAATATTAACACAAGCAAAAGATAGCTTTTCTAAGTCAGATTTTAAAAGTGCTATGGAGCAATTTGCTCAAGTTTTGCAAAACTATCCAAACTCCAAAGAGGCCTATAATGGTGTTATTCTTTCTGAGATGGCGATGAGTGGTGAGGGTGGAGCAGAAGCTCTGTTTGATTACTACGAAATACTACAGGATGATGATAAAGAACAAGCTGACTTTATCATGGAAGAGATTCTGCAAAACATGGATGGATCCTTAGAGAAGCTAAGTGAAGTTTTTTCTGAGCCAATACGTGATAGGTTAGAACTTGAGGATGGTATTCTTTATCAAGATTTTAAAAAAGTTATTGATGAGGGAGAGAGTTTTAGAGAAACTTTTGAAAACATTATGTTCTCCACTCGTGTGATTATCACGAAAAAAGAGGACTTTATAGACTTTTTAGAAAACCTAATAGACCATGATTTCCAAGAGATGGCTCTCTCATACTTAGAAAACGCACTAAGCATCTATCCAAGTGATGAGTTGCTTCGTAAACTACTTAAGAAATTAGCTAAGGGCTCTATTCGTGAAGATTGAACTACCAAGTCAAGAGTATAAGTATGTTACAGAGAACTCGCAAGAGTGTGACCAAGAGACAGCTTTTGTACTCACCTCACAAAATGAAAAATACTTACAAAACGCAAAAGATAATCACGCTCACTCTATTATAAAGATAGAAGATATCGCAGAGCTTTTTGGTGTCAATAAAATAAAAATAGTTGGAATTACCGGAACAAATGGTAAAACAACTACTGCAAGTGCTATCTACTCATTTTTACTTGATCTTGGCTACAAGACAGCGATGCAGGGAACTCGTGGGCTTTTCATGAATGATGAAGTTGTTGAGGGGAAAACCTTAACAACTCCATCCGTTTTAAATACTTACATGCATATCTATCAAGCTGTCCAAGCTGGATGTGAATTTTTTATTATGGAAGTAAGTTCTCACGCTATTGTTCAAAAGAGAGTAGAAGGTCTTGACTTTGAGTTGAAAATTTTAACAAATATAACTCAGGATCATTTGGATTATCACAAGACTATAGAGGAGTATATCGCAGTTAAAAATAGCTTTTTTCAAGATGAGGGTAAAAAACTCATCAACAAAGATGAGAGTAGAGCTGCGTTTAATATAAAAAATACATACACCTACGGTATTGAGAATCCTGCAACATACAGACTGATGGCTTATTCACTAAATGATGCATCGAGCGGGATTATTCAACACTTTCAAGAAGTTGTACCTTTTACTGCTTCCCTGCATGGATTTTTCAACCTTTACAATCTGATGGCAGCTATATCCGCAGTGCATCTTTTAACAAGTAAAAAGCTAGAAGAAGTAGCTGACGTTGTAGATAATTTTGCAGGCGTTAGCGGGAGAATGGAACAGGTGTGTGAAGCACCTAATGTTATTGTAGATTTTGCACATACTCCCGATGGAATGCAACAGGTTCTTAATGCACTTAAAGAGAAAGAGCTCCTCGTTGTCTTTGGTGCTGGTGGAGATAGAGATACAAGTAAGCGTCCTCTAATGGGTAGAGTTGCAGCCTCTTTGGCTAAAAAAGTCTACATTACAAGTGATAATCCAAGAAATGAAGATCCTGAGTTGATTATAGAAGATATACTCTCAGGTATAGAAGATAGAACAAATGTTAAAACTGAGCTAAACAGAAAAAAAGCGATTGAGATGGCACTTGATGATCAAGAGGATGAAGAAGTGGTCGTTATACTTGGAAAAGGCGATGAGTCATATCAGATTATATATGATAAAAAACTACCTTTTGATGACAGAGAGGTTGTGCGAGAACTTTTAGATATCTAATATCTAAAGTTCAAGCCAAGATAGCCAACATTGACCATTGAGGTTTCAGACTCATCTTCTGTTGAGATACTCTTTTGATATGAGGTATATTTATAGTTATATGCAAGCTCAAGGTCAACATACTCACCTATGGGGATAAATGTTCCAAGACCTAGATTATATGTTCCAAAACTAAGAGAGTCATCCTTCTCTTTTACTGCAGTCTCCATATATCCCATACCAAAGCCAACTTTTATAAATGGGTTTACATATATTCCAAGATCAAATGCTTTGATAAGTTCAACATTTAGTGCATATTTAGCACCATCGTTTATTGCAAAAAGCTCTTGAGTGTTATCTACATAATCAACAGAGAACTCAATTGCATATGCTTCTCTAATTCCGTAACCAACTTTGAGTGTTGCCATATTCGCTGATATGGTGCTCTCTTGACCACTGTAAAGTGTTAGCGTTTCGTCATAGATGCCGTAGCCACCGCCCATATAGATTTTTGCATCTGCATATAAAGAGCTAATAAATAGTGAAAATAGTATAATTTTTTTCAAGTTTGACCTTCGCTTGTTTTTTGGAATTATATCTTAAATATCTAAACTTATTTTGACCCATTAGAAAATAAGAGCTAAATTTTGATATAATTGCGAAAAAATTAAGGACTATTTTAATGGGAATTCCTCAACCAGCGTTTTATATATTTAAATGTGAGCAATCTGCTCCTCCAGGTATGCCAAAACCATCGTGTGTAACACCAGATACTCAGGATTTATTTCAGTACACAGCACAGAAGTTAATGAAAGAAGGGATTATGATGACAGCACCAATCGTTCGTACTTCATGTATGAATCGTTGTCAGCAAGGACCAGTTATGCTAGTAGAGCCTGGGCATACTATGTATGTTGGTTTAAATAAAGAGAAAATAGATAGAATCATTGAAGAGCATATTGTTGGCGGAAACGTAGTTGACGAGTATGTGATTAGTGATGAGATGTGGGATGCTCCAATCTCTCCAGCTGATGCTAAAAAACAGATGGGAATGTAGGAAGATAGTATGTTAATTGATATGTTGTACAGCAAAATCCATCGTGCTACTGTTACTGATGCTAACCTAAACTATGTTGGTTCAATTACAATAGATGAGGAGCTTTTAGAAGCTTCCAAGATGAGGGTTGGACAAAAGGTTGAAATACTTAATATAAACAATGGTGAGCGTTTCTCGACTTACATCATTTTAGGTGAGCGCGGTAAACGCGATATCTGTCTTAATGGTGCAGCAGCTCGTAAAGTTCACAAAGGTGATAAAGTAATTATTGTTGCTTATGCTACATATGATGAAAAAGAGCTTGAGAACTACCAGCCAAAAGTTGTTATCTTAGATGATAATAATGATATTGAAACTTTAGCGGATAGTATTTAGTTTATGTTCGGTAACATGGGCGATATGAGCAAGATGCTTGAGGGTATGCAAGAAAACGCAGCTAAACTTAAAGCTGACCTTGAGTCCAAAACCTTCAGTGTGAAAACTGGTGGAGGAATGGTAGAACTTAGTGTAAATGGTAATGGTGAAGTTATCGATTTAAATATTGATGATGAACTTCTATCAGACAAAGACTCTCTGCAAATTCTTCTTATCGGTGCTATAAATGATGCAAATAAGATGGTGCAGCAAAATCAGCAGAGCAGTGCTATGGGCATGCTTGGCGGTATGGGTGGAATGAACCCATTTGGTGGAGACAAATAGGTGCTTCGCCTATTTGTGGCACTTAATCTTCTTCTTTTAAATCTATACGCTTGTAAGGGCGGTTATAACTCTTGTAAAAATAAAATTAATGACTCAAACGCAATTGTAAGCGATAAACTCTCTCTACCTATAAAAAAAAATCAACGAATAATTTTTTCAAAAACTACTCCTAAGGTTAAAATCTTAAAATATGATCCTTACCTCTCTTTGTATTTGATAGAGGATAAAAAAGGTTTTAAACACCCTTTTAGAATAAACAACAGACTTACTCTTGGCGTCGCTACTGTAGATAGTAAAAACGCAGTGGAAGGTAAAATTATAAAGAAGCAGATTGGTTTAAATTCTTTTGCAAAATTTAGCGAGACTCTCTCTACTCCCTCTCTACTCTTAACTAGTTGTTGCTCATTAGAAGGCATAGTTACTCCGGAGGGGATTATAGAAAAAGAGTATTTGGAAAGATTTCTAAAGGTAAAAAAAGTCTCTTATTCTGATATAGGCATAAGAGTGGAGGATGATAAAAACTTAGTTATCATAAAGGCAATAAATCCATTTATAAAAGATAACCCTTTTAGAGTGAATGACTGCGTTTTAGAGTTTGATGGAAAAAAAGTTAAAAACTCTTCAGATTTGATGAGAAAAATACTTTTTAGTAAGATTGGCTCCAAACATACCCTGAAGATTAAAAGGGGAAGCAGAGTTGTGTCTTTGAAAACGCAGAGTCTAAAAAGATATGGTGGCGGTTATCTAAGCGATACTTTTTTAGAGTTTTTAGGACTCTCGTTTGATAAGAATTTAGAGTTAGTAAAAATCGCAAAAAAAGCTCAAAAGTATGACTTGAAATCAGGTGATAAATTACTTCAAATAAATCAAAAAAATATTACTAATGAAGAAGAAATATTAAAAATTATTTCAGAGAGTAGAGAGTCATCAAATCTTCTTTTCCAAAGAGAAGAATTTCAGTTTTTTATCCGTGTAAATTAGGTAAAATTTCATATGCAAAACTTTGAGAATTTTTTATTAGAGAACTTACCGCTGTCTAAAAGTATTCACCCTACTTATGAGGATGCACTTCATAAGATGTTAGTGGCAGGCGGAAAAAGGTTTCGTCCTGCACTTTTACTAGGTGTGGTAAGTGCTTATAACACTTTGATGCTAGATGGTGCAAGACATGCAGCTTATGCTGTCGAGCTACTGCATACATACTCTCTTATACATGATGATCTACCGGCTATGGATGATTCACCTCTTCGTCGTGGTGAGCCGACTCTGCATGTTTGCTTTGATGAAGTGACAGCAATTCTAGTAGGAGATGCACTAAACACTTACTCTTTTGAAGTTTTATCAAACGCTCCATTTTCAGACTACACAAGAGTGCAACTGATTCGTGAGCTCTCTGCAAATGGCGGACTCAATGGTATGGTTTTAGGTCAGGCAATAGACTGTTACTTTGAAAATCAACCACTGAAAGTTGAAGATATAAAATTTTTACACACAAACAAAACCGCAAAACTTATAGCAGCATCTTTAAAGATGGGTGCGATAATAGTTGGCAAAGAAGAGCTAGGTGAGAAACTTTATGAGTTTGGTATCAAACTTGGACTTCTCTTTCAAATCCAAGATGATATTTTAGATGTAACTCAAAGTAGTGAAGAGGCTGGAAAACTTACAAATAATGATGAAGATAAAAATAGTTTTGTAACTATTTTAGGGCTTGAAGAGTCGATGAGTCAAGCTAATGAATTAGCAAGTGAGTTAAATGAGGAGATGGCTAGTTTTGATGAGAACTTACAGCGTGAGCTCTCACCCCTACTAACTAAATATATAAATAGACATAAATGAGATTCCAAATCAAGTTTGGAATGACGGTATATTTGAATTTCCGTCATCCTAAACTTGATTTAGGATCCAGTAAATAAATTAAAAAGGTAATAACCATGAGTAATGTAATGCGTCAAAAAATGGCAGATAGTATAAGATTTTTAGCGGCAGATATGGTTCAAGCAGCAAATTCTGGTCACCCGGGTGCACCTATGGGGCTTGCAGATATCGCAACAGTTTTGA
>JAYEMB010000038.1:17029-18450 GCA_034717855.1 Campylobacterota bacterium
ATGAGTAATGTAATGCGTCAAAAAATGGCAGATAGTATAAGATTTTTAGCGGCAGATATGGTTCAAGCAGCAAATTCTGGTCACCCGGGTGCACCTATGGGGCTTGCAGATATCGCAACAGTTTTGAGTGAGCACTTAAACCACAACCCTAAAAACCCTAACTGGTTAAACCGTGATAGATTAGTTTTTTCAGGTGGTCACGCTACGGGTCTTATATATTCACTTTACTATCTTTGGGGATACGGTTTAGAGATTGATGATCTTAAAAATTTCCGTCAGTTAGACTCTAAAACTCCTGGTCACCCAGAGTTTGGTCACACTGCAGGGATTGAGATTACTACTGGCCCTTTAGGTCAGGGTATTGCAAACGCAGTTGGTTTCTCTATGGCTTCAAAATTTACTGGTGCTCAGGTTAACTCAGATACTGCTGATTTGATTGATCACAATGTTTACTGTCTCTGTGGTGATGGCGATTTAGAAGAGGGTATCTCTTATGAAGCTTGTTCTATCGCTGGTCACAACAAACTTGATAACCTAGTTCTTATCTATGATTCAAACCGTATTACTATTGAGGGCTCAACAGATTTGAGTATCTCTGAAGATATTCGTAAACGTTTTGAATCTCAAGCTTGGGATGTTTTAGAGTGTGATGGTCATAACTTTGATGAGATTGATGCTTCAATCACTACAGCAAAATCAAACACTAAACCAACTATCATTATTGCAAACACTATCATCGCAAAAGGTGCTGGAGAACTCGAAGGTTCACACCACTCTCACGGTGCACCACTCGGTGATGATGTAATTGCAAAAGCAAAAACTGACGCTGGATTTGATGCTAGTAAAACTTTTCATGTTGACGAAGATGTTATGGCGAGATTTAGATGTGCTATAGAAGAGGGTGATTTGTTAGAGCGTGAGTGGATTCACAGACAAAAAACTCTTCCACTAATGGAGCAAAACGAGGCTTTAGCAGCACTGCAAAATCCTGATTTCTCTCGTATCTCTTACCCTGCGTTTGATAAAGCAGAGGCGACTCGTGGTACAAATGGAAAAATCATGAACGCTATCGCTAGAGGAGTTCCAAGCTTTTTAGGTGGTTCAGCAGATTTAAGTCCATCAAACAAGACTAACTTAAATGATATGGGTGTTTTTCCAAAGGGTAGAAATATCTACTTCGGTATCCGTGAGCACGCTATGAGCTCTATTGTAAACGCAATGGCTCTTTATGGTCCACTTATGCCTTTTTCAGCAACATTCTTTGTTTTCTCAGACTACCTAAAACCAGCAGCTCGTATCGCAGCACTTACAGGAATCCAGCAGTTCTTTGTATGGACTCATGATAGTATCGGTGTTGGTGAAGATGGCCCAACTCACCAACCTATTGAGCACCTTTCACAGTTTCGTGCACTTCCAAACTT
>JAYEMB010000039.1:0-4970 GCA_034717855.1 Campylobacterota bacterium
CCTTTGTAGTACTCCATAAAAGTACGGTTTAGTCTTTGACTCATAGTCTCAACTCTCAAAGGTTCACTTCCAAGTAGGAACTTTTTCGTATGCTCAAGCTCCTCTTTTGTAACACCTTTTTTGACGAACTTTGCTATCACTTCTTTAACAGTCTTTTTAGCTTCATCACCAGACTCTATCTTTGTTTGCAGATAGCCTGTAAAGTAACTGTTTGATTTAGCAACACTGACTCTTCCATAAGCTGAATAAGCAAGACCGCGTTTCACACGTATCTCTTCCATAAGACGTGAACCAAAACCACCTGTTCCAAGGATATATGTAGCAACTCTAGCCTTATAGTTATCCTCTGAATCTACATCCATATGGTATGGTGAACCAAAATAGATATAAGCCTGCTCAGTCTCTCTTTTTAAAACACTCTCACCTGCTTTTTTAACTGTTTCATAGTGTTTAACAGGGGCAACATTCCCTTGAGGCATTTTCTCTATAATCTTCGCTATCTTTTTCTTAGCACTCTTTAGGTCAATATCTCCCCCTAAAACTACTATTAGATTTGATTGTGTTAGATGAGATGACAGAAACTTTTTAACATCTTTAAGCTCTATAGTTTTTACACTATCCATAGTTCCAGAAGATGGGTTTGCTAAAACAGTATCTTTAAAAAGAACCGCCTTTAACTCATTTCCTGCAATATAGTCAAAGTTATTCTCTTTTGCACTTAGACTACCAAGTGTCATTGTCTTTACTTTTTCAACCGCTTCTTTTGAAAAGTTAGGGTTTTGCAGTAGTGAATCAAAACGTTTAAGTCCTTCATCAAAGTTCTCTTTTAAAGACCCAACTTCCATAACAAAAGTTTCAGTTCCAGTTGAAGATGAGATATGAATCGCTTTAGCTTCAAGAGCCTCCGCAAATGCAGATGAACCTAACTTTTTCGTTCCCTCATTCATCACTTTTGCACTAAACTTTGCAAGTCCCGCTTTTGATGTGTCTGTAATGCTTCCGCTATTTGTAAAAGTGAACTGCATTGTTACCAAAGGAAGACGCTTGTCCTGCTCAAAAATCACCGGTACTTTTATACCATTTACCGCTATATGCTCTATCGTTGCTGCCATTATTATCTGTCCTAAAATTAGTAGTGTTAAAATATATTTCATCATTAAAATCTGTGTAAAATCTCATAAGCAGTGTTTCTAACAGCTGCTTTTTCACCTAAATCTTCTATGAGGTGAACCATCTCATCTTTTGCCATTGCGTAAGCAGCACCCGCTGAACTTACTACATTCTCTTCCATCATAGTTGAACCTAAATCATTCGCTCCAAAACGCAGTGCCATCTGACCTATATATGGACCTTGAGTTACCCAAGAACTTTGGATATTTGGTACATTATCAAGATATAAACGAGCTACTGCAAGCAGACGCAAGTAACGGTTTGAAGATGGTTTTTCCATATCTGGGATTTGAGCTAAGAGCTCAGTATTTTTTCCCTGAAAACTCCACATGATAAAAGCACGAAAACCGCCTGTTTCATCTTGAAGTTTTCTAACCATCTCAAAGTGATCAATAATATCTTCATCACTCTCAACAGTTCCATACATCATAGTCGCTGTACTCATGATATCTAGCTTGTGAGCCTCTCTATGAACACCAACCCAAACTTCTGCATCTATCTTTTTAGGTGCGATAATATCACGAACCTTATCTGAAAGTATCTCAGCTCCAGCACCTGGAATCGAAGCTAAACCCTTAGCCTTCAAACGCGATAAAACCTCTTGAATTGTTATACGAGAAACCTTAGCAATAAAATCAAGTTCTATAGAGCTAAACCCATGGATAGTTATAGTCGGATATTTAGTATGAATATGCTCGACTAAATCCTCATACCACTCTATCTTTAGCTTTGGATGCACACCGCCCTGAAAAAGTATCTGTGTTCCGCCAATCTCTAAAAGCTCATCTATCTTTGCATCAATCTCATCAAACGTGAGCACATAAGCATCAGCATCTTTTTCATGTCTGTAAAACGCACAAAACTTACAGTCAACCCAACAGATGTTTGTATAGTTTATATTTCTATCGATTACAAAAGTTGTAACACCTTTTGGATGTAACTCTTTTTTTCTTGCACTCGCCATACGACCTAACTCTTTTAAGTCAGCATTTTTTATTAAATCAAGTGCTTCTTCTTTCGTTAATCTTTTCATCTGCCCGCTTTATTTGTAAGGTCATCAAGACCCTTATCTATTTTCCCAACACTCTCATTATCACCTAAGCCATGCAGACCTTTTAACCATGAAGCATTTCTGTAAGCGATTTTTACACTTCCATCAACATCTTCATAGACTAAAACTCTCAAAGGCAAATCCAAAGAAGATAGAATATTTTCTTGCATAAGTGCAGTCCCAAGTTTTGGGTTTCCAAAAACGATTAACTTGGACTCTCGCATACTCATCTCAACACTTTTTGCATTACCTTTATGGTTAATAACTGCAAAAACACCAAATCCTTTAGCTTTTACTATCTTTTTAATATTATTGATTGTTGCATCAACACTGTGAACACTATCTTTTATGATAATGTCATTTGCAAATAGAGATGCAGTTAAAGCCAGTACTACTAATAATTTTTTCACTACTTCCACCCTTCATTTCTTGGATTATATGGTTTTTTCTTAAAGAACATAAAATAAATCAGATAGACAAGAAGCATACTCATAAAAATTCCAACTAGAACCTGCAACCAAGCTGCTACATTGAGCGTTTTATTTACTATCTTTTTATGCATCTTATTGTCTATCTTAACATCTGCCATTTCAGCGACATGAGTCAGTGCTGATACCGCTAAGTTGCCTTTTGGTATATCAAGGTGACAAGATAGACAAACGCCACTTCTGTCTAATTTATCACGTTGCTCTTTGCTGAGCGGTCCTGAGAGTTTCCAGTGATGCCCGACAGTTTGAAGTTGCGTTCCATTTTCATCTATAAACTTAGAGTAATCATAGTGTAGGTTAGCGATTGCTGGCATCTGCTCATCGACTATGGTCGGTAGCACTTTTCCATCGGCCGTCATGATGTCAGTAATAGTTGTCATAGATGGATCTTTTGTACTTTTAGAACCACCGATACCCATTCCCATCGCTTTTGGCGTTGTGTGACAAGACTCACAACTTCGACCCTCTTTAGAGATTGTGTGCGGTTGAACAGGTGACATATCTATCGCGTTTTGTCCCTCTTCTCCTGCACCCTCAACATTTGCTACTTTATAGATATGATTTTTAAGGAGTGCTTTTCCATCTTTACCTATAACTGTAATAGTCGTTTGACACCCTGGAATAGTCGGGCTTATTCGACCTTCACCATTTTGAGAGAGAGGTGGGTCTTCCCATCTCATAAAACTTCTCGTCTCTGTAACTTTTCCATCAACAAGATAGTTTTTAAGATTTTTCATATCACCAGTTCTACCATGTATGTCATGGTCATGTGCAGCTTTTAAATAATCAGGATTCTGCTTACCTTTTGAGTAATCGATTTTTACATGACAACCATAACATTGTGGCGCCCATCCTGCATGGCAAGTGTAACACTCCATATTATCGTTATGAGCAGTGATAGAGTCCATCGCTAAAAGACCTTTTGGAGATAACTTCTCTTCCTCTTTTAACTTTTTAAGCGGTTGGAGCTTTATATCTTTTCCACTTGCGAGGTGCATGATTATCTCATTTCCATCTTTTACAGCGTGAATCAAAGGATTACCACGAGCAGTCAGAAGATAGCCATCACGAGGCTCATTTACACTACCTTTTTTCAAGTACTCAGCCATAGTCATAGTAGTTCCACGAGCTTCACCCGTTGCGGCAGTTGTGTTAAACTCATCAGAGTAACCGAGTGGCAGTTCCCAAGGGTAAGACGAAGTAGTTCCATGACAATCTTGACACTCAACCTCAACAGCTGCTAAGTTCGCACCAGTTAAAAAACCATCTCCATGCATATCATTTGAGGTGTGACAATCCTGACACAACATCCCTTTTTGAAAGTGAATATCCTCTTGCATATGCATATAGCGTTTCGTGTGAAGTTTTGGCTGCTCATTTCCATCATCATCATAAGGTCCGTTGTAAGCTTTCTCCATCAGACCTTGATATGAAACACCGATACGTTTTCCACGATTGTGACAAGTCGAACAAGTCTCAACAGGAATTCCTGAGTACTCTGTGTCATGAACTTTTACTTTCGCATCACGAGAAGATTGCATTGAGTGGACTAAAAGGTGTCCTCTCTCTTTTTTGGAAATAGACTTGTCTTTCCCCTCGTAATAGCCCTCATTAGAGTATGGAATATGACAAGATGCACACCCTATTCCTCTATAATCACCGCGTTTTTGACGACCTTTAGAGCCTGTGTGACAACGTAAACACTCTTGACGAAGATAAGTATAAACAGCTAAAGATGGGTCTTTTTCAACCTCTTCAGCAGTTGGTGCAGGTGGGAGTTCTTTCATCTCACTTGGAAAAGCTTGTGGTTCCATAAGTGAGAGTTTATTCATATATGTTTTATATTTTTCTGTCCCCAAACGCTTATGAGGGTCATCAGGGTTTTTAGTTGCGTAGTTTCCTATATCATGGTTATAACCATTCTTCCCGCCAAAACTCCAAAGTGCTCCTTGAATTTTACCCTGCTCTGTCATCATAAGTGAGTTCATCTGAGCATTTACCTGCTCTTGGTGACACATTCCACAAGTGTTTTGGTTTATCCAAGTACTTCCTGGTGCCGGATAGAACTCTTTTGGACCTTTGTTCTTTTTAAAATATTTTACTGTTCCCTTATGGGCATACTTTTTACTTTTGTTGTAGGGGTTACCACCATGACAAACGATACAGTCGTTGCCTTTGTGTCCAGCTTCTTCTGCCACATCTAAAATGGCTTTCATCATACCAGAACTCTCTTCTCTGATATGCTCTATGCCTTTATGACA
>JAYEMB010000040.1:0-4899 GCA_034717855.1 Campylobacterota bacterium
AAACAGACTGTTTTCGTAGCCTAATTTAAATTTTGCTCCATTTAGCTCTTGCCCATACTTTACAGTCTCTCCAGAGACTTCAGAGTATGTATCATTGTAATAGTTTGTTTGTTTTGTATCTGACCAGGTCATTTGCCAGTTTTCATGGTACAACTCTATTGCCATGAATATTTTTTTTGAGAGTCGGGAGCTATAAGCTATACTAAATTTATAATATTTATCAAGCTCAGTATCAGACTCAGAATAAACACTCATTTCATTTTGATACCAATCTGTATCTGTACCTTGTTGTATATTTGAGTATATAGAGTGTTCTAAGTTAAAGGAGAGTGAGCCAATATCTAAATCATGTGTGTATCCAAGCAACAAAGCTACTGTTTTAGAAGGAAACTCCAATTCCGCTTCAAGTTCACGATTTGTGTCTTTAACATTATATTTTAGAGTACTATCGAGGAATTTAGTAGAGAGAGTATAGCTATCAGCAAGACTAACTCCTCCAAAAAGAGGAATTAGTAAAAAAAGTTTTCTAATTAACAACAGTATAAGTTATTTCATCAGTACTAGTAACTTCTGCATGAATTTTTTGGCCACTACTAAAAGTATATTCTAAGCTGCCTGACACTAATCCAGTACCGTCATTAACAAAAGAGAAATCACAATTAGGATCATACTCTGTATCAATATCTAAATATTCAGTTATATTATTGATATAAACTCTTCCCGCTTTGTAACAATTTCTCACTTCATAAGCTGCTCCGTTAACTGAGAAATCAACTTCTAAGTCATCATAACGAGCTTTAATACCTGATGATTCAAACCATAAAGAACTTTTTAATGTTCCTTCAAAATTGTCATCATCTGCATATCCTGTATACTTAACATTAAAGTAACTCCCTGCATATAACTTTACTGCTAATGATGAATCAACAGTTACTGAGTAATCACTTGTAATTTTTATATCTGTGCTCGCTACAGTTTCACCGTAATTTGTACCTGTCATAGCTATACTCATTGAGCCGTTCATTAGAGTTCCATACATGTCACAGTTATTAAATGTAGTTGTCATATTATATGCCGTCTCTGTTTGACTACCTACATACGAATACGTCCCTCCATTATCACATGTATCTGACTCATTAATTGCTTGATTTAAAGCTACTGCCTCTTTAGATAAAATATCAGTTACTATATTTTGCTGTAATGAGATAAACTCTAGTTTATCAAATGAAGCCGCTTTTCCTTCATCTTCAACAGCAAGTAAACTACCCATTTCTGTAACATCACCCATTTCTGTAACTACTTCTGTTGCTTCCTCTCCATTTGCCACAGTAGCTTCCGCTTCCACTGCATTTACTACTGGTAAAGTTGTAGAAGAAGGACTATCTCCATCTCCGCTACTACCACCACATCCTGTCAATATTACAATAGCACTTAAAGCTAATACACTATTAATCAATTTCATCATTTCTCCTAAGTTTAAATTTATTTATAATAACACACATACGTACTAGACAAATATACAATTATTATAATTTTATAAATTTTAACAATATGTAACTATTCTACTCAAGATAAATATATATTATCTTTTAAGCTCATAGTTAATAGGTACGCGAAGCACTAACTCTTCATTTGGTTTTGGAAACTCACCTGAGAGGTCTTCTATAGTTTTTATAGCTGCACGACTTAATATTTCGCTTTTTGAAGATATAACTTCAACTAAGCTCACAGTTGCATCCTTTGATAAAGTAAACTTAACAACTACTTCTCCAACTATTCCTCTTTTTCTTGCAGACCTTGGATAGTAGAGGTTTTCTCTTAACAAGTTCACTATCTGTTTTATGTGCTCATCCATATACTCTTGCGTTTGTTCTATCGCTTTTTCCTCTTGAGAGAGTCTGTGAGTAGATTCCTCGGATTGTTGAACTTCTTCTTCAACTACTATCTCAGTAACTTCCTCATGCTCAACAATATCCTCTTTTATAGGTTCTATATAGACCTCTTCTGGCTCCTCTTTAGGTTTTACTTCCTCTTTCACAACAGGTACGCTCAGAGGCTTTGGAACTATCTTTTTGACAACTTTTTCCACCTTTGGCTTTTGCACTTTTGGTTTAACTGGCTTAGGAGGGATTTTTTTTAGCACCGCTTTATCTTCTATATGTTTATGTGCAGGAGTTATACATTGGAGCTTCAAACATATCTGCTCATCTTTTTTCTCACTCGGCATTGATGAAAAATATCTGTAAGTATAAAAAACTGCCACTAATAAAAGGGAGTGGATTATGAGAGATATTATAAAAGAAGGAGTATGTCTAATCATGAAAAGGATAATAACAAATTATATGTTACATAAGAATAAAATTTTGCCAAAGGGATCTATTCCTTTAGCGTGTGCTATTAAATCGAGCGTTTAAACTCTGGGTATGCTTCCACACCACACTCGTTAACATCCATACCTTCAAGCTGAGCATCATCTTCTGCTCTAAATGTAGAGATTTTGTTGATGATGTAGAGTACAACAAACGAAACACTAAAGGCAAAAACAGCTACTACGACTACACCTTTGAGCTGTGCCATAAATGAAACGCTCTCAACAAATATACCAACAGCTAATGTTCCCCAAATACCATTTACAAGGTGAACAGAAAGAGCACCAACAGGATCATCAAGTTTTAGCTTATCAAAGAGTGGAACTGCAAATACTACTAAAGCACCACCAATAAAACCTATTAAAATAGGTGTGTACATATCGTACAGATCAGGTCCTGCTGTTACAGCTACTAGCCCACCAAGTGCACCATTTAAAACCATCGTGATATCAAAGAGTTTGTATCTAAAGTACATGAGTGTACCCGCGATAATTGCACCGGCTAAACCAGCTGTATTTGTATTCATAATCGTTCTAGCAACCGCATCAGCACTCTCAACACTTGAGATGCTTCCCACAGAACCACCATTAAAACCAAACCAACCTATCCAGAGTAAAAATGCACCGAGCGTTACAAGTGGGATATTTGAAGCAGGAATAACTCTCACTTTTCCATTTACATAACGACCACGACGAGCACCCATGATGATTATAGCTGCAAGAAGAGCCCAGCCACCTGTTGAGTGGATTACAGTTGAGCCTGCTAAATCGTACATATCGATATCTAAAAATGTTCCCGCTATCATATCAGCACCCCAGCTAATATTTACAACTGTTGGGTAGATAACTCCACCCATAATAACTGCAAAAATAGAGAGAGGAATAATACGAACACGCTCACTCACACCACCACTCATAATATTTATAGTCTTACCTACAAATGCCATCTGAAACAAAAACGCAGCCCACATACTCATAGAGTCATTTTCCCATGAGCCAAACGCAAGGTCATACCCTATAAGTAAAAATGCCATGGATGCAACAGCGTAAATCATGACGTTTATAGTAAGTACAGATGTAACATTTTTTGTACGCACAAGACCAGCTTCGAGCATCGCAAAACCTGGAACCATAAAGATTATAAGCACCATAGAAAATAGTGCGAAGAAAGTGTCTATAACGTATTTAAAATCAGCTTCTAACATGTGAGAATACCCTTTATATTAATTAGGTAATGGTAGCTAAAGAAATTTATATCGAAAGTTAAATGAAGTTTTTTAAGAGGGTTCCACAACTAAAAAGTTGTGGATTTGGGAAGAAATGAAACTATATAGCTTCTACGTCTGTTTCACCTGTACGGATACGGATAATCTGTTCGATATCACTTACAAATATCTTACCATCACCGATTTTACCAGTTCTAGCTGCTTCAACGATTGTAGCTGTAACTTGATCAACATCTTTGTCATCAACTACCATCTCCATTTTGATTTTCGGTAAAAAATCAACTACATACTCTGCACCACGATAAAGTTCACTATGACCTTTTTGACGACCATAACCTTTTACTTCGCTAACTGTCATACCATCGATTCCGATCTCTGCCAGTGCATCTTTTACATCTTCTAGTTTAAATGGTTTGATAACCGCTTCTACTCTTTTCATATTTAAGACTCCATATTTGTCATAAGAGGCGTGAAGCCTTTTTTAATTATTTTAAAATTGTAACCACTTTTGTAGTTTAAATCAACTCTATAATTTTTCTACTTCCAAAGGAAGTTAGCTTTAGTAGCCATAGCGGCTCCAGCGTAGATAAAGGAATTACTTCCTATATCGTTCAAATTAGATATTTAAAGCTTTTTCACCATGTGTTGCTTCATCAAGACCCATTTGCTCAGTCTCTTCATCAACACGTCCGCCACCAGTAAGTGCCATTGCTATGTAGTAAACAATCACTGTACCAATTGCAGTAAATAGACCTACTACTACAACAGACTCAACTTGAACTAAGAATTGACCCATTCTGTCACCTGACTCTTTAAGTGGACCATCCCATAGTAAGTCATTGTCTTTAAGAGCGAAGATTGCTGTTGCAAGCGCACCCCATAGACCAGCTAAGAAGTGAATACCAAATGCATCTAAAGAGTCATCATAACCAAGTTTCTTTTTAAGTGTAGCAACACCAAAGAATGCGATTACTGAACCAACAGCACCAAGAATCATAGCACCACCAACATCAACGAAACCTGCAGCAGGAGTAATAGAAACAAGACCTGCAACAACACCTGAAGCAGCACCTAGTAGTGTTGGCTTTTTGTAAACTAACCACTCGATAAGTAACCATGTAATAGCAGCTACAGCAGTCGCTAAAGTAGTTGTCAAGTAAGCTAAACCAGCGATAGCGTTTGCACCAAACGCAGATCCACCATTAAATCCGTACCAACCGAACCATAGTAAAGCAGCACCAAGAGCAGTTAACATTACAGACATAGGCTTCATTGCAATTTTTGGATAACCAGTACGTTTACCAA
>JAYEMB010000041.1:0-13918 GCA_034717855.1 Campylobacterota bacterium
GTTTTTTGAAAAACTGCTCTATCTGTAAATTAAAGGCTTATAAGGAACTATGTGGTTTTTTGATATAATCTTCAAAATTTAAAAATTATATGAAAAGGTTTATATCATGGAGTGTGAATTTCCGAGTATTAACTCAAATAAACAAGAGATAAAAGATATTTTTGACAGTGTAAAGACGATAGCAGTTTTAGGACTCTCTCCTGATGAGAGTAAAGATAGTCATATGGTGGCAAAATACCTGCAAGAGCAGGGTTACAAGATAGTTCCTGTCTATCCAAAAGAGGAGACTATTTTAGGTGAAAAAGTTTACCGCTCTCTACTAGAGATTCCTTTTGATGTAGATATGGTAAATATCTTTAGAAAACCTGCTGCACTTGACCCTATCGCTGATGCTTGTATTGAAAAAGGAAATGTAAAAGTTTTCTGGTCTCAAAAGGGTATAGTAAACAATGCTGCGGCAGAAAAAGCTGAAAACGCAGGTATGAAAGTAGTTCAAAACTTCTGTAGTATGGTAGAACACCGCTCTTTATAAAAGGTAATTTATTGTTAGATATAAAAAAGATATATGAGGCTAAAGAGCGAATAAAAGATGTTGTAGTTGATACTCCTTTTTCCTTCGCTCCTCATCTTAGTGAAGTGGCTTCGTGTGAGGTTTATCTCAAAAAAGAGAATCTCCAAGTTACCGGTGCATTTAAAATACGTGGAGCATATAATAAAATAGCTTCACTGAGTGATGAGCAGAGAGCTTGTGGTGTAGTTGCTGCAAGTGCTGGAAATCACGCTCAGGGAGTTGCTCTCTCTGCTTCAAAGTTTAGTATTAGAGCTGTTATTGTTATGCCGGAGTCGACACCGCTTACAAAGGTGAATGGTGTAAAGCATTACGGAGCAGAGGTTATTCTTGCAGGTTCTAATTATGATGAGGCCTACGCTTATGCTACAAAATATGGGCAAGAGAACTCTCTCACTTTTGTTCACCCCTTTGAAGATGAAGAGGTTATAGCTGGGCAGGGTACAGTTGCACTTGATATTTTAGATAAGTGTGAAGATCTAGACGCAGTTTTGATTCCTGTTGGTGGCGGTGGACTCATCGCTGGAATGGCTGCTGCGTTTAAGTCGATAAATCCAAGCATTGAAGTTATCGGCGTGAGTGCCTGCGGTGCACCTGCGTTTAAGAACTCTTTTGAGCTTAAAAAGGCTATCGACACTACAAGTGTGAGAACGATTGCAGATGGTATTGCTGTTCGTGATACCTCTGAAGTTACACTTAATTATGCGCTTGAATCTGTTGATAGAATCATCAGTGTGGATGATGAAGAGATTGCGAGTGCAATTTTGTTTTTACTTGAAAAGCAGAAGCTTGTTGTTGAGGGTGCTGGTTCAGTCGGTGTAGCAGCAATGCTGCATAAAAAACTTGAGCACTTAGAGGATAAAAAAGTAGCTGTTGTTTTGAGTGGCGGAAATATGGATGTAACACTCCTCTCTGTTATCATCGAAAAAGGTCTTTTGAAGTCTGGACGTAAGATGAAAGTCACTGTGACTCTCGTTGATAAACCAGGCTCACTGATGCGTTTTACAGAGATACTTCAAGAGTTAAACGCAAATATAGTGCATATAGCCTATGACAGAACTTCAGTCTCCTTAGATTACGGTGATGCAAATGTTACAGTGCATATGGAGACTAAGGGTAAAGAGCATCAGCTTGAGATTAGATCAGCCTTAAAAGCTGAGGGATACTTAAGGGATTAAAATGCAGATGGAAGTTGTTAATAGCAAAAATATAAATGAGCCGGTTATTTTGTTAAAAATGCTAAACAACAACTCTCTTGCAGTGGTTGATTCTCAGACTACAGTTAGGTTTTTTGACCCGCAAACAGTATCGCTTTTAAATGGTTTTAAAGTAAAAATTCGACATAAAAGATATAGAGAACGTATGATTGCGTTTAGCAGTGATGCTCACTATTTTGCAAGTGTTAGTCCTGATTGCAAGGAATCTAGACTCTACAGTGCTGATACAAAACAACTTGTCGGTCAGGTTGATAGACATCATGGTGAAATCTCCTGTCTCGGTATTGACCCCTTAAACAGATATCTGTTCTCTTGTGGAGATGATGGGAAAACATACGCTGTAGAGCTTAAGAGTGCAAAGCTCGTTTTCACTCTTCCTTTTCATATCGATACGATTAATGATATAGCCTTTTCTCAAAATGGAAACTGGGTTGCAACAGCCAGTTTTGATAAGAAAGTTTCACTCTATAACCTTGCTACATTGACACCAAAAGCAAAACTAATAGCACACAAAGCACCTGTTATGAAGCTCAAGTTTCTTGATAACAGCCGTCTTCTTAGCATAGATAAAGATGCAACTGGAATTATCTGGAATATTCACAGTGAAAAGGTTATTCATAGATTAGAAAAGATTCACGATACAGTGACTCAGATAGTCATAAGCAGTGATGAGCAGTTTTTGTTTATGGGAACAGAGTTGGGGTATGTTTTACTTTATGACTTGAAGAGTTATGAACTACTCTCAAATAAATATATAAAACTGCATGCCACAATCACCGCACTAGAGTTTAATAAAAAAACAAATCATCTGATTGTAGGAACAGAGGATGGAGACATACTCTTTTATAATATTTATGAGGGTGAGGAGAAGTTTCAAGAACTGCTTAAAGTAAAAGATTTTGAAGCTATTCAGTTAGAAGCTGAAAACAATCCTGTTTTGAAATATACGAAAATCTATCATTTAGTTACAAATTTATGGGAAACTACACTTAAAAAAGCAAAAATCGCTTTAGAAAAAGGTGAGACTAAAACAGCCATAACTCTTTTTAAACACTTTAAAAATATACCTGCCAAAAATACCCTTATGAAGAGTGTCATTATTGAATATGAAGATTTTACTAAGTTTGCTATGTTTGCTAAGCAGGGAAAATTTACACTCGCTTATGGGCTTGCAAGCAAGCACCCAATGTATAAAGATTCAAGTCTCTATAGAGCCCTTGAAACAAACTGGAAAAAGGCTTTTGGGGCGGCTCAGCAATACTCCCTAGACCCAAAAGGTGCAGAGAGAGCAAAAGAGATACTCTCTCCATATAGAGGAATAAGCGAGAAGACGAAGTTAATCAAAGAACTTTTAACGCAGGGTGAAGTCTATAAACGTTTTCGAGTTGCTGTAGGTCAAAAAGATTTTAAGATAGTTTTTGAGCTTGTAAAATTAAATCCATTTTTAAAAGAGTTTGAAGATTATTTGCATCTTATGAAATACGCAGATACACTCTATATAAAATCTCAAAAACTCATAGAGGCTGGGGATACTCACTCAGCTATCAAACTACTAAGAGTATTGGAAGATTTTAGTGACTTTACTGAAGAAGTTAGAGAGTTGATACTTGGTATTGAGTCTAGAGAGAAGTTTTTCAATGCCGTTGAAGATGAAGATATGCTAAATGCATATAATTTGTTGTCGCGTTTTGAAACTTTACAAGATAGTGAAGATGGCCAAAAACTTCAAGAGCAGTGGAATAGTGATATCAGCAGAGCAAACAGATATGCAGTAGATGGAGATATATTTTCAGTTAAAAAAACTTTAAATCCTTATATAAATATTAGCTCAAAATACACCTCATTAGCAACAGTTTTTGGACTCTGCTATATGGTTCAGCTTGAAGATGCTATGAAAAATAGGGTCCCTAGAGCAAGTCTTGAAAATGGTATAAAAAACTATATGTTATCCTTTGGATTACAAGACCAGATTGAAAATTTCTTTAAGCAGTTTAAATCAAGTTATCCAGATTCTAAATTAACACTCTCTCACCTAACTCACGGCTCTATCAGTATGTGGAGACCATCAATGATTCAAAACTCAATCTTAGATTAGTTTGTAACTTAAAAGTTATATCCCCCTTTAACCTCAAATATAGCTCCTCTTGGATATAATCATCAGATTTTTAAAATTATACTTTTTTATAGAGGAGACTTATCATGCAAATTAGTGGTGCACAGATGGTCATAGAAGCGTTTATTGCAGAGGGTGTTGACACAGTTTTTGGTTACCCTGGTGGAGCGATAATGAATGTTTATGATGAGATATACAAACAAGATGGATTCCAACATATTTTAAATCGTCACGAGCAAGCTTCAGTCCATGCTGCTGAGGGTTATGCAAAGGCGAGTGGTAAAGTTGGTGTTGCGATGATTACATCGGGTCCAGGTTTTACAAACGCAGTTACTGGTTTAGCTGATGCTTACATGGACTCTATTCCACTTGTTGTTGTCTCAGGTCAGGTTCCAATGAGCCTGATCGGTACTGATGGTTTTCAAGAGATAGATGCTATTGGTATATCACGTCCTTGTACGAAACATAACTATCTTGTTACAGATGCAGCAGATCTCCCTCGTATTCTTAAAGAGGCATTTTATATCGCTCGTTCTGGTCGTCCAGGTCCTGTTCATGTTGATATTCCAAAAGATGTTACAGCACAGATAGCTGAGTTTGACTATGATGTAGAGTTAGAACTAGAGACATATAAGCCTCACACAAAAGGTAATCCTCGTCAGGTTAAAAAAGCTATCGATGCAATTGCGAAAGCTAAGCGCCCACTCTTCTATCTTGGTGGTGGTATCATCAACTCAAACGCAGCAGATGAAGTGAGAGAGTTTGTTCACAAGACAGGAATTCCTGCAGTTGAAACTTTTATGGCAAGAGGTGTACTCTCTCATGATGATAAGCTACTTGTAGGTATGCTTGGTATGCACGGTTCTTACGCTGCAAATATGGCTATGAGTGAGACAGATTTAGTGATAGGTCTTGGTGCTAGATTTGATGACCGTGTAACTGGAAAACTTTCCGAGTTTGCTAAAAATGCAGGTGTTATTCATGTAGATATTGACCCAGCATCTATCTCAAAGCTAGTAAACGCAGACTATCCGATAGTTGGTGACATTAAGAAAGTCGTTAAAGATATGCTTGAGCAGTCTGACAGAGTAGATAGCGAAAACTATGAATCATGGAGAGAGACTATCTCTAACTTCGCAGAGCTTCACCCTCTAGCGTATCACGAAGATACAGATAGACTTAAACCTCAGTGGGTTATTGAGCGTGTTGGTGAACTACTTGGGGATAGTGCCAATATCTCTACAGATGTTGGACAGCACCAGATGTGGACTGCACAGTTTTATCCATTTAGTCGTCCTCGTCAGTTCGTCTCTTCTGGTGGACTTGGAACGATGGGCTTTGGTTTTCCAGCAGCGATTGGTGTAAAAGCAGCATCTCCGGAGAAGACATCTATCAACTTTACAGGTGATGGCTCTATTTTGATGAATGTTCAAGAGTTGATGACAGCGGTTGAGAAAAAGATTCCAGTTGTAAATATTATCTTGAACAACAACTTCCTCGGCATGGTTCGTCAGTGGCAGACACTCTTTTATGATAAACGCCACTCTGAAACAGATTTAACTGTTCAGCCTGACTTTGTAAAACTATCAGAAGCCTTTGGCGGAATAGGCTACAGAGTTAAGACCAAAGAGGAGTTTGATGCTGCTCTTAAAGATGCAGTTGAGAAAAATGTAGTTGCGTTTATCGAGGTAATCGTAGAGAGATTTGAGAATGTTATGCCGATGGTTCCAGCGGGCGGGTCCCTGTTTAATATGATGTTATTAGAGAAAAAGGAGACAAAATAATGAGTGATAATGAAAGAAGAGTAATTTCAGTTATTGTTGTGAATGAGGCGAGTGTTCTCTCTCGTATCACAAACCTTTTCTCAGGTCGTGGCTACAACATCACATCTCTGACAGTTGCACCTATCCCAGATAGCAAGTACTCTCGTCTGACGATTGTTACATCTGGTTCAGTTCGTGTGATTGAGCAGATTACTAAGCAACTTCACAAGCTTATTCCGGTTCTTCGCGTTTATGAGCATGCGGATTTAGTAGAAAAAGAGATGGCACTTATCAAGTTTCCAATTAATGAAAATATCAGTGATATAAGCATACTTTGCGAGGCGTATAATGGTAAGGTCGTTAACTCTGGTGAAAATATTATTATCGCTATGGTTACAGATGAGCCCAAGAGAGTAAGCCACTTTTTAGAGGCCATTAAGAGATATAATCCAAAAGAGATTGTTAGAAGTGGTGCTGTAGCACTAGAGAGATAGATATGAGACTCAAAGAGATTGCTGAGATAGTTGGCGCAGAGTTTAGTGGTGAAGATATCCAAATCAGAGGTATTAACACTTTAAAAGATGCAACTCAAAATGAGATCTCTTTTGTTTCAAACTCTAAATATTTAAAAGATATCCAAAATTCAAATGCTGGAGCTATTTTAGTTGATGAAAAGATTAAAGATAGTGTTCCGGTAACTTCTGCAGCTCTTGTTGTTGATGCTCCTTATTGGGAAGTGGCAACTCTCTCAAAGCACTTCGCACCTCCTATAGAGGATGAGACTTTACCAGCACCAATAATAGGTGAGGGAACTCTTATCTCTCCAAAAGCAGAAATCGCAAATGGTGCTATTGTCGGTAAGAACTGTACTATCATGGCTCATGTCTATGTAGGTGCCAATTCTGTTATTGGTGATAATACGATTCTCTATCCAAGCGTGACTATTTATAGAGACTGTGAACTTGGAGCTGATTGTAGAATCCATGCAAATACAACTATAGGTTCTGATGGTTTTGGTTTTGCAACTTCCAAGCTTGGTGAGCATAAAAAAATCTATCAAAATGGAAACGTAGTCTTAGAAGATGATGTTGAGATTGGTAGTTCTGTTGCTATAGATAGAGCTGTTTTTGGCACTACGCTGATTAAAAAGGGTGTTCGCATAGATAATCTTGTTCAAATTGGACACAACTGCGAGGTTGGTGAGTACTCTGTTTTAGTAGCGCAAAGTGGTTTTGCTGGCTCATCTAAAATGGGAAGAAATACTGTCATTGGTGCTCAGTCAGGTGTGGCTGGTCACTTAGAGATAGCACCTTTTAATACCTTTGCTGCAAGAAGTGGTGTTACTAAAAGTATTAAAGAGAGTGGCTTAACTTTTGCAGGTTTTCCTCTGATGGGTCATAAACAGTGGCTTAAACTTCAGGGTAAAGTTGCTAGACTACTTAAATAATTTTTTAAGGAATTTAAAATGAGTAATACAATCGCGTTAAGTGGAACAAAAAATGGTGTTATTTCAGTAACAAAGATAGATGAACCGTATGGTGCAGGAAGTGCTTCCGTTGCTAGTGTTGGTATATCTCTAGCTGGAAACGCAGAAGAACCAGAGTGGAAAGTTCATATTCCACTTGATAACTTAGATGAAGTTATCAAAGCTCTTCAAGCTTTAAAGTAGGTCTTGCCTACTTTTTAAAAATTATATTTTAGTCCTAAATTTAGGTTCTGTTCGTTCTCATACTTTATACTAGCCTTTTCATCAATTGTAGATATATTTGTAGTAGTATCCATCATTAGATATCTATAGTAAAAATAGAGTGAGAAGTTATAAGAAAGTGAGATATCACTACCTATTTGGGCTCCCACAAGAAACGATGAAACAGAACCTATCTCACTCTCTGAAGGAACAGGGTTTTTATCCCAGCTTCTTATACTGTTTCCTGCCACAATTCCTACAAATGGAGATATTGAATAGAACTCATCGAGTTGATAGTTAAGCGTAGCAAATGCACTGTCAATACTTACACCTTCAAAGTCTGCTAGTTGATAGTTGAGTGATAGAAATATATTATCATTAAAGTAATATCCTATTTCGACACCATAGTTTATACCAGAGTCTTTAATCTCAAAAAGGAGCGGTATAGTTCCGTCTATATTATTTTGTTCAATATTCACTACTGATGAACCAGCTGAAAGACCAATATAAAGACTCTTTCCTTGTTTGTCCTGTAGTGGTGCACTCTCTTCTTTTTCTACTGTTTTTACTATGGGTGCAGAGACTATCTTTTTCTCTTTTGCTACTGCAGGAACAATCTTTTTTGGAACAGCTGCGTTTTCTTTTACTGAACTGTTTTCTATTTTTTTTACACTTTTTTGTGCCGCTGTCGCAGATACTGGAGTCTCTTTAGGGAGTGCTTTTGGAACAGCTTTTTTTTGAACTGGTACTACGACTATAGGCTCTTTTCTTACTGTTTTTTTGGAACTTTTCACTTTTAGTTCTGTAAGGATAGCACCCTTTGAAACTCTTTTTTTAATGACTTTTAGTGCTTGAGTTGCCTTTTCATTATTTTCAAAGGGACCAGCGTATATGATATACCACTTTCCATATTTATTGACACGGCTTTTGTAGCCTAATTTTTTTATTTTGCTCTTTGCACCCTCTACATTGTTAATATCACTTATAGACATAACTTGTACAAAAGGCTCTTTGGCGAAGAGTGAGACTGAGAGAAATAGGCTTAATAGTGAAGGAAGAATAATTTTTTTCAAAAGGAAATCCTGTAAGTAATAAATATAATATTTAGACGTTGACAAGCATATGCATAATGCTTGTCTAAGGGATTAAGAGTTAAGATCCTTGACAAACTCCGCAATTCTAGAGATACCCTCACGGATAGTATTAATATCAGTAGCAAAGCTTAGTCTGAAGTAACCCTCACTACCAAACGCAACACCTGGAACAACAGCAACACCTTTATCGGCTAAAAGTGATTTTGCAAATTCCATCGAATCAGAAGATACCTCTTTGATATTTACGAACAGATAAAATGCACCGTCTGGCTTAAGTACACTTAGCCCATTAATATCATTAATAAGTTTAGCGGCTTCATCTCTACGCTCGATAAATGCTTTTTTCATCATAGCTATATCAGCATCAGCACTACCGTCAAGACCGGCAATAGCTGCCATTTGAGTGATAGAGTTGATGTTTGACGTACTTTGAGACTGAAGTTTTTTAGTCGCTTTGATAAGGTCTGTGTCTGCTGCGGCCATATAACCAAATCTCCAACCAGTCATAGCAACTGATTTTGAAAGTCCATTGATAGTTACAGTACGCTTGTACATATCTTCACTCACTGCTGCACATGAAGTAAACTCACCCTCGTAAGTAAGTTTCTCATACATCTCATCAGATGCAACAATGATATCAGTTCCCTCAAGAACTTTTCCAAGTGCCGTTAGCTCTTCTTTTGTGTAGATAGAACCAGTAGGGTTTGACGGAGTCGTAAGAACTAACATTTTAGTCTTTGTAGTGATTGCAGCTTTTAACTGCTCTGGAGTGATTTTAAAACCATCTGTATCATGAGTTTCAATCTCAACAACTTTACCGCCACAATACTTAACTAGCTCAGGATAAGTAACCCAGTAAGGAGCAGGAATGATAACTTCAGCACCATCTTGGATAACTGCAGAAAAGAGGTTAAACAGAGAGTGCTTAGCACCATTGTTAGCAATAACTTGATTAGGAGCGTAAGTTAAACCATTATCGCGTTTTAGCTTATTTGCGATAGCTTCTCTAAGTTCTGGGTAACCATCAACTGGCGTATATTTTGTGTAGTCATTATTAATAGCATCTATTGCAGCATCTTTGATAACTTGAGGTGTACCAAAGTCTGGCTCACCAGCAGAAAAACTAAGGATATCTTTTCCCTCAGCTTTAAGCTCCCCGGCAAGTGTTGTAATAGCGATTGTAATTGATTCAGATAGTGTGTTTATGCGGTCTGTTAGCATTAAAAACCTCCAATAAAATATTGGAAGTATTATACTAAAATAATGGTAGATATATGTTTACAAAAGAAAGTTTATTTATGTTTTCATCGCTTTAATGAAAGATTCATAGATGTGCTCTAGTTCTAGATCTTCTTCTAGTACTTCTTTGTTGTCTTCAACAAGCACATGCTCCAAAATAGCAACCCTTTTAAGTAGATACTCAAACATCTCTTTGTTGATGTCTGGGAGCATATTGTGCATAAATGGATCTTGGCATCTCCCTTTTTCAATTACGTGAGCAGGAATACCAATAGCAGTAGAGCAGTCAGGCACCTCTTTTACAACAACGGAGTTCGCACCTATTTTTGCATGTTCTCCAATAGTTATGTTTCCAAGAACTTTCGCTCCAGCACCTATTACAGCACCTTTTTTAATAGTTGGGTGACGTTTTCCATGATCAAGTGAAACCCCACCAAGCGTTACACCCTGATATATAACAACATCATCTTCAATAATAGAGGTTTCTCCAATTACAACACCAGTTCCATGGTCAATAAATAGACGCCTACCAATATTTGCAGCTGGGTGAATATCTATATGAGTAAATATTTGATTTAAACCCATAAGCATTCTTGCGAGTCTTTTAAATCCAGAATTATGAAGTCTGTGCCCAACTCTATACCATGCTACAGCCCAAACACCTGGATAGTTAAACAAAAAGTCTAGTTTTGAGTTGAGTGCAGGATCATTTTTATATGCATTTGAAAAATCTTCTTTTATATCAGAATATAGTCCCAAGTTTGAATCCTAAAAATTAGTTTGTAGTTCTTAAATAGCCATTTTGTGAAAGAAATAGCTCTAGTTTCGCAAGTGTATCACATTTTTCTTTTTCTGCAATAAAGTCACTTTTTAGGAGGTCTCTCTTAAGTTTGTTTAATATTTCTTCTTTGTCATAACCGACAGAAGTAAGAACTTCTAAAATATCTTTTGACTCAATCTCTTTACAAATTTCATACTCAGATTCACTAATATTTATAGTGTATTCACTCGGATGTGTAAAGAGATTATGTTCCATACCCAGAGTCTCTTGGTATGCTCCAACATTGAAAAAACCGAGAAAGTAATCCTGTGTTTCTAAATCAACATCATGTAAAAAGAGAGGTTTCTCAGGGTCAAACCCAATCTCTCCATCACTATCGCAAGTGATATCCCAAAGTGATGCCGCACGAAGGGGCTTACTCGCTAGTTTGTGTAGAGGCATAACTGGAAAATGCTGCTTTAAACCCCAGTAGTCTGGTAAACTCTGAAATATAGATGCGTTTATCAGGTATCTCTCTTGCAGACTGACTTGAAGTTGCTCTAACTCATTTGTAGTGTATGCTGAAGTGAGATAGAGTGATTTTTTAATAATGTTATGCACAAGTATCTCTGCGTTTGAACGGTCTTGCAGGTCAATATAGCCTAAGTCAAAAAGAGTTAAGAGTGACTCCATATGATCCAATGCATCGTGCAGATACTCAATACAGTTTTTTTCATTTAACTTTTGATGCAGATATCTAAGCTCCTCAAGAAGAGGTGGGTTTATCTCTTTAAACTTCAAAAGCTTCTCTTGATAATCTTGCGTAAAAAGCTCTAAAACAGGAGTTATTAAAACAGAGTGTGAAGCAACTATATATCTACCTGACTCTGTAAATATATCAGGGTGGGCAACGTTTTTTGCATCCATAATCTCACCAAGCAGAAAGACAACAGAGCTTGAAAACTCATCTATGGAGTAGTTTCTTGATTTTGATTGGGTATGTTGGTCGTACTCTACAGCTAAGCCACCACCGATATTAATACTGTTCAAAGATGAAGCACCCATGTTTTTGAGTTCAGCGTAGATGTTTCCAGATTCTCTAAGGGCACGTTTTAATGGAGCAATATCTGACATCTGTGAACCGATGTGAAAATGAATCATTGTCAAGGAGTTAATAATATCTGCTTCTTGCATTAGTGAAACAGCTTCTATAATCTCTGTAGATGTAAGCCCAAACTTTGCATCCATACCACCACTTTTTGCCCAGATACCACTACCTGCGCTATGGAGTCTTACTCTAATCCCTATATTTGGAATTTTAAGACTGCACTCTTTACTAACCTCTATAATCGTCTCTAGTTCACCAAGCCCTTCAATAGTAATAGTGATATTATGCCCACTGTGAGCAGCGATAAATCCGAGAGTAATCATCTCTTTATCTTTAAAACCGTTTACAGTAATATGTGCACCGTTTGGAGTTTTGCTCATTGCTAAAATGAGTTCAGCTTTTGAACCAGCTTCTAGACCATAGTTAAACTCTGAACCCTCTTTTGTTACAGCCTCTACAACATTTGGATACTGGTTGACCTTGAGTGGAAAGACAGCATTAAAACTGCCTTTGTAGTTATTTATTTTAATCGCTTTGTCAAAGTATGAATAGAGTGTAGTAATCTGTTTTTTGATTAGATGAGGAAACCTCAGAAGTATGGGTCCTCTTACATTGTTTGAGCGGATTTTCTCTGTAATCTCTAAGAGTGATGGTTTACTTTTGTGGTTGAGTTTTAACTCTCCATCTTCGATGATGAAGTTATTATTAGACCATATCTCTAGACCAAAATTTTTCAACAAAAAATCCTATAGATGAAGTTTATGATGAAAATATTTATCAATGTCAAAATATATCTCACCATTACGACTTTTAAATGTAAGCAGTTTTTTATTAAGTTCGCTAATCTTAACCACACCCATTACAGCCAGAACTACTTTCATACTTTTAATCATGTTTCTATGATAGTTTCCTATTTCATACCCCTGTTTGACAACTAGATATGAAGCACGTTTTTTCTCATCCTGCGTAGCCATTCCGACAGGACATACGTGAGAGCCAAACCCCGAACACATTTTAGCTCTAATACAACCACCACTCATCATAAATCCTCGAGCAATACCAATGGCGTCTGCTCCCATACACATAGTGATAACAGCATCATCAGGAGTGAGTATTTTACCACTTGCGATTATTTTTACATTATGGCGAATCTCATATTTTTTCATCATAGTATCAAGCAAGTAAAGAGCGTTGTTTGTTGTAAGCCCAACTGACTCCATAAGCTCTAGTGGCGCAGTGGCACTCCCTCCTGCACCACTATCTACTGAGATAAAGTCTGGTAGACTTCTTCCTTCTGCTTTTCTCTTAGCCATCTCCCCAGCCAACTCCTCAACCGCTGCGGCATCTGAAATAACTATCTTGAATCCAACAGGTTTTTTTGAGAGTTTCTGTAGTCTCTCAATGAAGTCTAGTAGGTGAGTAGTAGAGTCTGCAAAAGGGAACCTGTTAGGAGAGAAAACATTTTCTCCCTCAGGAACACCTCTATAGTAAGCTATATCTGCTGTAACCTTGGCACCTGCTAGTTTCCCACCAGTCTGTTTAGCGCCTTGAGCAATCTTAATCTCAGTCATACGACAGAACTTCATTACCTTTTGGTATCTGAGTTCATCAAAGAGACCATTTTCATCACGAACACCATAGAGACCTGAACTCATCTGAAAAATCATATTTGGGATATCGTTTGGTACCTCTTTTGGAAAGCTTTCTAAATCAGCGGACCATTTGACACGAAAAAGTACATGCGATTTAGTATCGTAGATGTAGGTGTTTTGTGTCTTTTTATTGAGTAGGATGGTTCTGTACCACTTTAGAGCTATAGAACGATTAAAAAGTTTATCGCCAATCTTAAAAAGAAACTCAGCCCAAGGTGTACTTTTAACTATCTCTAGGTAATCTGCATTTTTAAGGTCTGGTTTATGAGTAAAGAGATGATTTGATGTAAGCGAGCCCTCTCCTGTATTTATAGTTAATCCAGAGGAAGACCCTGCTAAACTAAACGCACGTACAGCTTCAGGGCTCAATGCTCCATCACTCATCGCTGAACGAACTATGGGAGTCTCTGATACAAAAGGTATCTCTCTCTCCTCTCCAAATGTAACCGATGTATCATCGCTTACTTCATGTTCATTGAGTACATTTGTAGCGTGCTTTATAATAAACCTAGAACCTGAAAATGGTTGTGTAACAGAAAATGATTGATAGTTCTCAATATCCTTGGCAGCCTTGTAAACCCAGTCAACCTTATCTTTTGATTCATAAAAAGTCTCTTCAGCAAAGTATTGGCGCATCGGCTCTCTTAGCAGCTCTAAAAGGTATCTACCACGGCCAATAACGGGATAATTGATAAGTAGAGAGTGTTTACGTTGAAT
>JAYEMB010000041.1:14018-18089 GCA_034717855.1 Campylobacterota bacterium
AAACCAACGGCAGGAGTAGGGCGACCATCTAAAAATTCTACCAGTCTATCGTAGCGTCCACCACCAGCGATTGCACTTTGACTTCCGATATTATCACTTACAAACTCAAACGCAGTCTTGGAGTAGTAATCAAGTCCACGAACAAGGTTTGTATCTATTTCGTAAGCTATCCCATTCTCGTCAAGTATTTTTTTTAGCTTACTGAAGTCACTTTCGCAACCCTCACATAAAGAGTTTAAAAGCTTAGGTGCCTTTTCATAAAGAGATTGACATTTATCATTTTTACAATCTAAAACGCGGATAGGGTTTGTCTCTTTTCTGCGTTTACAATCTTCACAAATCTCATCTTCAACAGACTCAATAAACGCAACTAAAGAGTCACGGTACTGAGGCATACAGTTTTGATCACCTAAAGAGTTTAGCTGAAGTCTGTAGCCGATACCACAGCGTTTTAAAATATCACTCGTCATCATAATCATTGTAGCATCTTCATAAACGCTATCTACACCAAAACTCTCAACTCCAAACTGATGAAACTGTCTTAAACGACCTTTTTGAGGTCTCTCGTAGCGAAACATAGAACCGTGATAGAAAAAGCGGTGAGTTCCACCAGCTTTATCAAGCTTTTTTTGAACAAAGGCACGAACAACACCGGCAGTTCCCTCAGGGCGAAGACATACATCATTTTCACCTTTATCGGTAAACTGATACATCTCTTTTCCAACGATATCACTCGATTCACCAACACTGCGTTTAAAGAGTGCTGTCTCTTCTAAAAGGGGAGTCTCTATAAAATGAAAACCATACTTCTGTGCTACATCAGTAGCTGTGTTTATGAAGTAAGTAAATCTCTCATAATCCTCACTTAAAATATCGTTCATCCCTCTTAGCGATTTAATCATCTGTGTCCTTTGTTTATAGTAATGCAAGGATACCATTTTTAATCTTTTATTTATATGACGAACCTCTTTTGAAGCCAAAAAATAGTAAAATTTTTACAAATAAATATAGGAATAATAAATGCCATTTTCTACACTTGGACTATCACGTGAGATCAATCTATCATTAAAAGAAAAAGCTTATATAGAGCCAACAGAAGTTCAGAAAAAAGTTATTCCTTTAGTATTAGAAAAAAAAGATGTGATGGCTATGGCACAGACTGGTAGTGGAAAGAGTGCAAGTTTTATTCTGCCTATTTTGCAGCTTTGGAGTGAGAAAAAAGGCGAGGGTAAGGCTAAGATAAAAGTTCTTGTTTTGACTCCTACAAGAGAGCTAACCCTTCAAGTTGCAACTGCGTTTAGTGAGTTCTCAAAGTTTCTGCCAAAACAACCAAAAGTAGTCAGCGTTATTGGTGGAGAGAGTATTGGTGATCAATTGTATGCTATTCAGCAAGGATGTGATGTTTTAGTAGCCACATCAGGCAGGTTTTTGGATGTACTCAAAAAGAAGCAGATGAATCTTTCGCATTTAGATTACCTTGTTTTAGATGAAGCGGATAAGATGCTTAATCTCGATTTTGCAGAGGAGCTTGATTTAGTTTTAGAGGCACTGCCAGCTGAGCGTCAAAATCTTCTCTTCTCAGCAACTTATCCACCAAAAATGCTCAACATCGCTTCAAAAATTATGAGTAATCCTATAGAAGTGACTATAGAAGAGTCACAAACTGTTGAGAAAATAAATCAGAGAGTTATCGAGGTAAACCGTGAAAATCGTGGACCGCTACTTAGAGATCTCTTAAAAGAGAACAGCTGGAACTCAGTTTTAGTTTTCATGGCAAATAAGCGTGCGACTGATAACATCGCAGTAAAGTTTAGAAAGTACGGTTTTGAAGCCGCTTCATTTAATGGTGATTTAGAACAAGATATTCGTAATGAGACTCTAGCTGCGTTTAAAGAGCGAAAAGTCAACATACTATTTGCTACAGATATTGCAGCGCGTGGTTTAGATATAGACGATATTGATTGTGTAATAAATTACGATTTACCTCGTTCTCCTGCTGATTATATACATAGAATAGGGCGTACAGCAAGAGCAGGAAAATCAGGAGAGGCTATCTCTTTCATAGACCATGAAACGCAGGCTCATTTCAGACTTATAGAAAAACGCAGTGATATAAAGCTAAAACGAGAGAGTGTTAAAGGTTTTGAACTCAGAGGTGAAGCTCCCAAAAAAGTAAAAGGTCCTGCCCCTGTGAAAGGTAAGAAGAAGAGCAAGAAAGATAAGCTTAGAGAGAAGCAGGCTCAAGAAGCAGCACAGCAGTGAGGCAGATATGAATCAGATAAACATACAGTACTATAAAACTAAACATGCCGAGTTTATTTTAGGCTCTTATGATGGGAAACTTTGTATGTTAGATTTTCGCTATAGAAAAAAGAGAACAACTGTAGATAGTAGAATTAAAAAAGTTCTAAACGCAGAGTTTATAGAGAAGGATGACGGAGTGCTAAAAGAGACACGAAAGCAACTTGATGAGTACTTTAAAATGAAACGTAAAGAGTTTGATGTTCCTCTTTTAATGGTAGGCACTGCGTTTCAAAAGAGTGTGTGGAGTGCTCTGCTTGAAGTGCCTTACGGTACAACTGCTAGCTATTTAGAACTCTCAAAAACTATAGGAAATGAAAAAGCAGTGCGAGCCGTTGCCAATGCAAATGGAGCAAATGCTATAGGTATAATTATTCCTTGTCATCGTATTATCGGGAGCAATGGAGAACTGACAGGATACGCTGGAGGATTAGCTTTAAAAAAGAGATTGTTAGAGCTGGAAAATAATCTTTTTACAAGCTAAATATTTTAAGTCTGTTTTTTAACTTTGATATGAAACAGTAGATGCTAAGATATAAGTAAAATTTATCTTTAAGGAGTTTGAGATGAAAGCTTTATTTTTTGCCATTCTACTGAGTCTGAATCTATTTGCCACGCAAGCACAACAATCCTTACTCGACACTATTTCCCAATATGCAATTCAAATTGGAAATGGAGAGCTGCGTAATATACATGTGTTTGTTGACCCAGAGTGTCCGTTTTCAAGAGCGTATATTCAAAAAATTACCGAAGAGGACAACAGAGAAAATAGCTACTACTTCTATCTCTATAGATTAGATATACTGGATTCTGAAATGACGATACAGTATATCTATCAATCTAAAGATGCGAAGAGAGCACTTATCGAAGTGATGGTGGTTGAACAGGATTTAGAAGAGGATCTTCTGTTTAATTTTGAAGTTAGGGAAGAGACATTAGAGATTGTTAATAAGGTAGCTCAAGTTGCGAAAAAACTAGAAGTGGATCGCAGACCGCATATCTTTACTTTTGATAGCGTTTCAAATCCTTAGGTATAAAGTACATTACACTCTCGAAAATCCCTTCCATATAGTGCCTGAGGTAGATATTATAACCACTCTCTATCTCTAGCACTTTCTGGGGAATCTTGTACCAATCCTCAGCCTTATGGTAAACGCAGATAGCTAGGATTGGTTTATATTTTTTTATAGTCTCTCTAGCCCCATCTATTGCGTCTTGTTCTGCACCCTCTATGTCGAGTTTTATATAGTCAACTTTTTCATTCACGATCTTGTCAATTGTATCTATATTTTGTGTTTGATAGTTGTGGTTACAGTTGTTGTCTATAGTTTGAAGAGTATCTGTTTTATGAGTTTTATCTCCTAGTCCACAATTGATAAACTCGATATTTTTAATCTGCCCAAAATCTCTTTTTGCAATATTTATATGAAGTAGATTTGGTTCAACAAGATATATCTTTTTAAAATCTTTAAAATTACTCATGATTTGAGGTAGGGTGTCACCCACATAAGCACCCCCATCTAAGAAAACTATATCTTTTATACTTGGAATTAACTCTTTATCAAAGTATTGCCCCTCATGGTTGTTAGTGAAACCTTCCATAAAAGTGTAGTCAAAACTAATCTTAAAGTTTATCACTTTTTCAAAGATCTCTTTAGACTTTTTATCGGCTAGTAGATTATAAACGAAGCTATATTTTTCAGAGTTGTTTTTGTAATCATCTTCAAAGTCAGTAATGAAAGGAGGGTGAACTAAATCAAAAGTAGAGTA
>JAYEMB010000042.1:0-4871 GCA_034717855.1 Campylobacterota bacterium
CATATGTCAGATGCTCCCTCATTTAAACTATACAGAGAAAGTATCGCTTTAGAGCAAAAAAAGCTACTCGATGCTCAATTAAATGATTTAGAAGCTAAAACATTAACTGCTGGTTCACTCACAACAGAAGAGGCAATTATACGTAAACAAGAGGCAGAGCTTGTTTTAAACTTCATAGAGAGAGCCAAACAAGTCCAACCAAAAGGTCAAGTAATCATAAATAAAGATAGTAATCTATCTAACATCTTTTTAGAAGATGGTGATAATATTTACATCCCAAAAAAGAGTCATATGGTTATAGTTCAGGGTGAAGTCATGCTTCCTGGTGCTCAAACATTTGTTGAAGGTATGAGTTTTGATGAGTACATTAATTCATGTGGTGGCTTTAGCTTTAGAGCAAATGACGAGAGCATACTAATCATACAAAAAAATGGAAAAGTAACTACTTATGATGCCTCTTCAATGTTTGGTGATGAATATATAATTCATCCAGGTGATGCTATCTTAGTGCTGGGTAAAGTAGATGCAAAATACCTACAAGTTATCAAAGACATAACGCAGATAGTTTACCAAATAGCGGTGGGTGCGGCTGTTGTTCTTAGGTATTAAGAATCAGATTTAAAACAGGGGAGTACTCCATAGAAACTTCCATTTAACTGAGTGTTTTCTATTAGATATGCTCGGTATTTTTTTAGTAGTTCCATATCTGGTTTTTGTTGTTCCTTCCAAAACTTTTTAAGTTTTACTCCCTTACAAGTTAAGCCCTCGATATCGTAGATGGCATTACCAAGGGTAATGGTTGGCGTTTCATGGTAAAGGGATGAGAGTCCTACTGTACTGTTGATGGTTACTGTCCCTTTTGCGTTTTTTAATAGTGTTGGGAGGTGTGTATCATAAAGTACTAACACCTTCTCTTCTACGCCAAATAGTCTCGCTTGTTCCATAATAAAGTCTGTATAGTTTTTTCTACCTCTATCAACTGGATGGTGTTTAAAAACAAGCAAATTTTTTAAACTATTTTTACTAAAAGATTCCAATACTTCTATAATAAACTTCTCAATAGACTTATATCCTGAGTGTTCTAAAACTTGAAAGTCATTATAGGTCTGAAGTGGAACAAAAAAGTATTTACCCGATAACTCATTTTTGATGATTTCTAAATATTTTTTCTCTGAAAAAGAATATATAAACTTTCTTATCAAACTTCTTACACCAAAAAATGCCTCTTTTATAGCTGAAAAATCTCTATGGTGTATGTAGTTTGGATACCTATAATGAAATATATTTGCTACAAGATAATAAGTCATAGCACTTACTATCATGAATGTTTGACTATACTTTACATCTTCTGCTTTTAGTTCATTGGAAACTTGAATTTTTTTATAAAAATCTGCATCACGGCTTATATGACTAAAATCATTCACTCCATATTTTTCCATTGTTATGTAGTTGGGACGGATATACCCCTCTTCAAAAACAAACACTTCTATATTTAACTCTCTTGCAACTTTTATAGAGACGCTTTGATAAAATCTACAATCACCAAAAAGAAAAATTTTATCTATCTTTTTTTCATGCAAAAAGTTTCTTATAAAAACGCTATAGTTCTCCATACTATCTCTATATGGAATATAATTATAGTGATTGGAGAAAAAGCTATCTCCAGCGTTAAAACCTATTTTATATGTATTTGCACCACTATTTTTAAATACAACATCGAGTTTCTTAAAAAAGTTACCCATAGGTCCTTGAAGAAATAGAATATTTTTATTTTTAATAGTTCCTATACTGTTCATCTACCCATCTTCAATTTTTTAAAGTTATTATACGCAAGAGTAGCTGTGATTTTCTACTGATAAAGTTACGAATTTTTATTTTAACTCTGTATGTTATAGATGCACTATACAACTTTCTCTCTTTATCAAGTTCTCTTAACAACTCTTCAATTTCACAAACTTCAAGTGAATGTGGATTTATATATATTGGGTATAAAATAAGTGTAGCTGCCACCAACTCTTCTAAAGATAAACTTCGCTCTCTTCTAGGCTGTTCAGTTAGATCATCTGTCAATCCCCATCCAGCATAAAATGGCATTCCGTAAGTGAAAACCTTTTTCTCTCTCATAAGAGCTTCAAAGCCGACTAAGGATGTCATAGTGTGTACTTCATCAGAAATTTCTAACACACTATCTAGTCCAACTTCTGTTACAACTTTATCAGCATACTTTAATGCAATACTTTCATCTATATTTCCTACTCTATTCCCAACCAAAACATCTGGGTGTGGCTTATAGATGATATAAGCACCTTTTGCGTTTTGGCGAGCTTGTTTTAGAAGTTCTAAGTTTGTCATACCCGATGCACCATAACGTATGGAAGCATCATCCTCAACTTGACCTGGGACTAAAACAATTTTTTTATCACTTGGGATATTCAGTTTTTTATTTTCATAAAGATTGTATTTTGATAACTTTTTCTCTATTAAATAGTCTCTAACTTTTTTTGCTCTTTCTAAAAGTGGTTTTTCAAAAATTGCTGTTTGTAAAATATGTTCTAAATCACTCTCAGTAGTTGGGTCAAAATAGATACCTCTTGAATCAACTACAAGCGAATATGCTTGAGTAAGGTCAGAACCAAGCCCTACAGAACGTATAAAACCATCTTCAACTCTATACACATCAAGTGAATGTTTAAGTGCAAACTCTTCTAAAAGTGGAAAGTTTTTTTTACCCCAAATATAGATCGAAGAGTTTTTGTCTAATCCTTTTTTAACTGCTAAATCAAAATAGTTCTTTTTAAAAAAGGGATTAATAAAAACCATACTTTTTTCATCAAGCTCACTTAAAAAAGGTTTTATAAACTCATGCTTCCAATGAGAAAATCCAAAAAAATAATTCATATTCCAAATCCCATAAAATGATAAGACAAGCCAAATGTAACATCAGCTTCATTATGCCTTGGTATAGTGTTCTGATTAAAGTATATATCAAAATAACTTTCATCATCTAAATAATTTCTTATAGCAAACTGGAGCAGATGAGTATAGCTACTAAACTTCTCATCACTGCTTTGATAAGGTGCTGAAGAGTATTGATAAGTAAAAAGAAAATCTGCTCTACTATGATAATCAAAGGGAATTAAATATGCAAGTGGAAGTTTATTTGCTAGATAAAAGAAATATCTCATCTTTTGAGAACTAATATCTGAAGATAGTTCTCTTTTACCATTTAAAGTAACAATGAAATTCCCTATCCATGATACCTTTTCATAATTTTTTTGTAACTGTACACCCGCCATTACATCCACTTTTTCACTTGTAAACCCATCTTTCACATTGCCAACTGGCAACTTGATTCCAGCGTTTGAAGAGAGTAAAAAAGTATCACTTTCATATAGAGCTAACTTTATCTCTATTTGAGGATTTCCTGATGCAAAATAAGCACTATCTTTATCGATTTGATCTGTAACTTGATAGTTTAGTTGATTGTTTGTATGCCCCTCGTTATCTCTCGTTGTCTCAATACCAAGAGTAGAATGAATAGTCTCTAAAGGCTTATCTAAAAACCCTTTAGAGATATAATACAGAGGATAGTTAAAAGAAATTTCTAAAGAGTCTGAAATAGGGTAATAGTATGTTAACTCAAAAGTTGTTATCTCAAAGTCTGCAAGAAGGTTTTCACTCTTTTGGAATATATTTGACTGAGATAAGTCAAGGTTTATACTATCTGTTTTTTTAATCATACTAGAAGTAGTGTAAGGACGATAAAATATCAACTGATTTATATACTGATTTGTTGAGTGTATAGGTGAAACAAAATCTTGTGAAAAACTTTGAACTACTAATAAAACAGTTATAACATATATTTTAATTATTTGACCCAACTTATCGTGACCAGATATCTGTCTCTATATAAGTATGCCCAGGTTGATAAAACTCAAATAAATTTTTCAAGACATTAACTTCACTTCTCTCTGCTAAGTTTGATAAACTAATTCCTATGCCGGCATAAGCATGCTGACTTTTATCACTACCTGTATCATAACTACGATAACCTCTAGAGTAATACCCTACTTGAAACTCAATCAAGCCCCAGTAAGTATGCTTTAACGATTCAAAACCAGCCACTTTAAACGCCATTAAGTGCTTCATACCTGAATAGTCTGTAGTGTTGTCTCCATCACTCAAGTAGCCTGAAGAAGGAAGATATTCAAGTCTAATATCTATAAAATCATCTGCTCTTGGATTTGCCCGTAGCAAGTAAGCCATACCAGCACCAAGGGCATCAGCTAGTAAATCCTCTTTTGAAAACCCATAAGCACTCGTTCCATCACCAACTTCAAGAAGAGTCATCGCTAACATACCTGAAAGAGCACCAGCTAGAGAAGCTTCCTCTAAACCCCAACCTCTATCTTCCATTCGTGAAGCCATCACACGAGAGAGTAGATATGTCATATAAAAGTGTCCTGTTTTATCAGAGCCTCCAGTGTCGGAGTCTTCTTCAAACCAGTCTTCTTTTTTAACATGAAAAGACTCTTCTCCCCAACTCCAATATTTATATCCCCAAGCGGCTATCATAGCATCTACAACTAGATGATCCATAATCAAACCTGTTACTGGGTCTTTCGTGATTAAAGTATAGTCACTCATCTCCTGCGTTTTAGAGTTTATATTTGTTGCCCAATCTGCGTTTAACATTGAGCTGATAATAAGGGATGATAAATATAGACCTACTCTCATAAATAAAACCGCCTGTAAAATTTAATTACTCAACTTTCGAACATAGGTTCCACTAAATCCACAAACTTAAGTTTGGTATTATAACTTACATATCAGTTAAAGAATAGCCAATATAGTCTATTTCATATTTTTTA
>JAYEMB010000043.1:0-4853 GCA_034717855.1 Campylobacterota bacterium
TTAATGATGTAATTAACTGTGAATTGTAAAAAAATTTAACAAATTAAATTTAATACAAACATAAATAATATATACAACTTTTATTCTAATTTAGTAATAAAAGTTGATTAATGTATTATAGGAGGAGATATTATGACTAAAACTGCATGGTTAAGTAAAGAATTAACAAATGGAAAGATTTTATGTCAGGCTTGTGCACATGCTTGTAAACTCAGTGAAGGGCAGTATGGTATCTGTGATGTAAGGAAAGTTGAAAATGGTGAACTTAAACTACTAGTATATGGTATTGTTGCTGCTGCAAATATAGATCCTATAGAAAAAAAACCTTTATTTCATGTTCTACCACAAAGTAGTGTTTTATCAATTGGTACAGTTGGATGTAATTTTAAATGTTCATTTTGTCAAAACCACACAATATCCCAATACCCTCAAGAGCATCATCATAATATATTTGGAGATGAATACACGCCAGAGTTTATTGTACAATCAGCTTTAGAAAATAACTGCAAATCAATAGCATATACATATAATGAACCAATAATATTCTTTGAATATACATACGATATAGCATACCTGGCACATAAAAATGGTTTAAAAAATATTTATGTTACAAGTGGATATGAAACAAAAAAAGCTATAGATTTACTTGAACCATATATTGATGCAATGAATATAGATATAAAAAGTTTTAATGATAAGTTTTATCAAGAGTTGTGTGGTGCAAAATTAAAACCTGTTTTAGAGTGCGTAAAGTATGCTTATGAAAAAGGGATATGGTGTGAAATTACAACACTTCTAATACCTACAAAAAATGATAGTGATGAAGAGATTCGTAAAATTGCACAATTTATTTATGATCTATCCCCTACTATACCTTGGCATCTATCTGCTTTTCATCCAACATATAAATTAACAAATATAAATAGAACTCCAACTTCTACTTTACATAGAGCTTATAAAATTGCACTTGAGGTTGGCTTAAAGTATGTATATGTTGGAAATATTGATGATGAAGATTGTGAGTCTACTTACTGTCCAAAGTGTAATGAAAAAGTTATTAGTAGATGTGGTCACATTGGACAACATGTTTTAAATAAACTTAATAACAATGGAACTTGTAAAAACTGTGGATATACTATTAATGGGATATGGAATTAAATTTAATTTTAAATAACACACTTTTGACACAATAGTTATATATACTTCTTTCAAGTAAGTTGGTTACTTGCTAAATAAGGTAAAATATTTCCTCCTTAACCTTATGTATAAACCAAAGTTTAAAGAAATTACAGTTTAGTTATCAAATATCCGCGTATTTGATAACTAAAGATTTATTTTTTAAATCTTAAAACTAATGCGATAATTACAAATAAAATCAAAACAATATATGAAGAGTAAGAACCTATCTGATTTAATACATATATCAATTCTTTTAAAAAATATGTCCATACAACTATTGCTAATGATGTACCACAAAGAACTATAAACATAGTAGTATAATGTCTTATCCCTATTAGAAATCCAATTATTGAACCAATAACAGGACCTGTCATCCAAAAAGGGAACCATACAAATATAAATAAGCCATATTTACCATATTTATCAAAAAAATCTTTATATTTAATCTTTTGTTTCTCTACATTTATAACAATGTTTTTTAAAAACTTTATATCTAATGACTTATTCCATGTCAATACAAACAATGGATATATCAGTAGTACCATTATAAATTCAATAATTGCATTCATAAAAATAATTGCTATATCACTAAACTGGGCAGTATAACCAAAAGATATTCCAGCGGCTCTTCCAAAAAATATATTTGTTATGGTCATTCCAACTAAATTATTTGCATCTTTTACAGAAAAAAGATATAGATTTATAATACTAATGATATATCCAAAAAGGAACACTACCCCTGCAATAAATATTTTACCCTCTTGTGTTGATACAAACTCTTTTATTTTAAACATATTAACTAATCTTACTACTTATATATCTTTTCACCTCAACAATAATCAATACACTAAAAGAGATAATAATAATTTGCATCCATGTTGAAAAATCTAAACCTTCACTTTTAAATAATGTATTCATAAAAGGCGCATGGGTAAATGTAATTTGAAAAAAACTCATTAAAAATACACCTAATAATAATAGTTTATTATTGAAAATATTTACTTTAAATATTGAAGTTTGTAACTCTTTACAAGAAAACAGATAAAAAAGTTCTACAAAAACAAATATATTAACAGCTACTGTTCTTGCATATTCGATGCTGTGACCTTGTTCTAAAGCATAGTTAAACATAGCATAAGATGCAATCAACATATAAAAACCTACAACCAACATCTGTATTATTATATTTTTTGTTAATATCGATTCTCTAGGATTTCGTGGATTCCTTTTCATTATATTATTTTCAGGTGCTTCAAAAACAAGCATAAGACCTAAAAGTATTGCTGTTGACATATTTATCCATAAAATCTGAACAGGTAATATTGGTAAAGTAAGTCCAAGTGCTATTGCTACAAGTATAACAAGACCTTCTCCTAAATTAGTTGGTAATGTCCATGTTATAAATTTTATCAAGTTATCAAATACTGTTCTACCCTCTTTTACAGCATGAGCGATAGAACTAAAGTTATCATCACTTAAAATCATATCAGAAGCCTCTTTGGCTACTTCAGTACCTCCACGCCCCATAGCTATACCTATATCTGCTTGTTTTAATGCTGGTGCGTCATTTACCCCATCCCCTGTCATAGCTACTATTTCACCTCTTGCTTGAAGTGCATCAACTATACGTAACTTTTGTTCAGGTTCAACGCGAGCAAACACTTTTACAGTTGCTACTTTTTCAATAAGTTCTTTATGCGTTAACTTTATAAGTTCATTTCCTGTAACTACTGTATCCTCAAATATTGCATTTTGATTTACCATTGACATCATTTTTGCAATTGAAAAAGCTGTAAGTACATGATCTCCAGTAATCATTATTATATTTATCCCTGCTTCAATAGACTCTTTTACTGCTTCTATTGCTTCCTCTTTAGGTGGATCCATCATAGCTTGAAGACCTACAAATATAAACTTATCTTTTAAAATCTCATCATCTATTTTTTCTACACTTATTTCTTTTTTGACCATTGCAAGTACTCTTAAACCTTGTGATGCATAAAAATGTGCTTGTTTTTGTATATACTCTTTATCTATAGTTTGTACAGTACCATCTTTTAACTCATAGCTACACATATCTAATGTCTTCTCTATAGAACCCTTTAGATATAATAGGTATTTATCACTTTGTATATCTTTATGAATTGTTGCCATATATTGTCTATCTGATTCAAAAGGTAAAATATCAACTCTAGGGTATTGTGTATTTAAAGTATGCTCATCACATCTACCTTTTAAAGCACTTACTATTAAAGCACCCTCTGTTGGATCTCCATTTACGCTATAGTACCCATCTTTACTAACTATATATGATTCATTACATAAGTAACCTATTTTTAGTACCTCATCTAAACTATCATCTATAGAGTCTATTACTTTACCATTCTCTTTAAACTCACCTTTTGGTTCATAACCATCTCCTGTAACTGTATATGACCTATGTGAACAACAGATATTTGTAACAGACATCTTATTTTGTGTTAATGTTCCAGTTTTATCAGAACATATAGTTGTAACACTACCAAGAGTCTCAACTGCTGGAAGTTTTCTAATTATTGCATTTTTCTTTGCCATACGACTTACTCCAATAGCAAGTGTAATAGTAACTGCAGCTGGTAACCCTTCTGGAATTGAACCAACCGCTAATGCAACTGAAGCCATAAATGTATCAACAGCACTATTGTCTCTTAACATACCAATAAAAAATGTAAATGCTGATAGTGTTAATATTACATATAACAATATTTTACTAAATGATGATATTTTTTTTGTAAGTGGTGTTTCCATGGCTGTAGTTGAATCAATCAAATGTGCTATTTTACCTAACTCTGTATATTGTGCTGTTGCTACAACTACACCTTTTGCACGCCCATAGGTTACATATGTACCAGAATAAGCCATATTTTTTCTATCATTTAGAATCAACTCTTTTTCATAAGTAAGTATATCTTTTTGAACACTTAAAGACTCACCAGTTAACATAGACTCATCTACTTTTAAATCTTTACATTCAATAAGTCTCATATCTGCAGGTATTTTAGAACCAGACTCTAATAAAACTATATCCCCAGGGACTAAATCTTTTGAAGAGATTATTATCTTTTTTCCATCCCTTAATACAACTGCCTCTGTTACTAACATATTTTTTAAAGACTCTATGGCCTCTTGAGCTTTTACCTCTTGTATATACCCTATTATTACATTTATAATTACAACAGCAAATATTACACCACTGTCTATATACTCTCCTAAAAAAGCAGTAATAATAGATGCACCTAATAGTATATATATCAAAGCATTATGAAACTGCATAAAAAACTTTTTTAGTTTACTATCCTGCTTTTTCTGTTTTAGTATATTTTTTCCAAAAAATTCTTCACGGTGTTTTATACTTAATGGAGATAAACCATCAACTACATCACTCTCAAATAGTTCAATAATCTTTTCGTTATCCAAACTATGCCAGTTTTGTCCTATTAGATGTTGCATAAATAGCCCTTTCATAATAAACTAAATGATAACATATTATTATGCTTATTGGGATAAAATTAAATTATTTGATTGTAATAGTTGTGTCGTTTTGAAACTCAAACTCTATATCTTTAGAGTTTAAAAATTGGAATATATCAATAATATTAGAGTATTCACTTAAATTCAATGTTTTAGTCTGTTTG
>JAYEMB010000044.1:0-17876 GCA_034717855.1 Campylobacterota bacterium
TACAGGTTGTGGTGTTATTCTAAATACTTCTGTAAAAGTGCTGGTTCTTTCACAGTCTCTACGGGTTTAGTAACTGTCTAATTTATAGGGGACATTCCAAAGGAAAGAAAAAAATAAGAAAGTGTTTGAAAATAGGCAGTTAACTGCCTATGGTGTAATTAATCTTTTTTTCAGATAGATTACACACTCCTTTCAATGAGTGCTTTTATCATACCAAACGCAGCTTCTTCAGAGTCATAGAGTTTATATGAATTGATTACAACAAAATAGGCATACCCTGTTTGTGCATTTATGAAGCTTATTGCAAACCATCTATCATTACTCCCACTATGTTGTACCCCGTAGTTACCTTCTGTAAACCAACCAAGAGAATAACCCAAATCTTCATCTGCATCAACTACCTTTGTGTGAAGTTTTTGAAAATTCTCAATACTCATAAGTGAAGTGTTCCCCTTCATCGCATTTAAGTGTGTTTTAAGGTACTCAGACATATCATCTAAAGTCATAAAAGTTCTACTTCCTGCTGGTGCTACAATTTTTGCATTATCTGAAGTTTCAGTTGTTGGATTAAATGCTTTATATGCTCCATCAATAAATTTATGTCCCCATATATTACTATCTTGATTGTTGGCTGTTACATTTGAATTTGACATGTTTAAAGGATTAAATAAATACTCTTGCATTAACTGCTCATAGCTAAGACCTGTAACTTTTTCTAACATAGAAGCTACAACTACATAGTTAACGTTACTATACAAAAAAGTTCCACTTTGATTTTCAGCTGGATATATAAGTGCGTCCTGAGTTAAGCTGTAATGTTGCTCAAACAATGAATCATCACTACCAACATAATCCTCCCATACTTCATCATCGTCTTCTGGAAAACCAGCTGTATGAGAAAGTAACTCGACTAGTGTTATAGTTTTATATTGCTCATTCATCTGATCTTCTAACTCTGGAAATGCATCTAAGAGTGTAGTGTCCCATGTTAGAAAACCTTTATCTATAAGTACAGCTGTGAGTGTAGCCGTCATAGACTTTGTAATAGAGCCGATTGACCAAGTATCATCATCTGCAACCTGTTCACTTTCTCCAACTTTTTTTATCCCGACACTTGCTTTTTCTATAACTGTATTGTTATCTACAGTAAGCACAGCCATAGCAGGTAAGTTGTGCTTTTCTTTATAATGCTTAATTACCTCCTGTAACCTTCCATCACCTACTACTCCATTACTAAACGTTGTTGAATTTTTAGAGTCTCCACATCCAGTTACTCCAAGAACCAGCGTTACTGCTAGTGCTGTTGTAATATTTTTTAAAGTTTTCATCTTGAGTCCTTCCTTTTAAGATGAAAAATTATAAAAAAATAAATAGGGGTAAAATAGGGGTGAGAACGATTCTTTAACTTTGTAAGAAATTTATACTAAAGCGTGAACCGTTTTTTATAGGGGTGTAATTAATAGTTGCATTAAAATGTTTTTCGATAATTAAGTGAGACATATACAAGCCTACACCACCATTTTTCTTTGTACTTGTATATAAACTGAAAAGATTTTTTTCTATACTTTTATCAACGCCACCAGCGTTATCTTCAACTATTATAGATTTTTTATCTATAAAGATGTTTATCTTTTTGTTTATTATTTTATTTTTTTCAAAAGCATCTTTAGCGTTTGAGATAAGGTTGAGTACTACTTGACTAAGCTCACTCTCATTAGCAAATAAAATGGGTTCATCACTATTTTTTATGTTTAACTCTATTTCATGAAGTTTTAACGTTGGTTTGATAATTTGATACACTTTATGAACGCACTCGTAAACGCTAAACTCTTCATTTACTACGTTTGGGTTATAAAAATCTCGAAAATCATCGATAGTCTTAGACATATACTCAAGTTGTAAGTTAATCTCATGTTGTTTTTTATTCCATAACTTTTCATCTAATCTATTATTCGCAATAGCTGCAGATATATTCATGACCAAGTAGCCTATATGAGTTAAGGGTTGTCTCCATTGGTGAGCAATATTATCTACCATATCGCCAATAGATGCTTTTTTATCATAATGAACAAGCATCTGTTCCTTCTCTTGCTTTTCCTCTTCTAATGACTTCATTTTATATGACAGGGCAAAAGCTAAAATAAGTGATTCAAGCGGTATAGTTATATGTAAAATATCATCTGCAGAAAAATAGTTTTTCTCTAAGAGAAGCGTCTGTATCTCTATAAAGATCAGTGAAGCTATCATAATACCCCAACCAAGAAGATAAAAGAGTATGTATTTTTGCTGCGTTTTTACATAAATCACTACCGCGACTACAATATAGACAAGCATTAATTCAGCTGTGGGGATATGCAACTTTGTAAAAAAGTTTGTAAATGCTTCAAATACCAAAATAAACCCACTCACAATGATGAGCTTGTTGTAAAAAGGGGCATATTTTTTGAGTTGTAAAAAACTTGCTGTAAACAGAGAGATAGAGATGATGTAAAAGGAAAAAAGCACTGCAAACAACTTCTCATCACCAGAGCCTGAGCTTTTTATAGTAACGAGTATGAGGATAATGAGCATAAAAAACTGTGTTAAAGAGTAGTATATGTATGATTTGTCTCTGTTGTAGATAAAAAATGCCAAATAGTACAAAATTGCACTAAGCATCACCCCATAAGAGACTCCATAGAGTAGTTTTTTTAATTCTCTTTTTTTGAAATACTCTCTTTTTTTAACAATTTCTGCATCAAAATAGATGGAGTTTGTCGCATTGTTGAATTTAAATAGATATGAGCTAAGGTTTGAATCGCTTAAATCTAAAAGATTTTTTTCAAGAGTGTCTCGTGGATACTCTTTTGAGTATTCAAGGTAGTCTCTTCCATGTTCTGTGTATATTTTTAGTAGATACTCTTCATTGGTATTTTTGACTCTCCTGTTTATATCTATCTTAATGAGATAGTCTTGGGAATCATGAATCTTAATAGGTAAAGTGGTATCGATGAAACTACTGTTGTTCTCAGTAGCAAAAGAGATATTTTCGATTGAGAGTGCAAAGGCATTTATAGATAATAAAATAATAACTATTACAGACTTTAACATGATATTTTTAATTTATACCCTGTACCTGAGATATTCTCTAGTATATCAAGGGGTAATTTTGATCGTAAACTTTTTACTAAAGAACTCAAAGCATATTCGCTCATCTCATTTTCCCACACCTGCGTTTCAAACTCAGCATAGCTAACTGCACGATTGGTGTTTCGTGCACATAAATCAAAAAAGAGCAATTCTTTTTTATTGAGTTTTATGTAGTTCTCATTCTCAAATAAACTCTTGTTAAGCAGGTCATATTTATAACCATCTGAGAGTGTAAGTATATTACTTGTTTCACTATCTATATATTCTATAGACTCTTTAAGTATAGGAAGTAGTTTTGACTCACTTACAGGTTTTATGAGGTATTTTATGAGTTTCAACTCTACTGCTTGGAGTAAAAACGCAGTATCTGCATGTGCTGTAATGATGATTATCTGCGTTTGCTCATCTATTTTACGAATTTTTTTTATGAGTTCCAGACCATTAAGCTTTGGCATTTTTATATCACTAATGATAATATCGGGTGCTAACTTTTGGTACTTTTCATACCCATCAGCCCCATCAACTGCTTCATAAACATAGTCACTATAGTAAGAGAGGTACTCAACAGCACTCTCTCTGATAAAGGCATCATCTTCGATATACAATATTTTTACATTTTTAAGAGAGTGCAAACCATATCCTTTAAAATCACCATAATAGAAGGTATTATAACAAATTGAGTCTAGAGAGTTTAGTACCAACTATAACTCACGCCTAGTTTAAATATAGCAGGATTTACTTTTTCATCATCTATATCTATATCTGCAGCCATAAAAGTAAGTTCTGTATTAAAGTGTTGTACTATCTCATACCCAAGTGTTAGTGAAAGACCAGCTCCAAAGTTCTCATCCTTTTCATCTACATTGTTAAAGGTACCAGCTCCTAAAGTCCCTGAAACAAAAATAGACTTTGCCTCTTCACTGAAATAATACGTAGCTCCAATACCTGGTATGCAACTCATATGTAAATCATTGTCTTTTTTAAACCACGAATCCTCACGTGAGAGATGTACAATAAACTGATTTGTTAAACCATAGCCTATTTTTTGGGATGTCCCAAAACCTGTTTTTGAATTACTGTGTCTATAAGGTTCATAGGATGTTTGACTGATTCCAGCACCTAATGAGAGGAAAAACCCTTCTCTTCTATTATTGTCAAATGCATCTAATGAAGATGCTACTAAAAATCCAAGCAGAGTCAGAGAAATTTTATTTACGATTGATTTCATAATTGAATCCTTTGTGTTAATTTTATTTTGAAACCGTGTAAAAGAATTGTAAAAAAATTTATAGGGTAAAAATAGGGGCTTTATATTTTTAAAAAGCCTATTTTTACCCTATTTTTTTCTTTATCATTTTAATACTTCAATTACAAAGGATTCAAAATGAGAGGAACAAATGAAAAGGCGTTTTATACGCTAGGGATGTTAATTATTAGTTTATTAATCTATCACGCATTAATAATCACAGGGGTGTTGTCAGCTGAAAATGTTTGGCTTGGTAGACTAGAAAATGCTGAAGAGATTTTTAAACATGAATTGGCATCGATTCTATTATTGTTGTTTGTGTTGATGTTTATGCTACTAAACACTATAAACAAAGCAAATTATTTTGCAAAGTATATCTATCTTCTTTACGCTGTGATATTGTTTTTAAATGGCATTGCTAACTTTTTTGCCCAAAGTAAGTTTGAGCTATTTGTATTTACACCCTTAGCTTTTTTTATGAGCTATCTATTTTATAAAATATCAAAGGGAAAATAATGAAAAATGTATTACTTGTAGGTGCAACTGGCTACCTTGGTTCTTATATACTGCGTGAACTTATTAGGAAAGGTTTTAATATCACTGTACTTGTTCGAGACAAATCAAAAATAGACCCCAACAACATTCACTTCATTGATAAAATCGTTGAAGGTAATCTCTTAGATGAACACACTATCAAACATCAACTCCAGCATATCGATGTTATAATATCTACCTTGGGTATTACTAAACAAAAAGATAAACTAACATATATGGATGTTGACTATGGAATCAATAAAATGATTTTAGATGAGGCTTTACTAGCAGGTGTTAAGAAGTTTATTTACCTTTCTGTACTTCATGGAAAAAATTTAAAAAATTTAAAAATATGTGCAGCAAAAGAGCTCTTTGTTGAAGAACTTCTCAAATCAGATATATCTTCAACAATTATAAGACCGAGTGGATTTTTCTCAGACATGAGTGAATTTATACAAATGGCAAAAAAAGGTCGTATATATCTTTTTGGTGATGGAAACTATAAGGCAAATCCAATTGATGGTGAAGATTTAGCCAAAGTTTGTGTCAAAGCGATTCATACTGATGAAAAAGAGATTAATATTGGAGGCCCTGAAGTTCTCTCTCATAATGAACTTGCAAAAAAAGCTTTTCAATCTATTAATTCAGAGACTAGAATTAGTTATATACCCCAATGGTTCAGTAAAGTGATAATGAAGTTTTTATATATTTTTACAACTGAGAAAACATATGGACCAATTGAGTTCTTTCTCCATGTTATGGCAATGGATATGCACACAAACAAATATGGTAAGAAAAAAATTACCGATTACTATACGGAAATATCAAAAGGCCTTTAAAACTTGTTTAATTGGAGGGAAACAATTTGAAAGAAGTATATAGAGAATATCAGAAAACTGATTACCAACAGTGTGAAGCGTTAGTAAATCAGGCATGGTCTTTTGATGAAACATTTAAACCAAAAGCATTATCAAAGCTTGCTAATCTACTCTATACAGAAGGCTCTGAAGTGGGAAGTAACTATAAAAGAGTAGTTGAGGCAGAGGGTAAGGTTGTCGGCTTTATCTTTGGATTCAATACAAACTACAAAAAGCCTAAAAAAGATATTTTCTTTTCTCTACTAATACTGTTTAAACTTCTATTTGTTAAAAGTACTAGCCCTGATAAAAAAAGTTTATTAGATGCTATCTCGACACATGAGAAAAATAGAAGTCAGATTGTTAACAATGACAAAAGTGAAATAGTACTTTTTGTAGTAGATGAGAAATATCAAGGCAAAGGGTATGGGAAAAACTTGTGGATGGGCTTTAGAGAATTCTGTCATAATTCAAATGTAACTTCAGTTGTAGTGGAAACAAATAGCTTTGGAGCCAGTGCTTTTTATGAAAAAATAGGATTTCATCATTTAAAAGATTTTGACTCCCCATTACATGAATTTGTTACAAAAGGTGGTCAAGCTTGTATATATGAGTTTAGATGTGACTAGTGAAACCTAACAAAAACATAGGAGCAAATATAAGTTACTTGCTTAACCAAATATTCTCTTCATCATTAATGTCTTATATTTGGAGCAAATTTTAGTAACAGAAAGAATGTAGCCATCCACAAAGAGTTGAATTTTTGAACAGCTCCCCAAAATCTACAGGTTGCTGAACAAGATTAAGTTTTCAACTTCTAACCTATAGATACCTATAAAGCACTAAGGACTTTTCAGAAAATTACTATACTTCTATTCTTCATGCTTCAACCCTAAGACAGATACGTTATCACGGTTTTCTAAAAACTCAATATTATGCTGATTTGCCCAAACAACAATATCACCATCTAACATAAGTAACTCATCTTCATTATATAGGTCATTTCTAATCTCTATTAAGTCAAAGTCATCTTTTAATGATATGTAAAAATCACTATGCTGTAAATAAGGCTCTAAATCAAGCAGTGCTACTACAACTTTATCAAATTTAGAATAGTTTTTTCTAATCTGTTCAACTCTATCAAGTGCACTTGAATTTTGTTTATAATTGCACAGCCTTAAAAGTTCTTTTGATGTATCCATTTTTCTCCTTGACATTATAATGGTCTATAACCATTCTATAATCACTTGCATTAAAATTGTCTTATTCAAATGTACTGACATATTAATATTGTCTTTTGCAGCTATTATTAAAAAAGAGCTAGTGTTCCAAATAGAACTTGTTTATGGAGCTTACATTTTCCATTAATACAGCTATTTGCTTAACAATATACTGCTATACTTCTCAAAAACATATAAGAGGTTTAAATGCTAGGACAATGCACACCCTATGGATTTATAATCAAGTTCGTTATCATATTTTCATTAGCAGCAGTTGCAGTAACTATTACACAATTATTTACTAGTAACTCTATAATAAGCCTTGTGGTGCTTGCAGTCACCTATGGTGGTGCCGCGTATTTCTATCCTAAAGCTAAAGATTGTCCAATATAACAGGTTATGAAACTTTTAAAAACATAACATTATATAAAAAGCTGATCAAACAGTTTTTGAAAGTTTTTTATATGAATATTCTTCCTTGATGTTTCAATTATTCCATCTTTTTTAGCTTTTATTAGAAAGCTTGATCAATCGTATCGAGGGTATCAGGATTGATAACCTCTAGCTTAATCTCCTTACCGTTTATATGGAAAAATACTAAAGCGTTTTGTGTTGTAAAGTTTTGAAGATACTCTCCGCCGCTACTATTATCTTTTGGCATGTCAACATTCCAAGGTGTATCCTCTTTTGCATAGTAAGGTGCACCAGCTGCACCATTATGGATTTGGTAGATCGTACGTGCAATCTTCATTGGTTTTTCTGGCTTATAATTATCGTTGTAGATTGGCATACTAGGCTTTACAGCTAAACGTGCATAATTATGCTCATCACCGGTTAGCACAGCATACACTTTTGAAGACTCCATCATAGCAGTCCAAAGTTCATCTCTACGCTCTATAATACCTTTTTTTACTGCAATGAGGTTTCCATATTTATCAGCGATTAAAGGACGAATATCATTTTTACCGTGATACCACATGTCATCTTTTACATGTCCACCATTTGGCCATACAGGGGTATGAAGTGTTACAAAGATATGATCAATATTTTTATTTATTTGCAGCGTATTAAGAGTCTTTTTAAACCATGCCAGCTGTTGATCCATCACATATGCATGTGGGTTCCCACCAATATCTTTTTTCCCACGCTTAATCGATGGTGCATACCAATAATCAGAGTTAAGTGAAACGATTGCTACATTATCATACGTGTAGTAGTACACATTCTCTTTATATGTTGGAAAATCTGTTGTAGTAGCTGATGGGTCATAGTACGCTCCATCTTCACTCTCTGGACCATTAAGTGGATTTGCAAAGTTTTTAGCAAAAAGTGCTTCAGAAGATTCTGTTGCATATGGGAAACGTGGAACTCTATGTTTGTCAGTGAACTTATACTCCATCGCTTCATGATTTCCCATAGATGCATTAAACGGTATATGTGAAGCATATGGAAGCACCGCACGTTTCCAGTTTACATATTGAAGCATCTGATCATCTACATTATGGCAATACCCATCGATCATGTCACCTGTAAAATGTACAAATGCTACATCTTTATACGCTGAAAGTGCAGCTATACGACGTATCATATAAGCATTTACACCTTCAATAGTACGCTCTCCACTTGCAATTCCATTACGACTATCACTTGTAAAAGCAAAGCTAAACGCTTTTCTAGTACCCTTTTTTGGTGCTGTTTTGAATGTATAGCTTTCAGTATGTGTTCCACCCGCATTAACACTATACTTATACCTTGTGTTTGGTTTTAGTCCTGTGATTTTTACCTCATGCAGTTTTGCTTTTTTAGATGTAAATACACCAACACCTTCAACGGTTACTTTTGCATTTTTAGCATATAGTGTTTCAAACTGGATAGTGATACTTGTATTTGTTTGCAGTGCGAGATATGGACCTTCAATAATACTACCTTCATCTATACTAAACGCTCCATTACCTCTAAAGTAAACTTTCCCCTCATAAGCAATGTGCCCTGTTTTATCTTGAAGACGGTAGTAGATAACACCATGTTTTTTACTCTTCCAATCACTAAAATCATACTTCCCTTCAAGCTGATTTGTAATTGCAATATTTGCGTACCCATCTTTATCTATCTTTGCATAGCGCTTCCACTTTGCACGTGGATACTTTTCACTTAAATCAGCTAGTGCATAAAAGAGTGTACCTCCATCAAAAGATGTTGTGCCATCCTCTTTGACAAAATGAAAACGAAGTCCCTCTTTTGTTCCCACAGGATCTCCACGAACCATCTTTAGTGAATACTTCGGTGTTTCATCTACAAGTTTAATCTTCTCATCACCTTTCATATAAACGAGTTCCCCATCTACAACATCTAAGTTTGTTAATGACTTAGGAATATCTTTCACACTAAGAGCTAAGAGTGGTAAAGAAAATAGTAAGATTAATATATAACGCATAAAATATCCTTATTGTAAATAGTTTAGCCACGCTAGGGCTATTTGTTTTACTTTTTTATCTGCAAGTGCTTTTTGAAAAACATTACGAGCTTTATGCTCTTTACCTAGCTCATAGTATGCTTTTCCAAGTAAAATATACTTCTCACCAAGTTCTTTTTCATCTGCTTTTGCAAGTGAAGCATTGATATGTTTCACCACCGCATTGTAATCTCTTTTGTTGAGAAATATTCTAGCAATTTTATAGTGAATATCTCCTCTGTTACTTAACTTAGCTGCTTTTTCATACCAAATAAGTGCTTTATCATATTCACGCGATTCATAATAGAGGCTACCAAGATAATTAAAACGTTTCTCACTCTCTTTAACTATCTTGTTTAAGAGTTTCTGCTCTAAAATATTAGCTGCTTTATAGGGCACACCAGCATGATGTAACCAGCTTACTAAACGCATCACTTCATTTTCAGTCAAATCAAGCTTAGCTATGCGAGAGATATCAATAGAAGCAAGTGCATTATTAAAATTATCTGTCACAGAGTAAAGTGAAGAGAGCTGAATCCAATATTTTGTCTCATTAGGTTCTAAAACTATAAGCTGTTTAAGCATTACAATCGCTCTTTGATAATCATCTATCATATAGTACGCATAAAACTTTATCTTAATCCATGCTAGCTTACTTTTCCCTTCTACTTCTATCGCCTTATCGATAGCACTAATCACTTGCTTATATTTCTCTAATGTCATGTAAATATTTGCTTTATACACATAGTACTCGGCTTTAAGGGGATCAGCAATTATGATGAGTTTATCAAGATACTCTAGCGATTTTGCAAACTGCTCTTTTTCCAGAGAGAGTTGAATGATATTTAAGTAAGCATTTTCTTGTTGTTTTGGTGGAAGTACGTTTGATTTTACTGCTTGTTCAAAATAACTAAGTGCCTTAGCATACTTCTCTTCAAGTGTATAAAAATACCCCGTATAGAAACGGATGTATGCACGATCAAGATCCTTTTTTATACTCTCATTGTTTACCATGCCAAGAAGTGTCGATTCAGCCTCTTGAGATTTGTTTGCATCCATGAATTTTTGTGCTTTGGATATCCCTTTATAAGTTGAACTTTGAAGCTGGTAGTTTTCCTTTTTCTCTGCACCAAATAACCATGTACTAAGGAGTAAAACAAGTAAAAATCTCATTATCTATTCCCTAGGTTAAACTTTAATGTGATTACGCCCGTTTGTTTTACTGCTCTACCATCAACAGTCTTAGGACGGAATTTCCACTTTTTAAGTGCTCTCATAGCAGCTTTGTTAAATGTACCTTTTGGTTTCGCATCTACTATCTCTACACTTGTAACAAGTCCAGCTTCATCTACATTGAGGCGTGCCTTAACATATCCTTCAACTCCCATTCGGCGTGCACGAGATGGATACACTGGTTTAATCTGAACCATTGGTGTGAGAACAGAGTCTATCTTGGCCATTTTAACGGGTTGAAGCATTTTTGGTGCTCCACCTGAGAGTCTCATCCCAGTATCACCTAGGTTAGGCATGTCAATATTAAGAGAGTTAACTTGTTCAACATTATCTACGTTATCTTGTGTCGTGCTTGTTGGCGTTTTTGGTGGTTGTTCTTTAGGTTTTGGTTCAGGTGGCAACTCTTTTTGAGTCTCAGGATCTAATTTCTCTTTGTGTGGTTGTACAAAATCAATCACCTTGTAAAGCTCATTACTTATCACTTTACTCTCATCTGAACGGATCATTGAATCCATAAATACAAATAAAGCAATCGTGATAACTACACTTATAGCAAAAGCTATAAACCATCGAAAAAGACTATTTTGAATCACTCTCAGCCCCAATCGAAATCTTCTCAATTCCGGCAAGTTTTACTTGATCCATAACAGAAACTAAAATTCCAGTATGTGCTTTTTTATCAGCTGTAATAACTACACTTCCCTCTGGTGTGTCTGCATGAAGTTTTTCCACTGTTGTACGAAGTGCACGGATATCAATTGGACGTTTATCGATCCAGATCTCTCCACGTGTATTTATAGAGATAATGATATTGGCTTTTTTATCTTGCTTTGCAGTACTAGCTTGAGGTTTATTTACCTCAATCCCTGATTCGCGAACAAAAGAGGTTGTAACAATAAAAAAGATTAGCATGATAAAAACGATGTCAAGCATCGGTGTCATATCGATACTTTTATCATCCTCACTTTCAATGAGTGCATCAATGTTATTCTTTTTCATTAGAAACCTCCAAGTTTATCGTGCAAGAGTAAAATCTCTTTTTTAGCAATGGCATCTAATCTACTATAAGCAAAAAGGCCTAAAACTGCTAGCATCATCCCTGCCATTGTTGGGATAGTAGCCATAGAGATTCCACTTGCCATCGCTTTTGCATTTGTTCCAAGTGAGCTCATAGAATCAAATACTGAGATCATTCCAGTAATAGTTCCAAGAAGCCCAAGTAATGGGAAAAGCGCAATAATCACCTTTATCGTTGGTAAGTTTGCCTGTAGATTAATATGTAAAGAAGAGATTTGAGCCAACTTAAGTTGTTCATCTCCCCAACTATGCCCATCCTTTTGCTCTTTCCAGTATTTAACAAGCTTCTTAGAGAGTGGATGGTATACAAATTTAAAATAAAAAACTCTTTCTATAATGAGTGCCCAAAACACGATTGAGATCAAGAGTAACACTACAAGAACACTACCACCTGCATCTAAAAAAAGTGATAGATTTCCAAAAGAGTTATCTATCATCATCTACTTTACTTTCAATCATCTCTAACTTTTGTGCTACTAAAGCAGAGCTTTGTTGTGTAAGAATCTCAACAATTTTACGACTTTTGGCATGTAAAAGGTTATGGATAAAAAGCACTGGAATAGCTACCACTAAACCAAGTACTGTTGTCATAAGTGCTTGTGAAATACCACCAGCCATAAGCTTTGGATCACCAGTTCCAAAGAGTGTAATTGACTGAAATGTCTCAATCATACCTGTTACAGTTCCTAAAAGTCCAAGTAGTGGTGCTACAGCGGCAATGAGTTTAATCATTGGAAGTCCTGTTTGGATTTTAGGAATCTCTTTGAGTACAACACTCTCTAGTTTATTTTCAATAGTAGAAATATCTTTATGTTTATGTTTTTCAAAACTTTTTAAAATGCGACCAAGTGGATTATTACCAAACTCATTATGGCTCTCTAATTGCTTCTTAACTTTTGTATCAAGACTAAAAAGAACTATACCTTTATATATTGCAAAAAGAAGTGTAAGTGCACCTAATGCTAGGATAATATACCCAATGACACCTGCCTGTTCAATTCTCTCTAGAATCGTTGCTTTTTCCTTAAGCATACTAAAAAGAACTCCACGTGTTGGATCAACAACTACAGGAACAACACTACCGTTAGTCGCACTCTCATATGAAGAGATATAATCTACATAAGAGCTGCTAGGTTGACGAATAAGCTTTACATACCCTTGAAGTGTATCATCAAAGCGAATATAGCCATTCTCATCAAATGCACTAAATATACCAATACGCGTTACTTTTGCTGGTTCTTCCTCACCACGAATCGTAACCTCTTGTGTTTGGATAGTCTTGATTTTTCCAGACTCTACAATCTCTTCAAGATAGATCTCCCAAAATTTACGCATATCTTCGATACTTGGGATATTTCTTTCCGTTGAGAGTTCATCTAAAAACTCTGGGCGCTCTAATATATCTGCAGATGTCATCGAAGTTTTAATCATCGAAGATAAATCTCTTGCCTCTTGTTGTGCAATTGCGAATAGATCTTTTAGACTTGATGAGCGAGTATCTAGTTGTTTGTTTAGCTTTAAAATCTGTTCTTTATTTGCCTCAAATGTTGCTTTTAACTGTTGTGTTTTACGCTTTTGTTCAGCTAATTGTGCTTCTGTATTTGCTAGCTTTTTCTTTGCAGCTTGAAAGTCTTTTAAGAATGATTTTTCTCTAGCCTTGTCACTTTGGATTTGGCTTGATGTTGATTTTTTCACATCTTGAACTAATGAATCAAGCGAAGTTGCATGAAGTACAAAACTATATGCCAAAATAAAAAAGAGTGCTCTTATCATGATACATCCTTAATAACTGGGAATGTTAAAAAGTCCGGCGCAATCTTTTTACGAGCCATACGAATAGCTTTTCGGATATGTTCATTGTATGTACTCTCAAGCTTCACCCATGTTTTATTTTTCGCATCATAGATTCCACACTCTTGTAGATCAAGTGTTTGATAATACAATCCAAGTCTTCCAACACGGATAAAATCAACTGTTTTATCCTCTAGTTTAGAGCGATATACTTCTAGAGTTCTCGCATACCCATATTCGATCTTATAGCTCTGCGTTATCATGCGAAATTGCTCACCAAGAGAGATATCAGGGTTTGCCATGAAGCTTTTGAGGTTTGATACACGTTGTGTACGCTCCTCTTGCAAGAATGGTGTATCAATTGCAACCAATTTATCAAGTGTTTCTACCATCTCAAACATTAATGGAATAATTTTCTTCTGAGTAACCTCAATCTTCTCAAGCTGTTGTTTTAGCTTAGGAATCTCTCCTTTTTGCGTCTCTATAATCATCTCTAACTGACGATTATAAAGGCGCTGTTCTTCTAGCTCCCGCTCAACTTTTGTGTATTGATCAAAAAGTGTTTCACTTTGGTCTGCATAACTATCGATCTTTTTTTGTGACGAGGCACTTTTGGCATGTGTGTTCTCTACAGCACCTAGCATCCCATCCACTTGTGCGTGGAGTGTAAATACAAGAACTATAGACACTAGAAAAATTTTCATATATACTCTTTATCTCAAATTATTTGTTGAATGGTAAATGTAACTTATCAAGTACTTTTTCTATACGTAAAATCTTGAAATTTTGCTTACCTGATGGTTCGTCTGTACCATCTTGTACTACCATCATTCCATGCGGGTAGTGTGGACCAACTCTGTGTGATGTTACTTCGATACCATCTGTATCGTTAGTTCCATCAATTACACTATCAATAAGCCTAAATGCTCCACGATATACACCAGATTTACGGTCATATATTGTGTAGCTATTATTTCCTTGTGAAGAAGCGAATAGATACCCTTCACCATTTGCCATAGTATAAAGTGCTAAACCTTCTACATCTGCAACAATATGTCCACCATCAACTGCATCAATAAGTGTACGGAGGTCTCCACCATCAGCTTTTGCTGAATAACGCCAGATTGCAGCATTTTCTTCACCAACATAGAGCATGTCATTCTCATCATCAGCGACACATCCTTCTGGTTGTGTTGCTACAGAGAATGAACGAACCTCTTTTGCATCTACTTTTCCATCATTATCAAAAAGCTCAAACTGCTTATAACCACCCTCTTTACTATTGACAAATACATAATATTTGTCCTCTTTTTGATTATGATACATACACGTTCCATAACTTCTCTCAATGGAAGGAATAACACGAGCAGCAATTGGATAAAGCGTACGATCTTGTACATCTACACCATAAAGTGCAATTGAGTCATTTGTACGATTAGTAGCTGCAACAATATCTACAATTGCATCACCAACACGCATACCGTAGCGAAGATCTACATTGTTAAACTTACCATCTGTAAGACTTTGAAGTAGTTTCCCAGAAACATCATAAACGTCTAAACCGCCACCATCCTGTTTGTTTGTACCAATGATAAGACTTAACTGTGTATCTTTTGGGTGAATCCAAATAGCAGGGTCATCTGCTACATCACCTTCAAAATTCATAACGTCAGTTTCGCCATCAGCAATAATCTCAACAGTTGGAGGAGTTACATGAGAGCTCTTATGATAGTTACAACCAGAAAGAAGGATTAGGCCACAAAGACCTAAAAGAAGTTGGAGTTTCATACTAAAAACGTCCAGAAAGAGTTAGCATAAATACTGCACCAGCACGCTCAATTTGAGTCTCATAGTTGTCTACGTCACCAGCAAGCTTATCATCTAAAGAATCATAGTTTTTCATGTTTTCAGTAACTTCTGCATCAAGAAGGTTATCAGCTGTAAAACGAAGAACAAATGCTTTATTAAACTTGTACTCTATAAATGCTTCTAAATTAGCGTCGTAAGAAGTAACTTCAGTTGTTACCGAATCTTCATATGTAGAATCACCACGTTTTTGGTAACTAAACCCATAGCCTAAACCAAGAGATCTAATAGTGTGATTTAAACCAAAGTTGTACACATAACCTGGTTGGTCATTGAACTGACGATCTTCTTTAGTAAATGGATCTTCAATTTTAGAATCTAAGTAAGTATAGTTTGCAAAAAAGCTAACAGATGGAACACCAATAAAAGTAAGTGGAAAGCCAGCATCCAGTTCAAAACCGTAAACAACACCATCACCTACGTTATCTGGAGTATAAATACCACCAGTTACTGGATCACCATCATCATCAGTATCATTATCACCGGTACGGCTTAACTCAATTTTATCTTCTACATTACGGTAGAAAGTATTCACACCAATAATACCAAACTGTTCAGCAAATGAATGCTCATAACCAAGGTCAAAACCTAAAGATTTTTCAGGTGTTAACTCTGGATTACCTATTAAGATATCGAAATCTTCTGGTTCATCCTCGGCCTCAAACGGCACCATCTCATCAAAATTAGGGCGACGAAGTGTTTGTGCGGCAGAGAAACGGATTTGGTCACTGCCTGAGAGTGAATATTTATAACTCAATGATGGGTTTAAATATGTATAGTTTGTGTTCTCATTACCATCAGCACCTGCTTGATAGATATCAGTCATCTCTAAACGAGCACCAAATTGAAGTGTAGATGCATTAGAAATTTTCCACATATCTTCAGCATACGCATCGTAACGCTTTTCACTAATATAGTACGTACCGACTGCTAATGATTCTTCTGATTTATCACCATCTTCCACTTCGTACTCTGAAAAGTCAGTATCACGTTTTTTGTTTTGAAGTTGTACACCAAACTTAATTTGATGATTTTGAAGACTCTTCATTGTGTAACCAATAGCACCTTTAAGCTCTGTGTCTGTTGTATCTGTGAATTCACCCTCATAATCACCGGCTTTTATATCCTCAATTTCTTCCCACGAATTACCAGTATCAGTTTTATACTCATCAAGTTCACTTTTAAAGTTATCATAACTTACAACTGCTTCAAGTGTATCCAAGGAATCAAATGAATGCTTATAACCAGCTTCAATGGTGTAATTTTCTTTTTCAATATCCTTGATTTGGTGTTCAGTCTCATCATACTCAAATGGATCAGTAGCAGCATCACGCTCATATTTGAGCTCATACTGTTCCTCTTCACGGTCAGTATGGAAGTAATTAGTAGCAATAGATAATACACCTGAATCAGCTACATCAACATCAAAGTTTGCAGAGATAGAAGAATCTTTTGATTCACGATTATCATACTCATCTTCAGTATATACCCAGCTATCTTTGTCATCTTTACCATCTTCATGCTCGTTTGTTACCTTATCTTTCGCATTGTAACGTTCTTGATAGTATGCAGATACAGAGTAGCTAAATGTATCAAGTGTATCGCTATAAGCAAGAAAAGCATTTGGTTTATATTTTGTATCTGTCCATGGGTTATCTTCTCCATTACTATGACGACTCATACCAACACGGTAAAATCCACCTTGCATAGAATCACCATCTTTAAGGATAATATTTATTGTACCAGCGATACCTTGAGAATCGATTGCAGCAGATGGACTACGAACAATCTCTATACGATCAACCATTTCAGCAGGTATACGATCTAAGTTGATTGAACCATCACTTCCACCACCTGGAACACGTTTACCATTAACAAGGATTTGTGTATATCCAGCTGCTAAACCACGAAATTGAATGAAGTCATACTCACCAATATCACCTTTAAAAACCACACCAGGTACACGTTTAAGCATAGCACCAGCAGTCATTGGTTCAAAACGCTCAAAAAACTCACGATCATATACAAGTGTTGGAGTTATTGTATCTGCACGATGACGATACATCTCTTGAGAATCTACAACATCATATGTACCAAGATTTGTAGTATCATTAGATTCTGATTTTGCTGTATCAACATCTGCAGATGCTAATACTGAAACAACAGCTAGAGAAAGACCAATACGAAGTGATAACTTAATGCTCATAATTAAATACCTTTGAAAAATTAAATAAATATGGAATCCTAATCAAACAGTATTACTTCAAGATTACATCTTAAGGACAACTTAATAACAAGTGAAACCATCTATGATAATCAGTTTTCGACTGAGCTTTTTCTCCTTACTCTTATATTTAGAGCACACCAACCACTACGATCTTTAGGTGTTCCACAAAGTGTTCAAAAAGTAAAAACATCAAAGTTCCACAAACCTTGAGGGATTATGGAACAGAAAACGAGCTTTAAAAAAC
>JAYEMB010000045.1:0-4816 GCA_034717855.1 Campylobacterota bacterium
TAGCTGCAGATGATGTTGAGATAGGTTTTGGAAACAAAGTACCGCTTTGGATGTTTGGATTTTTATACTAAATAGCTGATGAAAAGATAAGGAAGTTATATGGAACTGGTTTATTTATGGGTTGAGGGTTATAAAAATATACACAAACAAGGGTTTAATTTTTCGCCTAGGTTTGATTGTAGTTATGATGGTAAAAATTTAACTATAAAGAAGAAAGAGCATATCAAAGACTTTTTTGGAGAAAATATTAATGTTACCGCTATTGTTGGGGAGAATGGGAGTGGAAAGAGTAGTATAATGGAAATTTTTTCAAGTATACTCACATTATTAAGAAATAAAATTAATTTTCTTTATATTTTAAACGATGGCTCTAAAAATATATATTATCAACATGGATTAAACTACATAAACTCTTCTATACCTCAAAGTACAGAAGCACTATTCAACAACATTGATATCTATTATTTGAATATTTCTCATTTAGAAAGAGATGGAATTATTAAAAATGATGCTGTATCAATTGAAGACCCCGTTAAATATTTAGGTGTATATGAAAAAAATGATTTTGAAAAAAGTTCTGATAATTCTTTTTATCCTACTTTTTCAGAGTTTAATTTATCTAAATTTAATTTTTTTCAAACATTCGCAATTACTAATCTTTTAAAAGATATAAAATATAAAAAACTTCTTTTTGAAACTTTTCAAATCGAAAAACCTTATTCAATTCAAATTGACTACTCAAGAGAAAATCTTGATAGAATAAAGCATGATAACACACTTGTTCCGAACGACATAAGAAATATTAATGAAAGTGTTCCAGAAAAGATAAATGATTTATTAACTTTCTTAGATGATAGTGATAATAAACTAATTATTGAAAGGGATAGTGATTTAACTAACTTTTTTAAGCTATCTCAAGCAGTTTATAATTTAGAAAAAGAATTTAAATTAACTTTTCAAACTAAAGAAAATAAAACCATTAAATTAAGTGCTGGTGAAAAAACAATACTATTTTATTTAGAGCGGATAGATTATATGTTAGCTAAAATAAAAGAAGATAAAAAAAGTACAATTTTGTTATTTGATGAAATAGAATTGTATTTACATCCAATGTGGCAAAAAAGAATTTTAAACATAATATTAGACTTTTTAAAAGTTGAAGAACTAGAAAGTTTACTTCACATTGTTATTGCCTCCCACTCCCCATTCATACTCTCAGACCTACCAAAAGAAAATGTAATATTTTTGCAAAATGGAAAACAAGTAGATGTAGATATAAACCCATTCGGAGCGAATATCCACACCCTACTCTCTCACGGTTTTTTTATGCAAGATGGGCTTATGGGGGAGTTTGCTAAAGAGAAAATCGAGGAGTTAATAAATTATTTAAATGATAAAAAATCAAATATAAAAACTAATGATGAAGCTCAAAAACTTTTAAATATCATTGGTGAGCCTATTATTAAGAATCAACTTCAACGAATGTTAGATTCTAAGAGATTGAGCAAAGTTGATAAAATAGATTTAATTGAAGAACAGATAAAAAAACTTCAAGATGAACTAGAGGCTATGAAGCCATGACAAGCATAACTATTAACAATAATATTATCGATTCTTATAAACAAACAATAAGAGAAGTTTTATTAACACCAAAAAATGGAAAATTCACAGCTAAAACAAAAAGATACTTTGCCTTCTTAAAAGCTAATTTACATATAACTAGGTATTCCCAAGTGCTATCTTTGCTTTTAAAAAATCCACAAGACTTAGTCAGCACCTATAGTGTAATACATACAGATGAAAAAAATTATGCTATTTATGATGATTTGAGAAAAGTTTGGGCTAAAAGATTAGTAAATTTAACAGATATAAAAGTTTGCCCCTATTGCAATAGAAACTTTGTTATCAATTATGCTAAAACTGGTACTACTGTAGAGTTAGACCATTTTTATCCAAAGAAAGACTATCCATATTTATGTATAAATCTCTACAACCTAATTCCATCTTGTCATACATGTAACCATAAAAAAGGAACTAAACAACTAGATATATATCCTTATACTGACTCAATTAATAATTATGTAAAATTTAGTTTTGGAATAAACAAGTTACCTTTTCTAGCAAATAATATAAATTTATTTTTTACTCAAAAAAAGAATAGTGAAGAAGCTAATCAAAAGATTTATAATTATATGCAAGTTTTAAATATACCAACATTATATGAAAATCATAAAGACATAGTTTCTGAACTACTAGAAAAACGAGAGATATACGCAGATAGTTATATAGATGACTTAATGAGACAGTATGAGGGAACTCTTTTTAAAAATAGAGAAGATTTACTCAGACTTATCACTTGTGGCTATGTAAGTGATGAAGATATAAATAAACGCCCACTAAGTAAACTAATAAAAGACATCTCAGAGGAGTTAAAACTAATATGACAAACTCAAACATACTAATATACCAGAGTGAAGATGGACAGACAAGGATTCAAACTCGTTTAGAGGATGAAACAGTTTGGCTTTCGCAATCTCAACTTTGTGAACTATTTCAGAAGTCAAAATCTACGATTAGTGAACATATTAAAAATATTTTTTTAGATGAAGAACTAATAGAAAATCAAGTTATTCGGAATTTCCGAACAACTGCAAGTGATGGTAAAAAGTATAATACAAACTTTTACAATCTCAGCCTGATAATATCTGTTGGCTATAGAGTAAAATCACCTCAAGGTGTCAAGTTTCGTCAATGGGCTACACAACTATTGGAGGAGTATATAGTAAAAGGTTTTACTATGAATGATGAACTACTTAAAGAAGCTGGTGGTGGCACTTACTTTGATGAGTTACTCGCTCGCATACGAGACATACGAAGTAGTGAAAAAGTATTCTGGAGGAAAGTTCTTGATATTTACTCTACAAGTATTGATTACGATGCAAAAACTGAGACTTCTATACTATTCTTTCAAACCATCCAAAACAAAATGCACTGGGCGGCTCATGGTAATACTGCTGCTGAGATAGTGTATCAAAGAGCAGATGGCTCAAAAGAAAATATGGGACTTCTATCTTTTAAAGGTGAAAAGCCTCTAAAAAAAGAGATAGAGACAGCAAAAAACTATCTTAATGAAGAGGAACTAAATATATTAAATCGTATGGTGACAGCTTACTTAGAAATTGCAGAAATACAAGCGATGAATCAAACGCCAATGTATATGAAAGATTGGCTTGAGAGAATTGATGATTTTTTAAAAATGACCGGTAAAGATATACTAATCCACGCAGGGACAATCAGCCATAATCAAGCTATGAAAAAAGCAAAGGCTGAATACGAAAAATATAAGCAACTTACAAAAAATGAACTCTCTAATGTAGAAATAGATTTTATAAAAACTATTGAAACCACTGCAAAAAAATTGAAATAAAATGAACTCACTAAGCATATTCGGAACAAGCTCTGACGCTGGAAAGTCAACTCTCTCTTTTGCCATCACTTATCTGCTACACAAACGCGGTATAAAAGTAGCACCATTTAAGGCTCAAAATGTCTCAAATAACTCTCAGGTAACTGATGAAGGTGGTGAGATTGCTATCCCTCAGTTTTTTGCGGCAGAGGCTATTGGGCTTCGTACTTCGCCCAACATGAATCCTATACTTCTAAAGTCTGGCGGGAAATCTAAGGCTCACATGATCGTTAACGGGAAGAGCGTTGGCAGCAAAGATGTCTGGTCTTACTACCGTGATATTAAAACACTGCAACCTCACGTTAAAAAAGCATTTAAAACTCTTCAAACGCAGTATGACTGTATAGTTGCTGAGGGTGCGGGGAGTCCTGTTGAGTTAAACCTGATGGATAAAGATCTCTCAAACATCTATGTCGCAGAGGAGTTTAACACTAAGATAGTTTTAGTGGCTGATATACAAAGAGGTGGCGTTTTTGCTTCTATCTATGGCGTTTATAAGCTGCTTCCTAAAAAGCTTCGCCGCAATGTCATCGGTGTTATAGTAAACAAATTTCAAGGAGATATGACTCTTTTTGATGAGGGTGTGAAAATCATAGAAAAAGAGTTTAAGATACCTGTTTTGGGTGTTGTTCCTTTTCGCCCCTTTAATCTCGGCTTTGAGGATAGCGAGTCGATTATGAACTATGTTCAAGATACATCAAACGCAGTTATAAAAGTTGGTGTTATAAAACTTCCGCACATTAGCAACTTTACAGACTTTGAACCTCTTGTTGCCGATAGTGAAATAGAACTCTCTTTTATCTCAAACGCAGGTGACGCAAAAAACTGTGACATGGTTGTAGTTCCTGGCAGTAAACGTGTTGTGGATGATTTAGGGTGGTTACGTCAGCGTGGATTTGAAGAGATACTAAAAGATAAAGAGAGAAACATAGTAGCCATCTGCGGTGGTTATGAGATGATGTTTGAGAGACTTCTTGATGAAAAGGGCGTAGAGTCTGATGAAAAAGAGCTCAGAGGTTTTGGTAGATTTAAAGGTGATGTAATTTTCAAAAAGAAAAAAATAGTTAAAAAAGGCTCCTATAATCTCTTTGGTATCATGGTCAATGGCTACGAAATCCACAATGGAACTGCGAAGAAAAGAGCCAAACAAAACGCTAAGCTCTACGGAACTTTTATCCATGGACTTTTTGATAATGATATCCTGAGATATCATATCTTCTCACAAATCAACTCTAAATATGTCGGCTTTAACTTTAAAGAGTACAAAGCCAAATCGATAGCAGAGTTTGCAACTCATATCGAGAAGCATATAGATATGGATAGGACAGTGGAAGGTTTAAAGTAGAACAG
>JAYEMB010000046.1:0-4793 GCA_034717855.1 Campylobacterota bacterium
AAGTTTCAAAAGTGTTTAGTTGTCTGCTACGATATAAACGCAGTTAAGAAACATTTTAGAGAGCATAAAAACCTCTATTTTGTTAAGTATGAAACTGATGATACTTGGGCTAGGGACTGCTCTACCTTGTCTGTTGGAGAGGGCTCACAAACAGAACTTCTCAACTTCACTTTCAATGCTTGGGGCTTAAAGTTTGAAGCTTCACAAGATAATGCCATGAATGCAGAGTTACAAAAATACTACTCAAAAAAGATGCGAACTGTAGATTTTGTACTTGAAGGTGGAGCAGTTGAGAGTAATGGAGTTGATACTATTCTCACAACCTCAGCTTGCATGCTAAATAAAAACAGAAACGCAGTACTAAACGCGGAACAAGTCACACAAAAACTAAACGCATACTTTGGTGCAACAAAGGTTTTATACCTCGAACACGGCTATCTCGCAGGGGACGATACAGACTCTCATATAGACACACTCGCAAGATTTATAGACACCTCAACTATCATGTATGTGAAGTGTAAAGATGAGAGTGATGAACACTTCGATGAACTGCGTTTAATGGAGAGAGAACTTCAAGAGATGGCAGATAAGCATAACTTCAAACTCATCCCTCTGCCGATGAGTGATGCCATCTGCTATGAAGAGGAGAGGCTACCCGCAACTTATGCTAACTTTTTGTTTGTCAATGGGGCTGTTTTAGTGCCGACTTATGGGGTCAAGCAGGATGAAGTAGCACTTAAAATTTTCAAGGATACATTTACTCAGAGAGAGATTGTGGAAGTTGACTGCTCTGTTTTAATCCGTCAACACGGCTCACTTCACTGTGTCACCATGAACTTCGCTAGTGGTGTTAGCCTCTTGGTCTAGCATCGCCATACCACTCATTATAAGGTATGTCGCCATACCAAAACCTATCGCTATTAAAACCATTTTTTTTATTTTTTCAATTTTACTCATAATCGAATTTTAACAGATTATTTATAAATCATTGATATAGATTAACAAAAATGTAACACTCTTTTAATACTATAACTTAATATTTTAAATTAAGGTAAGTTATATGAAAAAAATAATCCCCCTATCTTTAATCGCTGTTGCATCTCTTTATGCTGCAGAAGTTCAACTTGACACTATCGGTGTAGAGTCAACTGTAATTACAGAAGTTGCCCAGAAAGCTCAAACATCAGTAGATTTAGCACAAACACTAAGTGCAGAAGTACCAAGTATCGATATGAGCCGTCGTAGCGGTATCGCTAACGATATCTATATCCGTGGTCAAAAACGCGACAATATCTCTGTAGCTGTTGATGGAACTAAAGTTTGTGGTGCATGTGTAAACAGAATGGACCCGCCAACATCACATATTTTAGCATCACAAATCGCTGAAATTGAAGTTATCGAAGGTCCTTATGATGTAGAAAACTTTGGAACACTAAGTGGTGGTATCAAAGTTACAACTAAACAGCCTACACAAGCTTTTCAAGGTGAACTCAACCTAGGTATTGGTGCTTGGGGTTATCAAAAGATAGGTGCTTCTGCTAGTGGTGGAAATGATGTAGTTCGCGTTTTAATCAGTGCTACTGGTGAGTCAAGTGGACAGTATAAAGATGGTGATGGAAATACTATCGCAGAACAAGTGGCTATCGCAGCAGATGCATCTGGAGCAGCAGCTACTAAGTTTCAACCAAAATATGAAGATATGGACGCCTATAAAAAACAGAGTGTTATGGCTAAAGCATTTGTAACTACTCTTGAGGACCAAGAGCTGCGTTTGAGCTACACAATGAATAAAAGTGACGATGTTCTTTATGGAAATTCAAAGATGGATGCTGCTTATGATGACTCTCATATCTATAGCGTAGAGTATAATATTGATAACATCAGTGACATATACTCAAACGCAAACTTACAGTACTATCGCTCTACTGTTGACCATCCAATGGATACAAAATATAGAAACGCAGGTGCGACTGCATACTCAACAAATCACCTTAACACGACTATGGAAGGCGTAAAATTTAAAAATGATTTAGATTTAGCTGGACACAAACTTTTACTTGGTCTTGATGGAAGTAAAAGAACTTGGGAAGGTAAAAAGTATATGACTAATACTGCAAGTGGTGCTATTATGGGAACACCTGGAGTAAGTTTAACTCACACAGAGACAACAAACGCAGCAGTGTTTGCAAAACTACAAAAAAGTTTTGGTGACTTAAATATAGACTTAGGTGCTAGATATGACTCTACAGAGATCAAACCTGATGATGTTACAAAACAAGAAAATGACTACACAGCATTTAGTGCAAATATATTAACTTCATACAACCTAGACAAGGCAAATAGAATCTTTTTAGGTTTTGGTCAAGCTTCTCGTGTTCCAGATGCTAGAGAGTTATATTTAAATGCTCCTCAAGCAGGTAATGAGAACTTAGATCAGACAACAAACCAAGAGATTGATTTAGGATATGAGCTAAACAGTGATACATTTGAGTTTAAAATCAAAGCTTTCTACTCTATGTTACAAGACTATATCTACTACAACAAAACAGATAATCAATTCCAAAATGTAGATGCAACTATCTATGGTGCAGAGCTGAGTGCTTCAGTTTATGCAACAGATGATATTACAATCGATATGGGAGCATCATATAAAGTTGGTGAAAAAGATGAAGCTTTGGATAACCAAACAGATACTGATCTTGCTGACATCGCACCACTTAGAGGAAATATTGCTCTAAACTATGAGTACATGAACAACTCTATCGCTACTCTTGAGGTTCAAGCTAGTGATGATTGGACAGATATAGATAGTGATAATGGTGAGCAAGAGTTAGACGCTTGGACTGTTGTTAACTTAAAAGCAAAACATGCATTTAACAAAAACATCAATCTTACTGTTGGTTTAAACAATATACTTGATGAAACATATGCCCTAAGTAATACAAGTGCTGATTTAATCCTTTTAAGTGCCGGTACAGATACTATGCTAATGAACGAACCAGGTCGTTACTTCTACACAAACTTAGACTTTAAATTCTAATAAACTTACCAATTCTGTCATTCCAGGCTTGACCTGGAATCTAACCTACGCTTACTAACAACTAGACCCTAAACCAAGTTTAGGGTGACAGTTATATCTCATCAAAACCTCAGCCCTCTCTTATAACAAAAAAGCTAAAATCTCTTTATGATAAAAAGAGTCCCAACAAAAAAAATATATGTCGGAAATGTAGCAGTTGGTGGTGATGCACCTATTAGTACACAATCGATGACCTACTCAAACACTCACGATGTAGCTGCAACTGTTGAGCAGATAAAAAGACTTCACTTTGCAGGTTGTGATATCGCTCGTGTTGCAGTTCCTGATATGGAAGATGCACTTGCACTTAAATCTATTAAGGAGCAGATAGATCTTCCTTTGGTTGCAGATATTCACTTCAACTATAAACTCGCTCTTGTAGCAGCTGAGTCTGTTGATTGTATCCGTTTTAATCCTGGAAATATTGGTGAAAAATCTCGTATAAAAGAGATAGTAAAAGCGTGTCAGGAGAGAAATATCCCTGTTCGTATCGGTGTAAACGCAGGAAGCTTGGAAAAAGAGTTTGAAAACAAGTATGGTCAAACTGCCGAGGGAATGGTTGCTTCTGCTGAGTACAACATTAAATTCCTTGAAGACTTAGGCTTTGATGATATTAAAATCTCTCTCAAAGCTTCAGATGTTCAAAGAACTGTAGATGCCTACAGAATGCTTCGTCCAAAAAATCACTACCCTTTTCACCTTGGAGTAACAGAAGCTGGAACACTTTTTCATGCAACAGTAAAGAGCTCTATCGGTCTTGGTGCACTTCTACTTGATGGTATCGGTGATACAATGCGTGTGAGCATTACAGGGGAACTTGAAGAGGAGATAAACGTAGCTCGTGCAATTTTAAAAGATAGCGGAGCCATGCCTGATGGGCTTAACATCATCTCTTGTCCAACATGTGGAAGAATTGAAGCTGACTTAGTAACAGCTGTTGCAGAGATAGAAAAACGCACAGCTCACATCAAAACGCCACTCAATGTCTCAGTAATGGGTTGTGTAGTAAACGCAATAGGTGAGGCAGCTCACGCTGATGTTGCCATAGCCTACGGAAAAGGTAAAGGTCTTGTTATGGTAAAAGGTGATGTTGTTGCAAACCTTGATGAAGCAGAACTAGTTGATAGATTTGTAAATGAAGTTGAAAAAATGGCTGAGAACTCTTAATGCAGGACAATCTTTACAACTTAGCCTTTGAGAGAAGTATTCTCAGCTCAATAGTCTTTGAACCAAGCCAGTTTGATGACTTGAGTGTTGCTTTAAAAAAAGATGATTTTTACCTTCCAGCACATCAAGATATCTTTGCTTCAATGCTCTTACTTTTACAAAAAGACCAACCTATAGATGAAGAGTTTATAAAAAAAGAACTCATCAAAATCAAAAAGTTTGATGAGCAAGTTTTACTCGAAATACTCTCAGCAAATCCAATCTCAAATACAACTGCTTATGTAAATGAGATAAAAGACAAGTCTCTAAAACGCCATCTCTTAACGCTTACAACAGAGATAAAAAGAGTAACAGTTGAAGAGGAACTTCCATCTGCTGAAGTAGTTGACATCGTAGAGAAAAAACTTTACGAGATAACACAAGATAATCAGACAAGTGACTTCAAAGACTCACCTAAAATGACCTACGACACGATGGAGTACATCAAAGAGATGAAAGCTCGTGGTAACTCTGTTTTAGTTGGTGTTGATACAGGTTTTGGAGAACT
>JAYEMB010000047.1:0-1533 GCA_034717855.1 Campylobacterota bacterium
GGTGTTGTCTATGCAAGTGCAGTTGCGTTTAACAAAGAGATAGAGTGGAAAGACTTTTTTCCTTTTATCTATCCAACTGCGGGTATGCTTTTTATCTTTACAATGTACCAAGAGTACGGAGTAATATCTCTGCTTTGGTTGTTAGCTGTAGTGGCACTGACTGACATCGGTGCTTATGCAGTGGGTAAAAGTATCGGTAAAACGCAGTTTAGTGAGACAAGTCCAAACAAAACTATGGAAGGTGTAGTTGGTGGAATAGCTGTTGCAACTGTTGGCGGTATGTTCTTTGGACTTCCTATAGTTGACCTAGGTGTTGCGTTTATCATATCTTTTATGGTTGCTGTGAGTTCTATCTTTGGTGATCTATTTGAGTCTTCACTCAAACGTGCAGCTGATGTGAAAGATAGTGGTGACTTACTTCCAGGTCATGGCGGTGTTTTAGATAGAATAGATGGTTATCTGTTTGGCGGAATTGTGATGCTAGTTTTACTTCGTGGACTTGTATAGTTGTCAAAATCTATGATACTTCTTGGCTCTACCGGTTCAATAGGAGTAAATACTCTTATCGTAGCTAAGAGATTTGACATCGCTGTTGAGGTTTTAGTCTGCGGAAGTAATATAAAGCTTCTAAACGAACAGATAAAAGAGCATAACCCTAAAGTCGTAGTAGTTTCAAATCCGCAAGATATCTCAAAAGTAAATCATAGCTGCGTTTACGCAGGTCAAGAGTCAATTCTCAAAGTAATTGAGGAGTCTGCAAGCGAGTTAGTTGTAAACGCTCTTGTTGGTTTCTTAGGACTTCGTCCAACTCTCAAAGCGATAGAGTGCGGTAAAAAAGTAGCTCTTGCAAATAAAGAGTCACTTGTCGCTTGCGGAGCTTTTATAGATAGCTCTAAAATCCAACCTATCGATAGTGAACACTTTGGTCTTTGGTATCTAATGCAAGATAGACCAGTCTCAAAGATGATAATAACTGCTAGTGGTGGTGCCTTTCGTGACTGGGATATAAACAGACTTAAAAACGCAACATTAGCAGATACACAGAAGCATCCAAACTGGTCAATGGGGCAAAAGATTACGATAGACTCTGCGACTATGGTAAACAAGATGTTTGAACTTCTCGAAGCCAGATGGCTTTTTGGTGAGGGTGAGTATGATGCCATCATCGAAACGCAGTCACTCATTCATGCGCTTATAGACTTTAAGGATGGCTCAACTACTGCGCACTTTGCTCATGCAAATATGCAACTCCCAATTTCCTACGCATTAGACCAGAAGATGAATGAAAATATTTTAAAACATGTTGATTTACTCAAAGTTGGCTCTTTAGAGTTTCGCGAAATCACAACTGAGAGGTATCCAGTTTGGGAGATAAAAGAGGAACTTCTTAAAAATCCAGCTCGTGGAGTAGTTGTAAACGCAGCAAATGAAGCAGCAATAGAGATGTTTATAGATAAAGAGATAGGTTTTATGGATATTAGTAAAACTATTATCACTGCGTTTGATAGGTTTACTGCAGTGCCAAAGAGTGTT
>JAYEMB010000047.1:1633-3070 GCA_034717855.1 Campylobacterota bacterium
GCCTTTAGTTACTCTGGTCTTAAAAACGCAGTGAGACTTGCAGTTGAAAAAGCCGATGGTGATGAAACGCAGTATAGGGATATAGCAGCTTCTTTTGAGCATATCGCTACGAAGCACTTGACGATGAAGTTAAAGAAGTACTTTAAAACAAATCCTCCAAAAACATTTGCAATAGTGGGTGGTGCGAGTGCTAACTTGTACCTGCGTTCTCAGATAGAAGAGCTTCTAAAACCTCACAAGGCTGAGCTACTTCTGAGTGAACTAAAATACTGCTCTGATAATGCTGCAATGATAGGTAGAGTTGCAGTAGAGATGTATAAAGCAGAGATGTTTACCTCACTTGAGGAGTTAGACATAGCTCCAAAAAGTCAACTATAATCTTAACAGAAACTTAGTCTAAAGAGCCTTTGAGCTAATTAAGACAAAAATTATCCGATTTAAATATACTTTCATAAATAAAACGCAGGCTGCGTAAAAATTAAAAAAGTTAAGGAGCCAATATGGCAACTACAAAGTTCAAAGGTACAGACGTAGAGTTAATAGGAAATGAAGTAAATGTTGGAGACAAAGCACCAGCAGTTACAGTTGTAAATTCAGATGGTTTAGGTGATGTAGTAGTTGGTGGAGCTAATGGTAAGAAACAACTTATTATTGTTGTTCCTTCTTTAGATACAGGTGTATGTGCTACTGAGACTCGTAGTTTCAATGCTAGAGCTACATCAGTTGAGAACACAGATGTAACTATCGTTTCTCTTGACTTACCATTTGCTTCTAGTCGTTTTTGTTCAGTTGAAGGTATCAGTAACCTAACTGTTGCTTCTGACTTTAGAAACAAAGACTTTGCTAACGCTTATGGTGTACTACTTGGTGGTTCAGTGCTAGCTGGTGTTACTTGTAGAGCAATTTTTGCAGTAAATGAAGAGGGTGTTGTAACTTACAAAGAGATCGTTCCTGAGATTACTGAAGAGCCTAACTACGACGCTGCAATCGCTGCAGTTAGCTAAGTAAATTAGCATGCAGCGAGGCACTAAATGCCGAGTCCTGCAGTTAAGCAATCTCATTCCGATAAATTTTTCAAAGTCAATTACTATTTTTCTCCTTTAGTAGTTGATTGAAATTAAGGTGTCCGGCTTAATTTCTGCCGCCTATGGTGGCACAAAATAAAATGAACTTTTGTCTCATTTTATTTCTCCCTTAAGAGTGTCTGGGGTGATGACCCTAGACATTTGTAAAATCAAAACATCTACACAAAAAACTAACTAACTCTTTAAGAAATAACCTATTTTACTCTGATATAATTACAAATATTTCAAATAGGGGTTTATAATATGAAAAAGATTTTAACGACTTTGGCAGTGGGAGCTATGTTAGCTACAGCTGCAAATGCGGATTTAGCAAGAGTAGAAGCGGGTTTAGGTAGCTGGATGCAAACTCCTA
>JAYEMB010000047.1:3170-17761 GCA_034717855.1 Campylobacterota bacterium
CAAATAGGGGTTTATAATATGAAAAAGATTTTAACGACTTTGGCAGTGGGAGCTATGTTAGCTACAGCTGCAAATGCGGATTTAGCAAGAGTAGAAGCGGGTTTAGGTAGCTGGATGCAAACTCCTACCGGCGGTGGAACAACTAGTGATTCTGATGGTGTATTAAGTCTTGATGGAACATACACAAGTTCTGAGAAAGATTCGAGCGAGATGTATCTGTGGATGCTTATAAAACATCCGATACCTATTGTTCCAAACATTAGATTAGAGTATGTTACCATTGCAGACGAAGGACACACAACGGGTACAGTCGATGGTTTAGAAGCTGTAAATGCACCAACTACAATAGATATGACGCAGTTTGATATCATTCCTTACTATAATATTTTAGATAATACTGGCTGGGCAACACTAGATTTAGGTCTTGATTTAAAAATAATTCAAAATGATGCAAAAGTTACTGAGTTGACTCCGTTACCAATTGCTGGGGACGTAAACAGTTACTCATCTTCAGAGACAACAGTTATACCTCTTCTTTATGTAAGAACAAGAGCTGAAATTCCTGCTACAAACATAGGTCTTGAAGCAGATGTGAAGTTTATCACAGATGGAGATTCAACTGTTTATGACATTCGTGCGAAAGTTGATTATACTTTAGACTTTATCCCTGTTGTACAGCCAGCTATAGAGCTTGGATACAGAATTCAAAAGTTTGATGTGGACGATACAGATACAAAAATGGACTTAGAGTATTCAGGTGTTTACCTAGGTGCTATGGTGCGTTTCTAGGCTCTTTTTTTATTATATATGAGTGGAGAATCTCCACCCATATATCTCTCGTCCAAAACAATTATCTCACACTCAAGCCAAATACAAAACTCTTTAAAAACTCTTTTTTGCGCCTCTTTTATTAAAAAAATAGCATCATCAAAATTGCCATTACCGTGGTTTACAAGGAAGTTTGCATGCTCTTGACTAAAGCACATGCTCCCCTTAAGTACTCCTTTGAGCCCAACAGCTTCTATCAGCCGACCTGCATAATCACCCTCGGGGTTTTTAAAACAGCTTCCGGCACTTGGAGTTGAGGGTTGGTTTGAGCGCATCTTCTTAAACATCTCTACTTTTGTCTCATCAAAACCATAAGAGAGCTCAAACGCAGCTTCTAAAATAGGCTCTTTTATATTTGTAAATCTGTACCCGAAACTTATCTCCGTTTTTTGTTTAACTCCTAAGGGAGTAGTGATATGAAGAAGTTTATTAAAAATCTCATACTCTTTCAAACCTGCATTCATATAGACAAGCCCGCCGAGTTTTCCCGGAAGATGAGATACAAACTCAAAGCCTGAAATATTGTTCTTTTTGCAAAATGAAGCGATTTTACCCGATGGAGTAGCTCCACCTATTTTCAAAATACCATCTTCTATTTTGATATAGTCATATTTTTTACTTAACATCATTAGCGGGGGAGGGTTTGTTCCAACAAGTGTGTTGTTACATGAACCGATAAGGTAGTAATTATCAAGACTTGAGAAGTCATCTTCTAAGAGACGTACTTGAGCTGTTTGACCTATTTTAAACGAGGAGTATTTTGAAAAGTTTATCTCTTTGTAGTTCATTATTCGATGAATTCTGGAATCATGTTGAAAATATTTGTAGAGAAGTCAGTCATGGAGTTAAGCATCCAAGGCATAGTGAGTACGATAACGATAACAACGCCAAGAATTTTTGGAATGAAAGATAGCGTCATCTCATTGATTTGAGTAGTTGCTTGAAAAATACTAACAGCAAGACCTAAAAACATTCCAGTCAATAGACCAGGCAGGGCTAAGAGAAGAGCCATTTTAAATGTTTCAACGCCAAGTGCTATTAGTTTCGCTTCCATAGTCTTATGAGTTCCTAAGTTCTGTATATTCTGTAGGTATAGTGAAATCTTTTATATTCACAAGTGTATCATAAAAACCGTGTTTGTAGCCAATCTCAAAGAGTTTGTTAATAGCCTCATATTGAAGCTCACTCAGAGTGATTGACTCATCGTTGGCGTAGAGTTCTAAGTATTTCTCAAGGGTCTCTGCGTCAATTCTTACCAGATCTCTCTCGATTAACATTTTTGAGAGTCTATCTTTGTGGTCACGCGCAACTTGAACAGCCTTAGTCAGAGTCGCTTCATAATCAATAGCACGGTTTAGTGGAAGTGAACGACGAATTGCCATTCCACCAAGAGGTAGTGGAAGTTTATCTCCTGCTAGCTCTTGCCAGATATCCCACATCTCACGCTCAACTTCAAGTTCATCTGCGTAAGTGAGTATTGATTCATGGATTAAAACACCAGCGTGAATCACACCGTCTAAAACAGCTTGTTCGATTTCCAAAAAGTTCATATATGTGATGCGTGCATCAGGGTAAGCTATGCGAAAGAGCATTGCGTTTGTAGTGTGCTCACCGCTGAGTGCTACTTTGAAGTTGCGTTTGAGTTTAACACCTTTTTTCTTGATGACTTTTGGTCCATAACCCTCTCCAAAACTTACAGCTGTACGAAGAGGTGCATAAGCCTCTTTGATGTGAGGATAGAGTGCAAAACTAATAGCAACTATGTCATAAACACCATTGAGTGCGTCTTCGTTGAGTGTTTGAATATCTTTTGCTATATTGTCAAAGTGAGTATCTTTCATATCTACCCAACCAAATTTAATGGCGTAGTACATAAATATATCGTCGGCGTCAGGGGAGTGGGCTATAAGTGTTTTTTTCATAAAGTAGATTTTAGCTAAAAAGGGATAAAATCCATCTATAAAATATAAGATTACAAAAAATATGACAATATGACATAATTTTTGTGAAGATGCTTAAAATAACTTACAATACCTCCATAATTTAAAATAAAGTGAGCCAAAGATGGACGCAAACAAACAAAAATCATTAGACTTAGCAATGAAACAGATTGATAAAGCATTTGGAAAAGGTGCTTTAATGAGACTAGGCGACAAAGATATTGAACCAATAAAATCAATTAGTACTGGTTCATTAGGATTAGACTTAGCACTAGGTATAGGTGGAGTTCCTCAGGGTCGTGTTGTTGAGATTTATGGACCTGAAAGTTCTGGTAAAACAACTTTAGCACTTCAGATAACTGCTGAGTGCCAAAAAGATGGTGGAGTTTGTGCCTTTATAGATGCTGAGCATGCACTTGATGTTGTGTATGCGAAAAATCTTGGTGTTGATGTTGAAAACCTTTTAGTATCTCAACCAGATTATGGTGAGCAAGCTCTTGATATTGTTGAGACTATAGCAAGAAGTGGGGCGGTAGATCTCATCGTTATAGATTCAGTTGCAGCACTTACTCCAAAGGTAGAGTTAGAGGGTGAGATGACAGATCAGCAGGTTGGTGTTCAAGCGCGTTTAATGTCAAAAGCACTTAGAAAACTTACGGGTGTACTTTCTAAAATGAACTGTACTGTAATCTTCATCAATCAAATCCGTATGAAGATAGGAATGATGGGTTACGGCTCTCCTGAGACAACAACTGGTGGTAATGCACTTAAGTTTTACTCTTCTGTTCGTATCGATGTTCGTAGAATTGCTTCACTGAAACAGGGTGAGTCTCAGATAGGTAACCGTGTGAAAGCTAAAGTAATTAAAAATAAAGTGGCACCTCCGTTTCGTCAAGCAGAATTTGACATTATGTTTGGAGAGGGAATCTCTAAAGAGGGTGAGCTAGTTGATTATGGTGTAAAGCTTGATATCGTCGATAAAGCTGGTGCTTGGTTTGCATATGAAGAGACGAAACTTGGACAGGGTCGTGAAAATGTAAAACAGAAGTTTAAAGATGAACCTGAATTAGCTGCAGAGATAGAAGAAAAAATTAAAGTGGCTATGGGAATGAGCAGTGTTATGGTTATGGATACGGCTGAGATAGCAGACACAGACGCATAATATAATATTTAGTAACAGTTTGCTATAATCGCGACAATAATTTTGTAAAATAAAGGCAAATAAATGTTTATAGATAGTGTAAGTGCAATTGAAGTAATGGATTCTCGTGGAAACCCTACGGTTAAAGCGACAGTAGAGTTAAGTGACGGAACAGTTGAGAGTGCTATCGTACCTTCAGGTGCAAGTACTGGTAAGCGTGAAGCACTAGAGCTTCGTGATGGCGATGAGCGTTATATGGGTAAGGGCGTTTTAAAAGCTGTTGGTCATGTAAACAATGAAATCTCAGATGCCCTTATCGGTCAGTCACCTTTTAACCAAGCTGTAATCGATGCTACAATGAAAGAGATTGACGGCACAGAGAACTACGGAAATCTAGGTGCAAACGCAGTACTAGGTGTTTCTATGGCTGTTGCTCGTGCAGCTGCTACATCTTTAGGTATGCCACTTTATCGCTACCTTGGTGGGGCAAACGCAATGACAATTCCTACTCCAATGTTAAACATCATCAATGGTGGTTCACACGCTGATAACTCTGTTGATTTTCAAGAGTATATGATTGTTCCTGTAGGTTTTGAAGACTTTGCAGAAGGATTACGTGCATCTGCTGAAGTTTATCACAACTTAAAAGCTATTTTAAAAGCTAAGAATCATAATACTGCATTAGGTGATGAGGGTGGTTTCGCACCTGACTTGTCTTCAAATGAAGAGCCTATTCAAGTAATCATGGAAGCAATCGAGAAAGCTGGATATAAACCAGGTGAGCAGATTGGTATCGCTTTAGATGTAGCTGCTTCTGAAATCCTTGCTGAGGGTGGCGGTTATAGATTAGAGTCTGAAAACCGTACAATCACTTCTGCAGAATTAGTTGACTACTATGTTGACCTTTGTGCTAAATACCCTATCGTTTCAATTGAAGATGGTCTAAATGAAGATGATTGGGATGGTTTCAAACTTATGACTGAAAAACTTGGTGATAGAGTTCAAATCGTTGGAGATGACCTTTTTGTTACAAACGCAAACATTTTAGCTAGAGGTATCAATGAAGGTATCGCTAACTCTATTCTTATTAAACCAAACCAAATCGGTTCAGTTTCTGAGACTATGTTAACTGTGCGTTTAGCTCAGAGAAATGGTTATACATGTGTAATGAGTCACCGCTCAGGTGAGAGCGAAGATGCGTTTATCGCTGATTTCGCTGTAGCACTTAACTGTGGTCAGATTAAAACTGGTTCTACTGCTCGTGGTGAGAGAACTGCTAAGTACAACCGTCTTTTAGAGATAGAAAATGAGGTTGTATATGGCGAGTATTTAGGTTCAGCTCTTTTTAACTAAGAGTTATAGATGCAAAATGAAGAACTCTTTGAAGATATAGACAATACTCAGAGTATTACTCAGGAGTATTTAGGTCTATCTTTAGGAAAGTTCTTTGCTCTATTTGGTGTGGTAACTGCTCTTGGCATTTACTTAGGTGTCCTTCTTTATGGCACGAACTCACTTGAGGTTCTTTTTGGGCTTCAAGATTATGAAAACTACCTTCAAACTGAAATCTATAGATTAAAAGATGAAAATGCTGAGCTTCAGCGTGAGTATTTTGAACTCAAAGAGATTTCTGCTCAATAAATCTGATATAATATATACAAATAAGTTTAGGGGTACTCTTGCTAAAAACTACTGTTTTGATACTGTTTCTAATGACATCTTTAAGTGCACGCGAAAATCCATTTTTTCCATCAACAGGAGAAAAAGATATACCTCTAACATCAAATATAAACACAGAACTCTCCCCTCTAAAAAGAGCCACTTTAACTCTCCCCTCAACTGCAAGAGTTATAGAGAGAGTGACTGTAGAGTATAAAAGTTTAGATGGTTCAAAACATACGCAGAGTATTGAGTTAGAAAATACGATTGATTGGCATCTACCAATTTTTGTATCACAGAGTTATGGTAGTGATGAGAGAAAAGTACAGAGAGTTGATAAAACTCAAAAAGTGAAGAAGAAAAAAAGCTCATATAAAAAAATAGCCTCTATAAAGTTCATCTCATTTTACAGTAGTGGAAAAAAACTCAAAGTTATAACAGAAGATAAGGTACTTAGAGATTTCTTACTTGTAAAACCCCATAGAATTGTTTGTGATTTTAAGAGAGAGACAGATATAAAGTCTTTTGTAAAAGAGATACCTAAAAACTCTCTTTTTACTAAGATTCGAATCGGAAATCATAAGGGTTACTATAGAGTCGTGATTGAACTTGATGGGTACTATAGGTATAAAATGAGCGAGATAGAGAAGGGCTATATTTTTGAACTTAGATAGTTAAGACTTAAATATAGTGTTTATAAACCTGTTGAGTTTCGACTCTTTTTTCTTCTCTATTATATAAACTTTTTTCGCTTTTGACTCAAGAGAATCTAAACTCTCTTGAAGATACTTAGCTGATAATCTAATGTGTTTGGCATCAAAATTATTCATAATCAAGTATTCTCTCTATCTCATGCATCGCATCATCATTTTTAAGTCTAAACTTTATCTCTATACGTCTTGATGCATCTTTATCCTCTGCTCCATTACTCAAGCGTATATTGTCAAGATAAGAGCGACCACTCGCAACAAGTAGGGGCTTTATATTGTTCTTTTTAGTAAACTCGAGAGTTAAAAGATAGTTCATAACAGCATAGGCTCTTTTTTGCGAAAGGTTTAGATTGTAGAGATAGCTTCCATCACTATCTGTATGCCCCTCGATTACGATTCTATCTAGTTGACTCTTTATATTTCTACTTGAAGTAAGTGCACCGATATAGTTTATGAAAACTTTTTTGAGCTCTTTTTTTGCACTTGGTTTTAGCTCTGCACTACCTCTGTCAAAGAGAATATTTGATGATAAACGCAGTGAACCGCTTTGGGTGTCTATCTCTACATGTTTGCCAAGTGAGCGTTTAAGCTCAGCAATGACTTTGAGTTTTATACCGGTTAGTGATTTTATCTGGGCTTTTTGTGCTTGAAGTTTAGCTACAAGTGAATCATACTTTGTCTTTCTGTTATCAAGGGCACGAAGTAGCTCCAAAAGCTCTTTATCTTTGAGTTTCAAAGTGGTGTTTTTACTGCTTAGATTATTAGAGAGTATAAGAACTTTATTCTCATAGTCTTGAATTGTTCTGTTCATTGCCTCAATGCTAGTATTGTTTTCACTCAGTAGGTTTTGCATGATGATTACTTTATCATTAAAGTCATCTATTGTCATATTTCTAGATAGAAGAATATTATTGAGATTAACTATCTCCTCAGTTTTTAGATTAAGAGAGTCTTTTGTTATGAGGAGTTCTTCTTGACTTTTGTTTAACTCTTTCATACGTTCTGCTAGAAGTTTTTTAAGCTTGATAACTTCGGAGTCGCGTAGAAGAAGCATCTCCAAAGAGTTCTCTAGTGAACTCTCTTTAGATTCAAGATTGTTTTTTAAAACTATAGACTTTACAACAATAGCACCGATTAAGAGGATGAAAACAAAGAGTAGTCCAGCCATAAGATCAGCATAGGATAGCCAGAAGTTTGTCTCTTCGCTCTTTTTGTTTTTAAAAAACATCTATCAATCTTTAATCTGGCTTGCTATTGTATGGTGATACTTAGAGATACTATCTTGCACTTCTCGACTCTCAAGAGAGACATGCGTTGCAAAATCTGCAAGTTTTATAACAATATCGCCTACCTCACTATCTATCTTTTCAAAAGTTCTGTTAAGAGAGTTGTTGAGTTGTGCACTATAGAGTTTGCTACTCTTTTCAAATGATTTTGTCGCTACAGTAAAATCAACGAGAGATTTGTCTATATGGTTTTGTGCACTCAGGGCACTTTGACCATTGTTCATCTCTGCTAGAGTAGATTGAAGCTCTGTTGAGACAAGCTGTAGGTTTTGTGAAATATCTGTAAAGTTTTTGTTTGCAGTCTGCATCACAGAGTCGAAGCTTGCAAGATGTTCTCTATTTATTCTCTGTATAAAATCAAGGTTAAATGTATCTTGAAGAGCAGAGATAAAGTTGTTGTCTTTCATATCATACTGAGTGTATTTATATATGAGAAGTTCCTCTTTAGACCACAGCTCATCTTCAAAATTTGCCTTTATTGTTGAGAAGTAGCGTTCAACCTTACTCATTCCACTTTTTTCGAAGTATGTCCAAATCAATGAGAGAAGAATACCGTAAATAGAAGCAAAAAACGCAGAGCCGACACCGCTTAATAGAACGGAAATTTCATTGTCAAGTGCCTCTGTATCTGTTACAGAAAAGTCAGGCATTGATATGGCTATTGCCACAAATGTACCTAAGATTCCGAGCATTGGAAAGATAGATGATGCAACTGATACAAAATTATCGTTTCTCATATCGCTATAGTATCTATTTAAAAATGCATCTATATCCAAAAGAGATTTTGTCTGTCCGTTGATAGTTAAAGTGCTAGAGGATAGTTTAGCATCTAAATCCTCTTTGAGTTGCCCATAAGATAAACGCATTTTACAGATGGAGTAGTTAGCATTATGTTTTATGAAAAGTAAAAATATAAAGAGTATGAAGCCGATAACTGCCAATGCATGGATAGGCACATTAAGAGGAATGATGCCGATGTAGCCTAAAATCATAGATACAAAAAAAAGTATTGGAATTGTTGAGATTACAATAAAGTTCGCCGAGCATTTAGCATGGCTTTTAGTAGCTTGCATAGTGAGTCCTAGTATAAATTTATGTAATTATACTGCTTAAGTAATAACGCAGAATAAATCTTGCGTTTACTTAGGTGTAACCTCACTCCCGTCCTCGTTCCATTGTTGTGGAGTTCCTATAAGTTTTCCATCGTTAAAAAAACCACTGAATGTGATTTGACCATTTTTAAACCACTGTTTATGTATGCCAACTCTTTTACCATTTTTATAGAGACCTGTAACTCTCTTTTTACCATTGTCATACCAGATAGTCTCTTCACCATCTTGAAGATTATTTTTGTAGTAAGCAGAACTCTTTTTTCTTCCATTAGAGTACCAAGTAGTAACTTCGCCCTCTTGTTTTCCCTCTCTATAGTAAGCTACAGTTGATTTTTTCCCATTTGAAAAACTCCCTATGTACTCACCGTCTTGTTTCCCTTTTCTAAAGTAGGCGATAGTCTGTATCGTGCCGTTTTCACGCCACTGAGTTAGTCTTCCATCTATTTCACCCTGATAGTATGGAACGACTTTTTGTGTTTTCCCATTTGTAAAAAAAGTATAAGCATTTCCCGTAAAAGGAGCTTCTGAGGCTTTCTCATAAGCTATACCATCTTTTTTTATAATCATATTTGCGTCTATGTTCTTTGCGTTTAGTGTTAAAGAACACAAAACCGCTAAAGTAGAAATCAAGAACAATTTTTTCATATATACCCCTTTGACTATTCGTCTCTCACCTATAAGGATATCAGTTTATTTAATATAACGAGGTGATAATGATATTATATTTTATTATTTCTCTCACAAATGTGTAATATGGTAAATAAAGAAAGTTATATTTGAATAACAAATAGATTGTGCACTCTTTTTATACTTTATAATATAAAATGAAGTAATAAAAGAGAGCACTGAGGAGTTTAAATGAAAGTAGTTGAAACCGTATATAAAGTATTAGTTTTGCTTATGCTAATGCTTCTTGTTTTAGGTCTCTACGAGCTAGTTGAGAAAAAAAACTTTTATGAGTATGAAAGCTCAAAAATCAATCTTCTGCAAGTAAAAAAAGTAGAGAGTAGAGTGAGTTATTATGCGACACTCGCTGAAGATACTTCTCACGATATAAATAGAAAATTTTCAACAACACTTAACAGAGATGAACTTGAGAATATTAAATCATTTCTCACTGCAGCAAAGAGTAGTGAATTTTACAATATAGAGATAGTCGCTTATCTTCTTTTAGATGATACGAGTGTTGAGTTGTATAAGTCAGAGAAGTTTATAAAATATGCAGGGCAATACAGTGTGAATGAGTATCTTTTAAGAACTCTTCAAAACTATGGTATTGATGATTTTCAGTATAAGAGTCTCCTGAGTCTCAAAGGTGAAGTTTTTACTGATAAACAGAAGTTTACTGATGCTGTAGTGAACGCAGCAAAACTTAAACAAGGTTCTTGGACACAGGAGAATATTCCAAAGTTAGGTTTAGGTAAAAAAGGTGTTAAGTTTATGAAGAGTGCAACTGAGATAAAAGAGAAACATTTAAGTGATGAAGATATAGAGATGATTCTCTCACAGTTAGAAAAAGCACTTGAAACTTATGAGGGGATTAGATAAATGGCCGAAAAAAAAGAGTATGAAATAAAAAATATCGCCGGACATCTCGCAAAAGGCTTTTTAAATAATCCACTGACTTCCATTCTCGCTTTTGCAATTTTGGCACTTGGGTATATATCGCTAGAGGTTATGCCTCGTGAAGAGGATCCTCAAATCGCAGTAAGTGGTGGCTCTATCATCGTTCCTATGCCGGGAGCTTCGCCTGATGAGATAAATAATGCGATACTAAAACCCTTAGAGCGACGCATAAGCGAGATTAAGGGTATCAAAGATATCTACTCAACAGCGATGCATAATGTAGGTATGTTAAATATACAGTATAAGATAGGCGAAGATAGAGAGTCATCAAATCTAAAGCTTTATGATAAAGTTATGCAGAACATGGACTCGCTTCCTGGTGGGACTATGATGCCTATCGTGAAACCTTTTGACATAGATATCGATGTGCCTATCGTTACTGTTGCGTTTTATAAGAAAAAAGATTTAGGGATAGATCATATAGTGTTATATAAACAGATAAAAGAGATGCAGCAGGATATAAACGCAATAGAAAACATCTCAAAGACTACGCTCAAGGGTGCGAAAAAACCACAGTTTAATGTTCTGCTTGATTTAGATAAACTCTCTGCTTATCATATATCAATAGGGCAGGTTGTTCAGTCGATTCAAGCGATTGCTAAAAATGCTCCAGAAGTTGATCTTCCAACTAGAGATAACAGACTTATAGTTTTTGGAGTCAAAAACGCAATCAACTCTATAGATGACTTACGGGGTCTGATTATCGCAAAATATATGGGCTCGCTCATTTATCTAAAAGATATTGCCAAGGTTGAGTACTTTTATGATATTCAAAATTATCAAGAAGCATTGATATCCTACAAGGCTGATGGTTCACCGCTGAGTGATACTCAAGACCAGGTAACTCTGACGGTCTCAAAACTCAAGGGAACAAACGCAGTTGAGTTAGCCGGTAAGGTTATGAATACTTTAGAGGAAAACTCTCAACTGCTAGATGAACATGGACTCGGTTATATCATCACGCGTAACTACGGGATAAGAGCAAATGAGGCTGTAAATGAGTTGGTGCATCACCTCGTTTTAACTATCGCGATTATTGCGCTTATTCTTATCCCATTTTTGGGCTGGAGAGAGTCACTTGTAGTTACTATCGCTGTTCCTATGATTCTTGCAGCTACACTTTTCTTAGCCTATTTGACAGACCAGACCATCAACAGGATTACGCTCTTTGCATTTTTACTCTCCTTGGGACTCATTGTTGATGATGCGATTATTGTTATTGAGAATATTCACAGAAGAATGCACATGAAAGAGACAGAGAATCAGAGCTTTGATGAGATTATTGTAGAGGCTACTGATGAGATTGGACCATCTACAAATATCGCAACGATTGCGATTATGTTAACGATGATACCGATGGCGTTTGTTGGGGGAATGATGGGGCAGTTTATGCTCCCAATCCCGCTTAATGTTCCAGTTGCACTGGCAGTATCGCTATTTGTAGCCTATGTATTTGCTCCATATTTGGCTAAAAAGTTAATTAAACGCGCTAAAGGGAGTCACTAATGGAAGAGACGATATACAACATAGTGAGCTCAAAGGCTAAGCAGCGAAAAGTTGGTTTTATTGTTTTAGGGTTTCTGATTTTTGCTGTTATGATGATACCTACAAAGATAGTTCTTGCGAAGATGCTACCAGGTAAAAGTGCAAATACATTTACGGTTTATGTAGATACTGCGACTAACTCTACGATAGACCAGACAAAAGAGGTTGTTGAATGCGTTTCAGATGTATTTAAAGGTGAGGAAGAAGTTTTAAATATGGAGATGTTTTTAGGTCAGGGTGCTCCACTTGATTATGCAGGACTTGTTAAAGGGAGTGCGTTTAAGAGACTTAAAAGTCAGGCGGAGATAGTTATAAACCTTAGCGATAAACACGGCAGAGATGAAGCTTCGTACATGATGGTGCACCGTCTAAGACCAGTTGTACAAGATAAGTGTGAAAAGCTCTACAAGGGAACAAGTGTGAAGTTTGTTGAGATGCCATCAGGTCCTCCTACTTTTGCAACTATAGTGGTAAACCTTTATGGAAAAGATTCTCTTTTACTTCGTCAAACATCTAAGATTGTTGAGTCCTCTTTAAAAGAGACAGAGGGTTTAGTTGATATTGATGTAATGCAGGATGATGTCTATAAAAAGTTTGAGATTATTCCAAATGTTGAAAAAATTATCTCAAGTAATCTCTCTGTTGAGCAGGTGAGTAATATTTTATATATGGCGTTTAAAGGGAATGTTGTAGCTATTAAAAACTCGACTCTGCAGCAAGATCAGATTCCTATATTTGTATCTCTTGATAAAGAGACAAGAACTTTAGATCATGCAAGCAGGGGTGAGTTGGCTCTGAAACTCTCAAGACTCAAACTCTTAAACAAGCAAGGGGTGATGATTCCAGTAAAAGAGGTTGTTGAGATAGTTCCAACAGTCGCTGACCCTACAATTTTTAAGAAAAATATGAGAAACATGGTCTCAGTTACTGCTGAGTGTGACTTGGTTTCTCAAGTATATCCACTGATGGATGCAAGAGAGCTGATGATAACAAAGCTAGAGTCTGACTTTGAGATAGAGAGGCTTACAGGTATGAGTACCTATATGTTTGACCTCGCTTTAGTACATAAGGAAACAGGTGAAAAAGTTTTAGTAAGGTGGGATGGAGAGATGAAGGTCTCTTTAGATACTTTTAGAGATTTGGGTGGTGCGTTTATTTCGGCTCTTATTTTGATGTTTTTGTTGATGGTTGTCTATTACAAATCTTTTATCTTGAGTGGCATCGTGCTTATGGGTAGTTTTTTATCTATCATTGGAGTTATCATTGGGCACTTCATAACAGATATGATTACGCTGGTTTTTGCAGATATCCACTTCTACTTGACAGCTACTTCGCTTATAGGCTTTATCTCCCTTATGGGGATTAGTGCGAGAAGTTCCCTGCTTCTTATAGATTTTACGAAGTCACTCATTGAGAGCGGAATAGAGAAAAATAGAGCGATTGCGATATCTACTGCAACACGTGCAAAACCTATTCTTTTAACAGCAGTTGCTATTATACTTGGTTCACTGCTTCTTGCAACAGACCCGATCTTTGGTGGTCTTGGTATTGCCCTTATCTTTGGTAGTATGGCATCAACACTCGTGTCGCTCTACTATATTCCAGTTCTTATGGCAAAAACGCAGGCTATCTGTCCGGCAAACGGTGCAGTAATATGTGAAGAGGGTGAAGGAATAGATGAAGAGAATTTGGATGTGACAGATGTTGCACCAGAAGTACATCACGGGAACCCTTTAGATAAGTAGAAGACTCGCTTTTTCACTTGTTTCTTGTTCCCATCGTCCCGATGGGAATACATACTAAGTTCATAAACGCAGTAACACATCTATACTCCTAGGAAGAGCATGGGATCGAAATACAACAGTTTTTTAATTCGATAATGCACTGTTTTAGTAACAGTCTCTTGACATTTATCTATTTATTACTTAAAATAGTATTACTAAATTAAGTAAGGATGTCGTTATGAAAACAATAACACTAAAAACAGAAGACTTATTTTTTGAAAAAGTTACATCTTTAGCTAAAGAGTTGCATTTGAGTAAAAGTGAACTTATAAGGCAATCTATAGCAGAATTTGAGAAGAACGTAAGAAACAAAAGGCTTAAAGAAAAAATGATGCGTGCCTCTTTAAAAGTTAGAGAAGCTAATAGAGAGATAGTTAATGATTTCAATGGAACTGTTGAAGATGGACTAGCTGATGTTTGAGAGAGGTAGTATTTATTTGGCAAAGCTATATCCATCAAAAGGAGCAGAACCAGGTAAAACTAGACCAATACTTGTTTTGCAGGATAATGCATTAAACAAAATAGGTCATGAAACAGTTATAGTTTTACCTTTGACTACAAATCTCATTGATGATGCTTTTCCATTACGAATGAGAATATCAAAACGTGATTTTTTGGAACAAGAGTCTGATATTCTATGTGATCAAATAAGAGCAATCGACACAACAAGAATCATCCAGAATAAACTCGCAGCCGTAAATAAAAATGAGTTACTTGAAATAGAGCAAATGGCACAACTTATACTTGGAATATCATAGAGCTGTGCTTCCTTGTTCTATCGTCTCGATGGGAATACATACTAAGTTAATAAACGCAGAGTATTAGAATGAAATTTTTTTTAATGAAAGTGTTGTTGTTTGTAAAGAGTGAGTAGATAAGAAGAGTCGACACGCGTGAGGCGTATCGAAGTTGTTTTAAAGGCTAAAGATTAAAGTTTACCTTTTTCATATTTAGCTTTTA
>JAYEMB010000048.1:0-4719 GCA_034717855.1 Campylobacterota bacterium
CAAAAATATTTTTAAAGTTTTCAAATATCTTTAAAATAGGGCTACTTAGATTTGTTCTGGGAGTAGAGTGGTTTCCAGCTATGAGGATAAAAGGAATCTCTAACTCATCTATAATTTTAAACTGCTCAAGAGCAAATGTAATAGCGCGATTTGAAGGACTTGACCTATGAAAAAGGTCACCGGTGTGGATGATATAATCAGGCTTGATGATTTTTATCTGCTCAACTACCTGAGAAAAAGCATCATAAAAATCAGCTTCTCTCTGGTTGATATTTTCTGCGTTTAAAATATCTAAATCGTTGAAGCCAAGATGGGTGTCGCTAAAGTGTATTAACTTCAAATAAGCCATCCTTCTTAGATATGATTTTGTAGTCTGTCGTACTCTATTTTGGGTAGCTTCTCAACACTCTCTTTGTTAATGATTGTAACACTTGTTATATCGCTATTTTCACTATCTTCGCGCAAATATTTTAATACAAGTTTTCCAAGGGCGAAAACTTCATGTTTGATGATATCACCAGTCTGATTATAAGTTATACTTTGACCGTGTAGTTTGCCATCAGCGTAGATTTTACTGCTTTTGATACTACGGTTTGCTTTAGAAACTAAGTATTTTATCTCTTCACCATGCCTCTTCTCGTTCATAAAATGGTCTAACTTTGATAAAACACCTTTTTCAGTATAGTGTTTAATCTCTGTGATCCCATCTTTTAAAGAGATAAACTCCTTCACATAAGCATCTTTAGCATTATAAAAATGTTTTGTTACAGATGTATCACCATCTCTGTAAGTCTCAGTTTTTTTATTTCCACTTGGGTAGGAAGTTATTTTTTGCTTTTGTATCATCTTAGTCCTTGTTTGAGCGAATTGTATCATAAAGAAAGTATAATACTTGATATGATAAACCTACCTATACATGAAGTCCTAGAAGAGCTCAAAAGCTCTCTAAAAACTAACTCTAGACTTATTTTACAAGCTCCTCCAGGGGCAGGAAAGAGTACAGTTGTGCCTATCTCGTTGCTCGATGAAGTCTGGCTTGCAGATAAGATAATCATAATGCTTGAACCAAGACGTGTAGCTGCTCGTATGGTTGCTACCCAGATGGCAAAACTTTTAGGAGAAGAGCTCGGAGAGAGTGTTGGTTATCAAGTCAAAATGGATAGCGTTCATACAAAGAAGACTAAGATTTTAGTTGTGACAGAGGCTATTTTGGTTCGTATGCTTCAGAGTAATCAAACCTTAGACAATGTGGCGATGATTATCTTTGATGAGTTTCATGAACGAAGTATTCACACTGACCTTTCGCTTGCTCTGTCTCTGCAGGTTCAAGAACTTCTGCGTGAAGATTTAAAGATTTTGATTATGTCTGCTACGCTTAACTCAAATGAGCTTTCCTCTCTACTGGGTAGTGTTCCTATTATTACCTCACAAGGTAAAATGTATGACGTGGAACATATATACTTAGATATCAAAACAAAACAGCCTGATTTTAGCTCTTTGAATAGCCTGTTGCTAAACGCAGTACTCAAAGCTGTTAAAGAAGATGAGGGAGATATTTTAGTGTTTTTAGCAGGTGTTAAAGAGATAAAGAATCTACAAACTTCACTTTCAAACTCCTCTATATCTAAGGATATTTTACTCTTGCCTCTCTACTCTTCACTCTCAAAAAAAGAGCAAGACGAAGCAATAAACAAGTCTTCAAAACGCAAGATTATTCTAAGTACGAACATCGCCCAAACATCTTTAACAATAGAGGGTGTAAAGGTAGTAGTAGATTCTGGCTTGGAAAAACAATCACGATACAACTACTCAAACGCAATGGATCATTTAGAGTTAGTCTTTATCTCAAAAGATGCGGCAACTCAACGGGCAGGTCGTGCAGGAAGACTCTCAAGTGGAAAGTGCTATAGACTCTGGCATGAGTCAAAAGTATTGCAACAATCGACTAAACCTGAAATACTCAGAGCAGATTTATCATCACTTATTTTAGATTTGTCTTTATGGGGAGTGACCGCGTTTGATGAACTCAAGTGGTTGGACACTCCACAAGAAGGAGTTGTCAAAGAGTCTCAAAAACTTTTACAAGAGCTCAAGATGCTTGATGACTCATTCGCTGTGAGCGATAGCGAGGAAGTACTTTTGGGGTATAAAATCACTTCGTTTGGAAAAGATGCCCTTAGTTTAGGAGTCCATCCGAGGTTTGCATATATGATATTAAAAGCTAACTCTTTAGGCTTTGCTTATGAAGCGTGTCTCTTGGCTTCACTTTTAGGTGAAAAGGATATCTTTAAAAACGCAGCGCAAGATAGCGATATCTTATCGAGGTTTATACACCTTTTTGAGAAAGATTTTGAGAGTTCTTATATAAATAGACATCGAGCCAAAGAGGTGATTGTTCAGGCAGATTTCTTTTATAAGAAACTAAAGAGTGTCGCAAAGGTAGCGAAGAAGAACAGCTCTCTGAACCAAGATATATTAGGAGTTCTACTTCTTTTTGCTTACCCCGATAGACTCGCTAAACGCAGAACAAAAAATGATAACAGATATCTTCTGAGTAATGCAAAAGGTGCAGTAGTTCACCATGAAGACACATTGTTTAATCAAGAGTATTTAGTTGTTGGAAATCTTCACGCTCACGATAGAGACTCTTTTATAAATAGGGCTTTGAGTGTAACAATGGCAGAGATAGAGGAGTACTTCTCTGCGTTTATTGTAAACAGAGAGTCGATAAATTATAACAGAGAACTCAAGAAGTTTGACATAAGAGAGAGTAGCTACTTTTTAGAGCTACAGCTTTACTCAAAGCCAGTTCAAGCTTCAAAAAACACAAACTTTAAAGAACTACTTTTAGACTTAGTAAAAAAAGAGGGATTAGAGCTTTTGACTTGGAGTAAAAAAGCGACGAGACTGAAGCAGAGAGTAAACTTTTTAAATCATCATCAAGAGTTTATGGACTTTAGTGATGAAACTCTACTCAACAGACTCGATAGTTGGTTGGAACCTTACCTTTCAGGGGTGACAACTATAAAAGCACTTGAGGCTTTAGATGTGTATAGTATGCTCTTATCACTTCTTTCATGGGATGAACAACAGCTCTTAGAGACTATGGCACCTTTAAGTGTTAAGGTTCCGAGTGGCTCAAATATATCTATAGATTATTCCGACTATGAAAAACCATCTATGAGTGTGAAAATACAAGAAGTTTTTGGACTTTATGAAACGCCAAGAGTACTTAAAAATACTCTAGCTCTGCAAGTTCATCTACTCACACCAAGGATGACGCCTATACAGATAACATATGATTTGAAAAGCTTTTGGGAGAACTCATATGCTGAGGTGAGAAAAGAGCTGCGAGGAAAGTACAAAAGGCACTACTGGCCAGAGGACCCTTTTGAAGCAGTTGCTACGAGTAAAACTAAAAAACATATGATGCGAGATATAAAAAAATAAGTCTAAAACGCAGTGTGATTTAGCTACCCATATGCGTTTTAATAATCTCCATCATCTCATCCATAGCTTCACCCGCTTTTTTCTCAATAAAATGCTCAAAATACTCATCGATATAAGATTTGGGGTCATACTTACTTTTAGTCTCTTGGCGTTTAGGGTCAATTAAAATAGAGTGTTTAAAGCTTTTGGCAATAGGGATAATGTCAATCACGGCACCACTAGTACCGATAGCGATGAAGAGTGTGGAGTGGCGGATAGCCTCTTGGATATGACTATACTCAGGTGCTGACTCGCCAAACATGACTACGTTGTGACGGACTCTTCTGTTTCCACAATGTGGACAGGATTCACTTCCATCTTGTGCTGCATACCCAACACTAAAGGTCTCTGTACACGCTTCACAGCGTAAATCGGTTAGTGTTCCGTGAAGGTGGAGTACATCTTTAGCACCTGCTTTTTCCATAAGGTTGTCAATATTTTGGGTTAAATGAATGACTCTTCCACGATAATCGTGTTCAAGTTGTGCAAGTACTTTATGGGCATGGTTTGGCTCTTTAGACTCTAGCTCTTCTCTGCGTTTATTGTAGAAATCGGTAACATATTGTCGGTCTTCAATCCACCCCTGTGTAGAGCAAACTTTCATAACATCATGGTTGTCCCAAAGACCGTCATTGTCTCTAAAAGTACTGATACCACTCTCTGCAGAGAGTCCGGCACCACTTAGTATCATAACTCTTTTCATGCTTAGCTCCTTGAGAATTTTCGTAAATAGCTACTTATATTATAGGTTAAAAAAGAGTAAAAATTTAGTTTTGGCATAAAATTATGTTAAAATTGCATCAAAATAATTTAGGCGTGTAGAGAGGGACTATTTTTAGTGCTTTTGTATATTAATAAATTTTACCAAAGGAAAAAAATGATTCAAGATAATAAAATAGTAGATATCGCAATTATTGGAGCTGGCCCTGGTGGTATGGCAGCTGCTATTGAAGCAAAAATGGCTGGTGTAGAGAACATTGTTGTAATTGACAAAGCGCCACACCACAATGATATGATTCATAAGTTTTACAAAAAAGGTAAACGTGTTGATAAAGACTGGATGGGAATCAAGTTTGAATTTACTGGTAATGTAACTTTCGATGAGTGTTCAAAAGAAGAGTATATCGCTCAAATGGATACTAAACTTAACAACGCTGGTGTTCTTGATCATTTTGAGTATAACCACGAAATCGTAAGAGTTGAAAAAGGTGAAGATGGTCTTTTCTCAAT
>JAYEMB010000049.1:0-4640 GCA_034717855.1 Campylobacterota bacterium
CTTTATTTCACTATCCTTCCATCTTGCCTCATATCTTGTTCCGTCACCACTTGATGTTGTATCAATTAGTTTAAATTTTTTAAGATTAGTCGAACTCCTATTTAGTTTTAAATCTTTCAATAAATCTCGTTTGATATTCTTATAGTTTATAGACATGTCTTTTAATGTTGGTACAGGCTTATGGGGTACTAATATTGTTCCTGATTTTAACAACTCACTTTCATAGCTCTTAAACAATTCTGATATATAATCATATGCTAATGGCGACTGAACATTAAAAATATCCTCTTCTGTAATTTTGGCTATAACATATGCTATTGTTTTTTGTTGAAAAACAATCAGTGCATTTTCTTTACTATTTACCTTTGCTTTATTAAGCTCAATAATCATGGCATTAATAGTTATATCTTTACTTGCTTGTAGTAGTTCATTTTTAAATTTATTATGAGATATCTCCCCATCAATAAATTTAAATTGACTATCTAAAAAATCTAGTAGCTCTTTGGTTGTTAGAATACTCATATATCACTCTCCTATTTTCATGCGAAAGTATATCATATAAAATCATACAAAATAGGAATATTTGTGTGAAATGGAACTGAGCTTAGTTGATAAAATATGGTTACAAAAAATAAAAAGGATACAAAGATGAAAGAAAGAAAAAGCAGATTAAATGACAAAATTGAGAAAAAATTTGGTTCTAGTATGCTGACAACAAAGCAAGTTCAACTTGTATGCTCGTTGAGCAGTTCGACATTGTCACGATTAATTTCAAGCAATTCTATTAGTTATTCTAGACTTGGAAAATCAGCCAATAGTAGATTGATTTTTCATGTCGAAGATGTGGTGAATTTTATTTTTGATAACTATGTTAAGTGTAACAGTTCTGTAGTTATTAAGTAGAAGGAGGTTAATAATATGTCAAAAACTTTATGGTATATGCAGTGCATAGAATCTGATTTTCCACAGGAGGGAAGAAAAATGAATAAGAAAACAATAGCTTTTTTAATGGTTGTTGCACTTAGTGCTTTTGGTTCAAATTTACCGATACAAAACGATTTAGGAGATGAAAATTATCATCTAGTTGTTGCCGTAGATAATAGTGGCTTAAATAGCTATAGATGTAGATCTTTGTTTAGTTCAAATATGAATAAGCTCAACTATATACTTGACAGAAAAAGTATAAGAAATATGAACTTAGCTCATATCAGTACATATGTTTTTAATGAAAATATTGTAAAAGTTGGCGAGGTTTATGAAAAGCGACGAGGTAAGTTTAAAAGAGGTGTTAAAGGTCTTAGGGAAAATCTAAATGATGAACTAAGAGTTGATACAACCAAGAAGTCTAAGGATGTTATTGGAATGTTTAATTATTTAGTTAATTTAAGTTCAAGTACAAAAGACAAAGTTGTAGCAGTTGTATTTAGTAATCTTAGACACAGTACAACATCAAAAGATAAACTTAAAGCTATGAAGCAAATCAAATTACCATCTAATTTGAAAATTATTACATATTCACAATCGGGTTTAAGTTGTATTAAAGGTGGTGCTACAAGTAGTCAAATCTTAAATAGCGAAAGCTCATATAAGACATTTTATTCATCTAAAATAGATGGTGACTTTACTGTTGAGACAGTGTATTAGGAGTACGAAATGAATAAAATAGATGTAACACAAGATAGGGATATGTTAAAAAATATCAACATGCAAACTGTTTACACACTTAGAGTATTATTGACTCATATGGATAATTCAATCCATATGATAATAACAGAACAAGACACACTGGTTAATCAGTTTGATACAAACTTTTACCAATCTGTAGTAGTTGTACTAAATGAACTTAAAGCAAAATATTCATTATTTGATAGAGATTTAGGTTTTTTAGAAACTAAATATGAGAAGTCATTGTCATTGATAAATAATGTAGATGATTTAACTGATTATGAAGCAGAGTTAGTGGATACGAGATATCAACTAAACTCTCTTTTAGAACAGTTAGATTTAAAAATAGAAAAATATTCAAAAGAAAAGGTTTAGAAAGATGGAAGCGATAAATTATAAATTGGTAGTAACTGTATCACTTGTTATGTCACTATTAAATGCTAGTGACACAGTGATGGTTTTAGATGGGTCTGGTTCAATGATATATAATCAGTCACAGATGAAATCATCAATTGACAAAGGACTAAAAAAAGGTTTTAGTGCTATTGGTTTTGGTAGTGAGGTATACCCTATCAATAAAACTAGTGATTACATCATAGATGGTTCAACAGCTATGTCAAAAGCACTTAATTATATTGATAAAAACTTAAAAGATGTTCAATACTCAATACTTGTTTCAGATGGAGCACCAGATAGAGTAGCCCTTACAGAAGAAGCTGCTCAAAGGCTACATTCAAAAGGGATTAAAATTTGTTCATCTTTTGTTGGAGATGGAGATATACCTCAAGTTTTATTTGATATATCTGATGTGGTTTTTAAATCAGATATAGACTCTGCTATATCTAAATGTACAGGTAGAGTCAAACAAGAGTTAATAGGTGCTGCAATAGTTAAAGATATCGATGAAAATGCATTTTCATTTTAAGGTAATTAATTATGAATAATACAATTAAAAGAATTACAATTATAACTCTAAGTGCTGTAGGATTAATATCATTATTAATCTTTGCAACAAGTAATGATACATTAAATGATATATCATCCAATTTATTTTTTGGAGGATATATTATCTCTGTACTTAGTGCTGCTTGTATAGGTGGAGCATTAATTGCTCCGAATGTTTATGCTAAAAGTAAACAAGAAGAGTATGACAAAAAAGTTAAAGAACTGAAGCAAATTGAAAATGACAATAAAGTAGATATTAAATTTTCAGCTCAAAGTGTAGCTTTATATGAAGAACTACAAACAATAGAAGAAAAAATCAAATTACTAAACAAGGATAAATAATGGGAACTGTATTAAAAGCAATTGGTTTAGAGCATGCTCTAAACCAACAAAAAATCAAACAAAAAGAGGAAGAGTTAAGACAAACAGAAGCGATGGCTGAACTTAAAAAGAAAGAGGTTCAATTAAAAGAGGAAGCTTCTAATGAAGATAAAAAGAGAATCAAATCACTTAATAATGAGATAGATTTACTAGAAAAAGAGAAGAAAAATATTGAAGATAAAATCAATAAAATTGAGAATCCAGTAAGTATGAATATTGATGCAGACATGGTTGGAGTTAGTAAAGAGTATCATGATGCCAGAAATAAAGTTGATACTCTAAAAGTGGAGCTAGATGATAGTCAAAAAAACACGACTAGTAAATCAAATATAAGTGGAGTAGAATTTGCATTATCTGTTTTAATTGTATTTGTAGTAACTCGAATAATATCAGATAATTTTATTTTTTCAAAACTGATTGGTGCATTTGAGATAGCTCAATACTTTTATCCGTCACTATCAACAAAGAGTGCTTTTAATATCAATTTATTTATACAAGATATTTTATTTATAGGTGCAAGTGGCTTAGGTCTTGGCACACTATTTAGTAAGTATAAAAACTTTAAATACAAGCCTACTATAGCATATTCGGGACTAGCGTTGGCACTATCTTTGTGCATGATGCAACTTGCAAATATATTAAATAATTTGTAGGTAATAAAGATGAATACTATACAAATGTTAAACAATTTGACTGTCGCAGACTTAATTGCGGCAGGTATCCTTAGTTACTTTGTAAATATGATTGTACAAAAAGCTTATAGCTTACCTGCGCAGCTATTTTGGCTAGGAGTTGCTTTGTTTGGATTCTATAAAATATATTCTTCAAATATACCTATTGTTAGTAGTTACAGCGTTGTAATGTTTACAATATTTGTTACTATACTGCCTGTAGTTAAAAGAGTTTATTACCTCTTTGTTAAAGCTAAAAATAAAGTATTTTTTAAATGTACAACACCTGATGCTCCTGTTCAAAAATTTGCTTCAGGTAAAGAATCAATTGAAAAAAAGCTAAAAGAAGAGAAGCTAAAAGAAGAGAAGCAATATAGGTCTAAAATTTACATGGGCAAACTAATCAATAAAATCTCTGATTTTTAAGTTTTAACCATAAAGTCAAGCAGAAATCCTGCTTTTACTTTACTGCCTCTTTTAATTTAGCACCAACTTTAAATTTAGCCACAGTTGTTTGGGCTATTTGTATCTTTGCACCAGTTGATGGATTTACACCTTCTCTAGCTGCTCTTTTAGATGTACTAAATGTACCAAAACCTATAAATGATACATTGTCTGCATTAGATAAAGTCTCTGTTATAGTTTCAAGTGTAGCTTCTAGTGCTGCACTCATACCTTTTTTAGATAATCCTGCTTTTTGAGCCGATACTGTGATAAATTCTGCTTTGTTCATGTTGTTAATCCTTGTTTTAAATTATGACATGATTGTAGCATAACTTTTATCTATTTATCAACTCCTCAACCATTCTCTCTATATCATCAATAGCGATAGTAGCTTTGTCGTATATAATTTTATCAAACATATTGTCATTAATAGCCTCACTAAATTCTAAGTTATTTAAAATAGAATATTTAGCATCTTCGATCAAATGATGTACATTTATTACATTTCCACTAGTACCAATAATTATAATCATA
>JAYEMB010000050.1:0-2700 GCA_034717855.1 Campylobacterota bacterium
TCCCATCGTCTCGATGGGAATGCATACTAAGTCTATAAACGCAGTAACACATATACACTCCCACACAGAGCATGGGAGCGAGAAGAAGTTTTTATTCCTTTGGTTTACATCGCTGAAATGTATAACCAACCTTGCCAAATTGCAGCGCTTACAATTCCTGCTGTAAAACCAGCGATGATATCATCACCCATAACACCGATACCACCTTTAGCTTCTCTATCTATTCTTCCAATAATTGAAGGTTTAGCAATATCAAAGTATCTAAAGAGTGCAAAAGAGAGGATTGACTGGATTAAAAAACCGTTACTTAGGGTTGTCACTTCATTCATTCCTACACTGATAGCAGGTGCAACGCTAAGAGCAAACCACATACCTGCCAACTCATCGATTACTATACTTTTGTCATCATGAGTGCCTGTTTTCTCTTCATATCTGTTTATCTCTTTTATGGCTATTATACTTATAAGGGCTGTTGCTAAAAAAAGTGTATATGCATCAAAATAGATGAGGATAAGCATTCCAAGTGGTAGTGATACTAATGTTCCGGCAGTTCCAGGTGCTTTTGGAAAAAGACCGCTGTAGCCTACTGTTATAAAAAATCTGTTCATTCTAAGTTGTATCCCTTATGTAAGTGAAGTTGTTTGATAAAGTTTCATCAACTCTAAGTAAAAATCTTTCTCTGTGTGCTCTTTTAAAAGACCCTCAACAGGGAGTAAGTCATAGTAGAGTTTTTCCAAGTTTTTAATCCTGTTAGGAAAAATTTGAGATAGTAAAAAGGTAGATATCTCTTTTCTCATTAATATTGTTGGAGGTAAAATACCCAGCTCTAAAAGTTCTAAAATAGAGTCCGCATGGTAAGAGACCTGATGGTGCTGACCGTGAGGACAAGTGTTTTTACTCACAAGAGTTGTACACTCGTTACAGTAAACATATTCACTTTCAAGTTTTATCTCTATATCGATTCCGACGAGTTTATCTATGATAGATTTATCGGAATTCTCATCATAAAACATACCAAGCCCAGTGTGGTCTCTACTAATTGTCAGTCTGTCACAACCGTAGTTCTTGGTTACAATTGCGTTTACTATGAGCTCATTGTAGCCGGCAAAAACATAACTATTCTCAAGAGGAACTATGACAACTCTATTTTTTGGTAAAAAATTAGTTACAAAAAACTGGAGTGTCTCTTCTCTTAGTTCATAATCTAAGTTTTTAGCATTATATGGTTTTAGCAGAAAAATAACTAAAAGGCTTGTCGTGTCCAATGCCTGTCGAATGAGTCTTTCATTCGCACGATGCAGAGGGTTTGCAGCCATTATTAGTGCTGTTGTATGCTTTGCGTTTATAACTTTTTTAGCACGCTTGATGATATTTATATTTTTAGTATTTTGCTCACTGTTTTTGTTTAGTAGTGAGTACTCACCACTAACAGCCCAAGAACCAAGTCTATGCACTGTCGTTTTTATATCTGGGTGAGAGAGGTCATCAGTTCCATATATATGTTTGGCTCTCATGGTAGGGTCAGTTTGAAAAGTCTCATCAACAATTAAGGTAGCAAAGTCTCTATCTTCACATATAATAGTTATCTCTTCGCCTACTTCGAGTGATTGTATGATTTTTTCATTTTTCTCACCGGCTGGTGCTAAGATAAAAGGAAGAGGAAAAGTTTTACCATCAATCAGACCAGTCTCTAAAACTGATAGTTTCTCTTTTTTACTCATAAGTTTTGTAAGAGGGTAAAGCAATCCACACTTTAGTAGCTCTAGTGCAGATGCTGCCTCTTTGTCTATGAGAAGAGTTTTATTTTTTCTTGATGATGTCATATTTTTTACGTTTTTCCCATAAACTTTTACGAGAAATTCCTAACTTTTTGGACAATTCTGTATCTGGATATTTACTCTGATAGTTTAGAACAATAAATTTTACATAATCTTCAATAGGAAGTATTTCACCTCTGTCAAATATATTGTTTTCACTTTTTATCTCTAAAACAGGATGTTGTACATCTTCAATTTTATCACTGCTGGCGATGATTACTTTTCTCTTGCCTATAAGATCACAAAAAGTTTTCTTATCGGCTTTTTTGAGTAGCTGATAATCAATAATATAGACGATGCAGTTTTGAGGAATAGAAGCGAGTTCACTCATCACTTTAGGATTACTAAGCGTTAAAAAGTGTATAGGCAGGTTTTGTGAACTAGCGTATTCAAAAGCAAAGGCATCTGCATTTTTTTGAAAACTTGAAGATACAAAAAGAGGTAAGTCAGTCTGCTCATAGTTATGTTCTTGTGAGACTGATGCAAAAGTATGGTTTAAATATTTTTCATAGGCTGCGTTTCTTCTTTTTAATCTCTCATAATCTTGGTAATGGTCTATTTTTCTAATTAACTCTTCAATCATAAATGGTTTTAAAATATAATCTTTTGCACCTGCGGCTAAAGGCTTAGATACTGTGTCGTTGCTAATGTATGAAACCATTAAGATAACTATAGACTTTTTAAAAGTTCCTATGATTGGGTTAAAGTCTTGACCGTTAATGTTAGTGGAGAGGAGTACAACGTCATAGTCAGTACTTTTAACAGCATCTTTAGTAGATGTGCACATTTCACAGATATGTCCAAGTTCTCCAAGTTTTGTAGCGATACTTTGTGCTAGATAAATCTCATTTTCTATAATTAAAATCTTCATTCTTACCCTTAA
>JAYEMB010000050.1:2800-4583 GCA_034717855.1 Campylobacterota bacterium
GTTGCTTTTACGTTTACTCTGCTAGCATCGATACGAAGTATCTCTGCTAATACTCTTTTCATCTGTAGTTTATATTTTGAAACTCTTGGCTTTTCTGCTGCTATTGTAATATCTACATTTACAATTACAAATCCAAAGTTAGATATTTTTGTAACAACTCTTTTGAGAAGCTCTTTTGAATCTATCCCCTTAAACGCAGCATCGTTATCTGGAAACATCATACCGATATCACCCATTCCAGCAGCACCAAGAAGAGCATCTATGAGAGAGTGTATTGCAACATCTCCATCGCTATGGGCTTTAAATCCATAATCAGACTCTATCTTTACACCGCCAAGCCACATTTCACCCTTGTCATCAAAGGCATGAACATCAAAACCATTTCCACTTAATATATCACTAGATGGTCTCTCTAAGCAGGGTATTTTGTTTAGGTCACTTATGTAAGTAATTTTATGAGCATCCTCATCACCTAAAATAAACTTCCTACTACCTCCGTGTGCAACTATTGCACTGCTCTCATCAGTGTACTCTTGGTCAGTCTCTAGAGCACTTTTTAAAATAGATGTAGAGGAGAGTTGTGGAGTCTGTATGCGTTTTACTTCATCTCTGTTTATTGTTTCATTATGATACACAACTGTATCCGTTACTTTTAAATAAGGAACAATAGAGTCACTTGAGGATTTTTGAGAGATGATTGTTTGGAGGAACTCATTGCTAATGCATGAACGAGCTATATCACTAACTAAAACATATTTTGTTTCTACCTGTTTTAAGGCGTTTTGTAGAGACTTTTGTCTTGTGTCTGAGCCTTCAACAAAAGTATAATCTGCATAATTTTTCATAAACTCTAAATCATCACTTGATGAAGTGATTATAATCTTGTCGAAAAATTTTGTGTTTTCTAGCTTTTGTGCTACAAATTTCCACAAAGGATCGTGGTCAATTCGAAGCCACTGCTTTTTAACATCTAGCTCAAAGCGCCTAGAGCTACCAGCAGCAAGTAAAATAAGTGTTAAATCAGACAATATTGCTCCCAACTTAAAAATGTGTTACGAAATTATACACATCCAAAGCTTTTTTTTATCTTGTGTGTGTAAATTTAGATGTATATATTTCTAAAAAAATTACTCTGCCATTTGACTTAATGATACTTTAACTTTATTTGATTATATTTCCATCATATATATAATTACAAAGAATATAAATTTTAGGAGAAAGCTATGAGATCTTCATGGGTTAAAGAGCGTGAAAATGATTCTGTACGTACACAGATGTACTACGCTAAACAAGGCATTATTACACAAGAGATGGAATATGTCGCAGAGATAGAGAAATTGTCACCGGAATTAGTGAGAAGTGAAATCGCTAGAGGTCGTTTAATCATACCCGCGAATGTTAATCACACTTCATTAGAGCCAATGGCAATTGGTATAGCTTCAACTTGTAAAATAAACGCAAATATCGGTTCTTCTGCTATTGCTTCTGATGTTATGGGTGAAGTAGAGAAGATGGAAGTGTCTCAGCACTATAAAGCTGATACGGCAATGGACCTCTCAACTGGCGGTGATTTAGATGAGATTAGAAAAGCTGTAATCGGTGCTTCTAAGATTCCTATCGGAACTGTGCCTATCTATCAAATCCTTCATGATGTTGGAAATAAGATTGAAGATTTAACTATCGAAGTTATGTTAGATGTTTTAGAGCGTCAAGCAAAACAGGGTGTATCTTACTTCACAATTCACGCAGGTTTCTTGCTAGAGACTATGCCTAAGATTGCTAA
>JAYEMB010000051.1:0-4546 GCA_034717855.1 Campylobacterota bacterium
ATTAGTAGATATTTTAGATGTAAAACAGAGTGATTTTAAAAGAGAAGCTAAAAAAATTGCCGAAACATATAGAGATGAACTTCCATCATACATAGAGAGTGTACGCAAACTCGGGGATATTAAATTCTGGACTATGAAACAAAAGACAAAAATTGGTTCTGGATCGAGATGGGTAAAAAATAATGAGATAGATTTTGCTGATGCACTTGAAAAAGTATATCATATGAGAATAGAGTCACTTAGTAAATTACAATGGTTGTAATTTACGATGTTTTGAGAGATTATTCATATTGAATGGTGCGGATGAAAGGACTTGAACCTTCACACCTTGCGGCACCAGATCCTAAGTCTTTTTTTTATATTTTTCATTTTTTATTAAATTGTTTCATTTTCTTTCAAAACCCCTATATAACAGCCAATACAAGAGTTAGAGACTTTTCATTTTCTTTCTTTATATAATATTTACTTTCATACTTTGTAGTAAAAACTGTAGTAAAAAAACTATTTTTTTGATATAATTTTTTCAATAATGATATTATATTTAAATGTAATTTAAAAGGTAATTCTTGGGAAGTAAAAACCGTATACTTTTAGCAATCTTAACACAATCAATTTTACATAAGTTAAGAAATACTTTTGTATCAAAAGAATTATATATCACAAAAGCAAAACTCAAGAAGATAGAAGTCAAACATGCGAAAGAAGCATCTTTTTTACATAAGAATCACTTTCAGATTATAATTGACAATACTATTGGAGTATGCTCATATAAACATCATGGAGATATTATAAACTTCATTTCAATAGTTGATGAAAAAATATATCTATATTCAATCTCACCAACTAATTTTTATATATATTTAGGAACTTTTTTTAAATCAGATAAAAGAAAGATATTAAAACAGTGTGGGCACAACATAGAGTTTTTGAGTAATACTAAGAGAAAAGCATTTGAAGAGTTTATATAAAATAAAAGGAGGGAGGACAACTTCCCTCATCTATCCTGCACTGGTAACGCCCCATACTAGAGTGCAAGGCTCGTGGATGCCCTTATTTCCACCTCTTTTATTTCTTAGGTACAATTATACATCAATTAAAACAATATGTAAAGAATAGGTTTTCTAATGTCTCTTAAATCAGTAGGCGGAAAATATGAAGGTGTTTGGAAAAATGAACTTAAAAATGGAGATATATCTTACTATATAAACTATCGTGACGAGACTGGTACGCCCGTAAAAGTACAAGTTGGGAAAAAAACTAAAAGCTCAGATTTTACTGCAAGGGATGCTTACTCTAAACTCATTGAAATAAAATATAAACTACAACATGGTCAATAGCCTACAATTAAAGCAGGACGAGTTAAAAAAATCAAGTTTGATGATTTGTGGCAAGAGTTTTTTAAATATGCAAAAGCTAATAAAAAATCTTGGGCAATGGATCAACAGAACTACAATAAGCATATAAGACCAATATTTGGTAATAGGTCAATAAAAGAACTTAATTCACTTGATTTTGAAAATCTCAAACAAGAGCTTTTAAATAAAGGGCTAAAGGCTCAAACCGTCAAACATCAACTAACACTTGCTAGAACTATAATCAACTATGCAATTAGACATGAAATCTTAAAAAACTATACAAATCCTATCGCTAATGGTAAAGTCAGAATGCCAGAAGTAGACAATAAACGTCAAGGTTATCTCACAGAAAAAAAAGCTAAAGAGATTTTAGATATTTTAAAGTCTGTTCATCCACTTACCTATCACTTAACCGTTCTTTTACTTTTTACTGGAGCAAGATTCAGTGAGATAACTGGAGCTTCATCCCAAAAAAATAAAACAGGTGAAGACACTGCTCTTAAATGGTCAGATATCAACTTAAACAACAATACTATCTACTTTAAAAAGACTAAAAATGGAAATGATAGACACATCGCTATGCATCATAGACTAATTGAAACAATTCAATATCTACATTCTATTAGGGTGGACTATAATGTAATTACCAATAGTGCAGGAGGTATTATCTTACGTATGCCCGACTATTTTATAACAGCGGTTGAGGAAGTCCGTCCAGGAAATAAAAAACAAAAAACAAAAAATAAGATTACTACTCATTCACTTAGGCATACTCATGCTAGTTGGCTTGCTGAAGCTGGGCTAGATATTCTACAAATCAGAGAACAACAATAAACAGAGTATTTACTTCACCAGACGCTTGATAATACGCCTATCATTTTGATTTTTAACATTAATAAGTTTTAGAGTGAGGAATAGGTACCAAGTATCCCTATGCTGAATTACTCAACGGGAAGCCAAAGTCAGCTTCCTTCACTTTGGGAGTGAAAACACTTGGTACCCCGTTGAATAATTTCTAACGGGACAATAATATAGTGAAATTTAAAGAATGTACATAAAGAGAAAACTGGTATAAATCGTTGCAAATTTTTTCATTAACTTACAAATTTTTTCATATTTTTTATTTTTGAAATTTATACTTGAATTTTTAAAGTTAGTTGATAAAAGAATTTAAAATTAAGTTTGGAAGGCTGTAGTTAAAATGTAGTGAAAAAATGATTTTTGAGTTTTCTTAAAGTGAGAGTTAAATCTCTTGGAGTCCCGTATTTAAGGGATGGTGCGGATGAAAGGACTTGAACCTTCACACCTTGCGGCACCAGATCCTAAGTCTGGCGTGTCTACCAATTTCACCACATCCGCGCACGTTGTAGAGTGTTTATTGTCACTTCTGACATCATAACATAATATTTCGTTAAGTGGTACCCCCTAGACGATTCGAACGTCTGGCCTACGCCTTAGAAGGGCGTTGCTCTATCCAGCTGAGCTAAGGAGGCATATATGTCTCTAAAGGTGGTACGCCCGATAGGATTCGAACCTATAACCCTCGGAGCCGAAATCCGAAACTCTATCCAGTTGAGCCACGAACGCTACTACATATTAGTTATTATTGTTGTTAAGTTTTATATTTATTATTATGGGGTGGGATACGGGATTCGAACCCGCGACCCCCGGCACCACAAACCAGTGCTCTAACCAGCTGAGCTAATCCCACCATGCTTAAGTCTAAATATAATTCTTGTTATTTTAAAAGTGGTCGGGGTGAAAGGACTCGAACCTTCGGCCCCCTGGTCCCAAACCAGGTACTCTAACCATACTGAGCTACACCCCGACCTACGCAATAATCAAACACGAATGCTGACTAATGAGGCGGAATTATAGTCAATTAGTAATAAAATGTCAATAGTTTTTAGCTAAATCTTTTATATCTTTACATTTTTCAGTATAATCTCTTCATAATTAAATAGGAAAATATTATATGAAAATAGCTAGGTTTAGTAGGATTGGGTTTATTTTAGCCGCTGCAGGTAGTGCTGTTGGTCTTGGAAACATATGGAAATTTCCATATATTGCAGGAGAGTATGGTGGTGGTGCTTTTGTTCTTATCTATCTTGCAACTGTTCTACTAATAGGCTTTTCTATTATGATAGCAGAGATGCTTATCGGATATATGGGAAGAAAAGATACAGTTACCTCTTTTGAAGATTTAGCTCCAAAACATAAAAATATATGGAAACTTGGTGGCTTCCAAGGTCTTGCCGGTCTTTTTATTATGATTTTTTATTCTGTTGTGATTGGTTGGATTTTTCACTACATCGTTACGGCAATCACCTCCCTTCCTGCCACAGTGGAAGAGGCAGAGAACGTCTTTAATACTATGTTACATACAGATATGTTCACACAGCTCTTTTACCATACACTTGCGTTTATCTGGATAACTTACGTACTTACTAAGGGGATTAAAGGTGGTATTGAGAAGATGAACCTCATACTTATGCCTGCGCTTATTATCATCCTCAGCAGTATGTTTATTTATGCAACAACTCTAGGTGCCTTTAGTCAAGCGGTTAGTTTTATGTTCTCTCCGGACTGGTCTAAAATCGATGCGGACTCTTTTGTAACTGCTGTTGGACATGCGTTTTTCACCCTCTCTCTTGGAATGGGTGCGATTATGACCTATTCAGCCTCACTTGAAAAAGACTCTAACATAATTAAAAATGCTTTTTGGGTTGTATTTTTAGATACATCTATCGCTATCGTTGCTGGACTTATGCTTTTTACCTTCCTTTATCAGTACGGCTCAGGTCCGGCAAAAGGTCCAGGTCTTGTCTTTATCTCACTTCCTGCTGCATTTTACGAGATGGGAATTATTGGTAATGTTTTTGCGGTTCTATTTTTCATAGCCCTTGCGTTTGCAGGGTTGACATCTTCTGTATCTTTAGTTGAGCCAATGGTTCAGTACTTCATAGACAGGTTTTCATGGAGCAGACTCAAAGCCTCTGTTGCTATGGGTCTTTTTTTCTATCTCATAGGTATCATCGCTCTGCTCTCAAATATCGATGGATACAAAGAGGCTCTCACCTGGGGAGATAAAAACTTCTTTGACTGGGTTGACTACTTCACTGCAGCTATCATGCTACCTCTTGGCGGACTCATCATGGCTGTTTTTGTAGGTTTTGTGATTGAGAAACAGA
>JAYEMB010000052.1:0-12991 GCA_034717855.1 Campylobacterota bacterium
CATCTGTACCTCGAAATAATTTCTGAATTGTATAAAAGTTTTGGATTATATCTCTTTATCATTTAAAAACTTCTTTTAATGGTACTAATATTGCTAGAACTAAGTAAAATAACTATTTCTCAAAAAACTTGTTTTTTGTAGCTTTAGAGGGGTGGCAGGGACTTGGGTCCCTACCACTGTAGTGGGCTCTGCTCATTACGATGTATAAAATTATGAGAGGGCTATTTATACTATGAAACTACATATTATCTTCATTGGTAACAAATTTGTATATAACACATCATTAAGAGATTATGTACTTAGAAAAATAGAAGAAAAAACTGATTTTATAGATTCTGTTATCTATTTTAAAGAGGGTGATAACTCTATATTTTTATCTCTTGAGGAGCAGTTAAACTCATATGACAATATTATTGTTGTTACTTCAAAACAGAACTTTTCTACTATCGGTAAACTTATATGTACTGCGACAAGTGATAATCAGATACTTCAAGATGGAATGCTACTTCCTCAAAAATGCTCTCTCTTTGAGGAGAAGAGTTATCTTTTAGAGTACAAAAACTCTATTACAAATGTTATGCAGATTGATGAGGGAGAGAAGATGCCAGCTCTTCTTCTTCAAAATGAAACATCTAGAGTTACTATACATGTTTTTGAAGAGAGTAGAGAGACCATAAAAGCTATTTTAAATCCCATAGCGCAGACATACGATGTTTTGATAAATGTTGTTGAAGAGGTAGTAGGGTGGTTGCGCATAGATATCTCAAGTAATAGGTATGGCGATGTTACCAATTTTGTGAACTCTGCAAAACAGTTGTTATCTAAACAGTTAATAGCAAGAGAGAATATATCAGAGTATATTATTGAAAGACTCTCTCAAAATCAAAAGAGAATTACCTTTGCCGAGAGTTGCACTGGAGGTCTTTTGAGTTACTATTTTACTAAAAGTAATGGTGCTTCAAAGATACTAGATGGCTCTTTAGTTACCTACTCAAACAGTTTAAAAGAGAACTGGTTGGCAGTAGAGCACAATATCATAGAAGATAATGGTGCTGTGAGTACTGAGGTTGTAAGAGAGATGAGTAGTGGTGCATTGGATGTGAGTGGTGCTGATTATGCTATTTCTATTAGTGGAGTAGCAGGTGACACTGGAGGAACTGAAGAAAAACCAGTTGGTACTATTTATATAGGAGTTCGAAGTAGAGATGCACACAGCCAAGAGCGTCTTAGTTTTAGTGGCGATAGAAATTATATACAGCATCAAAGTGTACTTTATGCTGTAAAAATGCTTCTACTTCTAGATAAAGAGATGTTTTTCTAAATTTGGTTGAAAATATCTTGACATATAAAGTCTATTTGTCTATAATTTCGACCTCTTAACATTAAGAGGCAAAATGTCTTGTTAGCTCAGCTGGTAGAGCACGTCACTTTTAATGATGTGGCCGATGGTTCGAATCCATCACAGGACACCATTTTTAAACTTAAAAATGGGCGCTTAGCTCAGTTGGTAGAGCGCTACCCTTACAAGGTAGATGTCACTGGTTCGAGTCCAGTAGTGCCCACCATTTTTGATTATTTGCACTTCAGATGCAAGCTCACATACTAAAGTATGCTACGCTAACATCTTCAGCACAACTAATTCAAAAACAAGTGACAATTTAGAGTGCGGTGGTAGTTCAGTTGGTTAGAATACCTGCCTGTCACGCAGGGGGTCGCGAGTTCGAGTCTCGTCCACCGCGCCATATTTATTGACAAACCTTTTGTTTATGAAAGAACAGTGACCCTTTCGTCTAGTGGCCAAGGACACTATCACTTCATGGTAGGAACAGAGGTTCAAATCCTTTAGGGGTCGCCACTTGATTTTGGTGTTTGATTTTTTAGAATAATTTTCTAAAATTTATGATTTTTTGTTTAGGCAAGAAGAGAGCGATTGAGGAATACTTTAGTATCCGAAAGAGTGAACGACGAAGCATAAACTAAAAAGCGTTATTTTAGGGCGTTTAGCTCAGTTGGTAGAGCGCTACCCTTACAAGGTAGATGTCACAAGTTCGAGTCTTGTAATGCCCACCATTTTTGATTATTTGCACTTAAGCTTTTAGCTCACATAGTTTACTATGCTTCGCCAAAATCTTTAGCACAACTAAAACAAAAATAATACTTACAGTTATATGCGCGGTGGTAGTTCAGTTGGTTAGAATACCTGCCTGTCACGCAGGGGGTCGCGAGTTCGAGTCTCGTCCACCGCGCCACTTCTTTTTTTGTTTTTCACAATTAAACTTTTATTTTATAATATTTTTAGCAGCCAGATATCCGCTTGCCCAGGCAAATGCGAAGTTATATCCACCTCTTTTTCCTACCACATCTAAAACTTCACCACAAAAATAGAGGTTTTCACACTTTAAAGACTCCATGGTCTTTGGGTTTATCTCACTTGTGTCAACTCCACCACCACTTACTTCTGCATGGCGAAAACCGTGAGTTTCACTAATCTCAAAACGCCAGTTTAACATTGCGTTTGCTATTTTTTTAGTTAGTTTCGTATTTATATCTTTTCTTGTATTTAGGATGTTTAAATCTTCTAAGAGACCATTAGCAATTTTAAGGGGAATAAGTCCGACTAAGATATCAAGTATAGTAAACGCAGGCATGCTTTGAGATACTTTTGATATATGAGCTGAGAGCTTTTGAGCTGTAAAGTTTGGTAATAGGTTTACAGATAAATCCAAGACTTCATAGCTCAGAAGCCCAACACTCACACGCTGAGAGAGGTCTAAAATAGCAAATCCTGAGATGCCATAAGCAGTGAAAAGAACATCACCACTTGTAGTAAGCTCTTTTTTTGAGTTAACTAAAAGTGTAACCTCCGCGTTTAGCTTTGCTCCAGCCATTTTTTTAGCAATCTGTGAGTTGAGATGAAGTTGAACTAATGAGGGATATGTTTGGATGATGTTATGTCCATACTCCTGTGCAAACTTATGACCATCTGCGTTTCCTCCTAGATGACTAGCAGCTTCACTACCTGTAGCAACTACAACAGAGTCATATTTTTCTATTAACTCTTTTATGTTTTCTATTTTTGTATCTAGCTCAAATTTAACACCTAGAGAGCGGGCATACTCCTCATAGATTTTAGCTGCTGATTTTGCTTCATTACTTAGAGGATAGGCTCTTCCATCATCTTTTATATCAAGTATAAGTCCTATAGAGTTTGTAAACTTCTCAAACTCTTTAAAACCAAACTCTTTTAAGGCATACTCAACAAAAGCAGGGTTCTCAGAGAAAAAGTCATCTCTGCTAAGTTGTGTATTTGTAATATTACAACGACCATTTCCTGAGACTAGAATCTTCTTGGCACACTTGGAATTTTGTTCATAAACAGTTACCTTTACACCAGCTTTTGCACAAAATATTGCACATAAGAGTCCTGATGCTCCAGCTCCTACTATTGCTACTCTATCTGTTTTCATTTTTCTCTTTTAAAAATTTTATAAAATCATCTTTTATTTTAGGTCTGCAGAAGTAGTATCCTTGACCAATAGAGCAGTTGTTCTCTTTTAAGAACTGCTCTTGTGCCTCATTTTCTATACCTTCTGCTACATTTACATAACCCATCGCTTTTGAGAGTGTAATGATTGACTTTGAGATGGCAACATCATTTTTATCATGTGGCAGATCATCTATAAATGTTTTGTCTATCTTAAGCTCATTGATAGGGAAAAGTTTTAGATAACTCAAAGATGAGTGACCGGTTCCAAAATCATCTATAGAGATATTAAATTCTAACTCTCTGAGCTCTTTTAGAACTTGACTACTCTGTTGAATATTTTTCATAATATGCGTCTCTGTAATCTCTAGCACTATTGATTTTGTATTTATACCAACATCTTGAACTATCTTTATTATATCCTCTATAAATGACTCTTGATAGAGTTGTACAGCAGATATATTAATAGAGACAGTTTGTATGCTTTTAGAGTGCTTTTTAAGTTCTAAAAAGTCTCTACATGACTGCTCAAATATAAAAAGACCCATCTCTATAATAAAACCTGTATCTTCAGCTATAGGTATAAACTTATCTGGTGGAACATCTCCTAAGGTAGCGCTCTTCCATCTAACGAGTGCTTCAAAACCGACTACTCGTCTGTCAATAATTGAGTATTTAGGCTGGTACATCATGTAGATTTCAGAATTTTGAAGAGCAGATTTTAGATTCTGCTCCATACCAAGGCGGATATGCGCCTCAACAGATAACTCTTTTTGGTAGTATCTATAGGTATTTTTTCCAGCATCTTTGGCTTCGTACATAGCAATATCAGCATATTTAAAGAGCTGTTTAAAGTTAGTGTGGTCATCAGGATATACAGAGACCCCAATACTCAAAGAGATACTTAAGAGGTGTTTTTGGGTTTGAATAGGTTTAGCAAAAAGCTGAAGAATTTTTTCACAAACATGTGCAGCAGAGTAGTCACTGCTAGGTGATTCTATAACAATCACAAATTCATCCCCACCAACTCGCGCTAACATGTCAGAGTCTCGTAGTCCTTTTCTCATGCGTTTTGCAGACTCTATTAGGAGTTCATCACCAACATCATGACCTAAGGTATCATTGATAGTTTTAAATCTATCAAGGTCGATAAATAAAATAGCAATTTTTGAACCGCTGCGTTTAGCAATAGGGAGGCGATTTCCAAGGTACTCCTCTATACTTAGACGATTAGGCAGGGATGTGAGTGAGTCATGATAAGCCATGTACTCAACCTTATGTTTCTCCTCTATATAGTCTGTAATATTCAGTTTTACAGCAAGATAGTTTACTAGTTCTCCATTTTTAAATATAGGCATAATAGAGGCTTTTTCGTAAAATAGAGAACCATCTTTTTTCTTGTTTATAAAATCGCCCTCCCACTTTTCTCCTTTGTCAAGAGCAATGTGCATCTCCTTATAAAATGATTCATCATTCAAACCTGATTTTAATACACGGGGATTTTGCCCAATAAGCTCCTTTTTTGTATAACCTGTATCTTCTATAGCTATATCATTTACATAGGTGATATTACTATCTATATCTGTTATGACAATGGAGTTGTAACTATTCTCAATAGCTGTTTTAAAACCTAAAAGCTCCTCTCTGAGAGCGATAGCACGTCTATTCATAAAGATTAGAGTCAAGAGGATTAGTAGCGTAGCAATAAATAAGACTCCGACAATTGTTTTTTCTATAAAAATATTTTTTTGATAATCATTATACAAAAAGAGGTCTAAACTCTCAAGAACTGTGTATAAACTCTCTGACTCATTTATCTTTTTCATTTCGTTAAACTTTTGGATTCTTTGTGCGTTTATCAATATGTGAGAGCTAAATGTTTTTACAGAGACGTTCTCTTTAGTAAGTATGTTTAGCTCTTGAAGATTGTTTTGTATATATTCATCGTTGATAGTTGCGTTTATATAGTATTTCATGAGATGTAGAAGAGTTTTGCTCGCTAACTCTTTGGTCTCTTTGTTTAACTCTTTTGAGTTTGAGATTACCATGTTTAAGTCAAAAAGATAGTGCATAGAGTATAAGACTTGAGTATTATGAGATTTATAATACTCAATATATGAGAGTTTATCTTTATAGAGCCCTTGTACCTTTTTTACTAGAGAATGGTAGTGAAATGGGTGAGTTACAAGAGACTCTTGTGAAGATAAAAATTCTAAGTTTGTGTTAAATTTGGAAATACTTTTGTTGATAATATCATAGTTGATGAAAACAGCTTGTGTAAGTAAAAAACTCTCAAACTCTTTATCTAAAATTTTTAATTTATTTATAGTGTCATTATAGTTTGAATAATGATTAATATGTTTACTGACTTGTGTTAGATATCCAAAAAGTATTATTATAAAAAATATAAGTACCCATAAAATGGCTGTTATAGAATCAATCTTTTTTATCTGAAAGAGCCTCATAATGCTTGTCTTTTAGCATCAAGTGGGACTTCACCACTTAATGATTTTAAAAAAGATACAATTTTTTCTATCTCATCTTCTGTTACCGTGCGACCGAGTTGATAGCGTGCCATAAACTTAACTACATCATCTAGCTTTTTATATCTGCCATCATGAAGATAGGGGCTTGTGTGTTCTATGTTTCTCAAAGAGGGTACTTTAAAGTAGTACTTGTCAGACTCCTTTTTTGTAACCTCATACCTGCCAAGACGCTTACTCTTTACCTCTTCCATAACACCAAACTTGTTGTAGAGATTTCCACCGACGTTTATACCGTGGTGACAAACGATACACCCTTTTGATTTAAAGAGCTCGTATCCATCTTTTTGCTTTTGTGTTATGGCAGGTTTATCACCTCTTAGGTATCTGTCAAATGGAGCATTTGGAGTTATGAGGGTTTTTTCAAACTCTGCAATGGCATCAGTGATATTGTTTTTTGTAATTCCATCATCATAGATTGTCTCAAACTCTTTTTGATAGTGTGTTTTTTCAAGCTTCTGTATAAGATCTTGAAACATTATCCCCATCTCAACAGGATTCTCTATAGGACCTTCAGCTTGATGAGCAAGATCTTTGGCACTACCATTCCAAAACTGTCTAAAGTTATATACTGCGTTTAAAACAGTGGGCGCATTGATATCACCCTCTTGACCTTTGATACCAAAAGAGAACTGAAGTCCATCATCTCCACCATTTTCAAGATCATGACAGCTTGCACATGAGATAGTGTCATCGGCTGAGAGGATAGTGTCAAAAAAGAGTTTTTTCCCGAGTGTAACTTTGTCTTTGTTCACATCGATTGTGAGTGGAATAGGGGAGATTGGTTCTGCATATAAGAATGCAGACACTAGCATTAATAAAAGTAGCTTTTTCATAAATGTCTCCATAATATACTTGTCTTATAAATTATACAAGAGTAAAACTTAAAGAGTAACTATCTTAGCACCAAAACCACCCAGGTGTTGTGGAGCATCATCAAATTTTTTCACTCTTGGGTGGGCTTTTAAGAAGTTTTTTACAGCATAAGAGAGTTTTCCTGTTCCAATCCCGTGATAAATTATGACTTCATCCCAACCATTTACAAGAGCATCACTTAAAAACTTATCTAAAACCTCACAAGCTTCATCTGCTCGCATTCCATGTAGGTCACATTTTAAGCCTGCTCTTTTTTCTACATTTACTTGTATCTGCGTTTTTGCTTTGTGTTTGAGTATCTGCGTGTGAGTCAGATGCTTTGTTTTGACTCTAACTTTCATACCTTCTACTTCGATTGTGGCATCCGTTTTTCCCTTCATAGAGACTATCGTTCCCTTTTGAGAGTGGTACTTCACCTTGTCCCCCACACTAAACTCTATGTTGCGTTTTATAAGCTCTTTTTTCTCTTGGGGGAGTTTTTTGTTTGCCTTGTCCATCGCTCTGTGAATAGCTTTTGTATCTCCAGCTTTAGCAGCAGTTTTCGCTTCGTTTATAGCGACTTCATAGCTGCGTTTAAGAGCATAATGCTGTTCGTCCAACTCTTTGAGAAGTCTCTCTTTTTGCTCTTTTATCCCCAGCTCTTTTAAACGCAGCTCTTCTAGTTTATCATCAACAGTTTTATGTTTTTGTTTGAGCTCACGCTCAAGTTGTGAGCCACGTTCAATAAGAAGACTCAGTTTTTCAGAGTTGTCACCATAAACACTTTTTGCTTCTTGGACAATATTGTTTGAGATTCCATAACGACTCGCAGTCTCAAAGGCGTAACTCTTACCGATAATACCCTGCATAAACTCATAAGTAGGCTTCCTCTGCTCCTCATCATAAATCGCAGCCATAAGTTCAACATCATCTCTATCAGCCATCAGAGCAGCAAGACGCTTATGGTGAGTAGTAACGACAACTTTTTGTCCGCGTTTAATCAAATCATCAAGTATAACTTTAAATAGAGCAGCCGCTTCATCTGAGTCAGTACCGAGCTCAATTTCATCAACTCCGACAAGAGCAGACTTATGTTCAAATATACGAGAAAACTCCTGCATACGCCCAGCAAAAGTTGAGATATCATTTTTAACATTTTGAGGGTCATCTATGATTGAGAGAACAGTTTTAAATGAACCTATATGAGACTTTTGCTCATTTAACTTCATAGGAATTATATATTTTGCCATAAACGCAGAAGCCAAGATGGACTTCAGGAGCATTGTTTTACCACCTGCGTTTACACCGGTAATCATTAAGATATTTTTTGAAAAGTCAACATCAATAGGTTTTGCATTATGAAGAGCAGGGTGTATGAATTCAGATAGAACTATTTTAGAGTCATTTTTAGATTTGATTATTTGGAAATCTTTAGAACGTGCGAAAAGAACACGAGCCTGATAGTTATCAAACTTTGTAAACTCTTTGTCTATAAAGTTTATAAATGGCTGTAGTTCAGAGAGTTTTGCAGAGAACTCTTTTGCATAGGTATAAAAAATGGCTTCACGCTCTTGTTCTATGTATCTAATCTGCTCTTTTGATTTTAAAATAGAATCAGGGGAGACGTAGAAAAATCCACCAGTACTTCTTCCAACGACAGCACCCTTTAAAACATGGTTAAATCCACCACGAACTAAAAGACACTCCTCATCATTTATGAAGTGAACTTGAGTATCTACTAAGTAGCCTGCAAGTTTAGAGCTGTTCATCATGCGTTTGAGTGAACTGGACATATTGTTTTTATGCTCTTTTATTCTTGCACTTAAACCAAATAGCATCTCATCAAGATTCTCTTCAAACTTACCATCGTGTGTAAAGTATTTTTCAACTTCTGTAAACTTCTCTTCAATGATAAACTTACTCATCCACTCACCGATGATACCATCTAGCTCACGGTGTTTAAAGTAACGGAAATATCTCACCACTTTGACTATCTCAAAAATCTGCTCAAAGTTTAAAACACCATGTTTTTTGAGATGCTGTTTTATAGTTGTAAAGTCAGCAATTTTTGGAGGGGATTTAAATTCGATTTTATCGAGTGCTTTTATGTAGCGAAAATGAAGCTCTTGGTCACCTTCAATGTAGAGGGAGTGTTCACGTGAAAAGAAGCTTTTAAACTGCTCTATGTGGTCGTTTAAATCGAGTTGATCTATGAGCAACTCAATTCTGTTTTTTTTAGAGTCTACTCGCAACTTGATGCACTAATCATCTGACCATAATTTGGTGTCTCTTTTTTGCCGATAAATGTGTAAGTACCAGTACTGAGTGTATAATCAGAGTTATTTACATCAATGCCATCACATTTTATAGTTTTGCTCTGTTTAAATTTTACTACAACATTTTGCATCTTCTCTCTTTGTGATGCAGAGTAGCTGTTAAACGCAATAGCTCCAAGAACAATAGCCAAAATAACAGCCCCAGTAATAAGCTCTTGTTTTTTAGTGAGATCAGTGAAATATTTTATAGAAAGGAAAAAAAGCCCTACTATAACTAAACCAATAATATATGCCATTAAGCAGTTCCTCTTATCTGATAAGTAATATCTCCAGCACCAAAGCCGATGATAAGACCCTTGTCTAAAACTTCTAAATCTTTTTCATCTTTGATAACCGTGATAGTATTGTTTGCTCTTTTAATACTATCTGCCATCGTTAAGTTGTATTGTTTAAATTTATCTTCAAAATCAATCTTACGTGGTGCTTCACCAGCTGCCCATACAGGAAGGATAATAAGCTCAGCCGCTCCATCAAAACAGTTGATAAACTCATCAAGATTGTCAATAGTACGAGAGTATTTATGTGGTTGCCAGATAGCTGTTATCTTATCAAAACCTTTGAGTGTTGCATACTCTTTGACTGACTCAAATGTTGCTTTAATCTCAGTTGGATGGTGACCATAATCATCGATAATAACACTGTTTTTCTCTGCTCCAACAATATCAAAGCGTTTTTTGATTCCTTTAAATGTTAAAAGGTTCTCTCTTATCTCTTGGATATCCATAGATTCGTGAGCGGCTAAAATTGCGAGAGATGCATCTAGTGCAATATGTTTACCAAATCCCCAAACATCAAAACTACCTAAATCTTTAAGAGTGAATCTTGTATGAGGTTCATTGTTTATAAGTACATACTCTATATCTGAAATGTCCCTGCTTGGATAGAGCCAGTGAGCGTCAATCTCTCCTATAAGAGTACAAAGGAAGTTGTCTTCTGCGTTTAGTACACGACAAGAAGCACTCTTAATAAATGTTTTGTATGAGTCATAAAAGAGCTCATAATTATAGTCGTAGTATTCCATATGTTCGGGCTCTGCGTTTATAACAAGTGCACAGTAAGGGTTTGAGTTTAAAAAACTGCCATCACTCTCATCTGCTTCAAAGAGCATAACATCAGTTGATTTGTCATATCTCACATTTGAGCCAAATGCTTTTGACTCTGCACCGATGATAGCTGAACCACTCATGATAGCTGTGAGAATAGCAGTCGTTGTACTCTTACCGTGTGCACCGGCAACAGAGTAAACTTTTCTGTCTTTTAAGATTTGAACTAAGGCTTCACGGCGGGCAAGAACTTCTATGCCTTTTGCTTTTGCAGATATAATTTCTGGATTGTCAGGGCGAATTATTGCAGAGTGTACAACTAAGTCTTGGTCAGTGATAGAGCTTGCAGTATGGGGAACAGTTACAGCTATTCCTAAGTCACGAAGCTTTTTTGTAATAACCGTGTCAGAGATATCTGAACCAGTTACTTGATGCCCATTAAAGTGCATATATTGAGCTAAACCTGAGATACCAATTCCACCAATTCCGATAAAGTGTATTTTCATCTGTTATTCTCCCTTGATTTGGGCATTATCTAGCAATTCTTGTGCCTCTTTTTTGAACTCACTAATATAAAAAGTTCCAGCACTCTGCGTTGCGTTTACATCAGCTATCTTCTCTATAAAATCGTCCAGACTTAAGTTCTCTGCAGATGCTATCCAGTGAAGTTTGAGAGCTTGAGAGAACTTTTCATCATCTGTTATACCGCTAAGAACTTCAAAAAGAGCAGAGGCATCTTTGATCTGATCTGCACTGTAGTGCTCTATAGCGTACTCATAAAGTGCTCTTGCAGTTGCAAAATCTTGAACTTCATTCATCTGCAGTTTTGTATGAGACTCAAGTGTGTCTGTGAGTTTTTCGAGTGCCATATCTAAGATATTTGCGTAAAGAGCGTGAAGGTCATCTTCATTAAATAGCTCATGAGCTTCTTGTTCTAAGACATAAAGAGAAGCGATATCTGAGTTGTTTTGCGCCTCTAAAACTTTTTCTTTTAGTTCTTCTTTATTCACCTAAACACTCCTTGATTCTCTCTAATGCGTTTCTTGTTTTTGTCTCATCTTCTACCAGCGCTATGCGTATAAAATCTTTTCCGGGATTTTCTCCCTTTGAGTTGGCACGTCCTAAAAATTCACCAGGAAGTACTTTTACATTGTACTTCTCATAAAGTTTAGCAGTGAACTCTATTGCGTTTTGAACCTTTAGCCAGATATAAAATGTAGCCTCTGGAACTTCAGCTCCAAGTATCTCTTTAGCTATTAAAAAGTTCGCCTTGTAAACTTCTCTTGAAGCTGCAACATGCTCTTCATCTAACCAAGCGGCAGCTGCTGCACTCTGAAGAGGAAGAGGGGAAGCACAGCCTATATATGTTCTGTACTTCATATACTCTTTTAAAATCTCTGCATCTCCTGCGATAAATCCTGAACGCAGACCTGGTGCCGATGAGCGCTTTGAGATGGAGTTGATAACTAACATGTTTTTAAATGTAGGGTTTCCAGCATGAGTAGAGGCTTCTAAAAGTGAGGGGATAGCTTTGTCTGTGTATATCTCGCTGTAGCACTCATCATTAAGTAGCACAAAGTCATGTTTGAGACTAAGCTTTACCCACTCAGCTAACTCTTTTATAGTTAAAACTGATGAGGTAGGATTGTTAGGAAAGTTTAAAATAACTAGGTCACACTGACTCAGTTCATCTTCATCTATTTCAGGTTTGAAGCTGTTGTTTTCGTTGAGGTTGAGAAGTATAGTTTTTGATTTTGTTGCAATTGCAGCACCCTCGTAAATTTGATAAAAAGGATTTGTGTAGGCCATAACAGGGTTTTCTTTCTCAAAGAGTAGAAACTGAGGAAAGTTAAAAAGAACTTCACGAGTACCAAATGTAGGGATAATTTGCTCATCATCAAGTTTAGTGTTAAATCTTTTTAAAAAGAACTCTCTTTGGGCTTCTCTTAGAATTACTTCACCTGAAGTTTTAGGATATTTTTTAAGTAGGTTTGTATTTTCTTTGAGTGCGTTTTGAATAAAATCCGGTGTCTCAAATTGAGGTTCACCTATAGTTAAAACTGATGGTTCATAGTTTTTGTTTGGTATAATGTTTTTTAGTAAATTGTTAAGTTTTTCAAATGGATATGGTTCAAAATTCATTAATATATTCGCCTGCGTTTAGTTGGTGGAATTATATCCAAAAACTGTTTATAGACGGCAACGAAGAGGGGTGGATTTTATATGAAGATTTTTATATCTATAGTGCTAGTTCTTGTTTTAGTAATGAGTCTAGCTTTAGGAGTTGATGAGAGCGCACAGGAACTTCAAGATGCTGCGTTTGAGAGAGCGATGGTCGCCTTTGGTTTGGCAAAAGGATTAAACGCAGTGATATCGCTCATCCAAGGGACTGAGCTCTCTTTTACACCTGTTGGAGTAGGTCTTAACTTTAGTGTCGGTGAGGTTTTAGACCCCTTTAATGATATGGTTGAGAGATTTTCATGGGTGATGCTCTTTGCATCTGTCTCTCTTGGAATTCAAAAGATTCTTTTAGTTTTAAGCTCAAAAGTGTTTATGCAAGTCGCACTTGTTTTGAGTGTTGGGCTTTCACTGCTTTTCATTTGGCTAAAACAGCTAAACAACTCTCTACTGCTTTCATACGCTCTCAAGCTACTCGGACTCATACTCCTACTGCGTTTTAGTGCTGTTGTATTTATCTACTCTTCTGAACTGCTCTACACTTCAACACTG
>JAYEMB010000052.1:13091-44872 GCA_034717855.1 Campylobacterota bacterium
GAGAATGCTTCACGAAAGATTATTACTCTTATTACGATTTTTATACTTCAAAGTGTTTTGATGCCACTGCTTTTTCTGTGGTTACTCATTATAGCTGTGAAGTTGATATTTAAGAGTGAGTTTACTTACGAGAAACTAAACGGAGTGTATAATTTCGTCAATTTAAAATATAAGGATAAAAAATGAAAACAGTTATTTTAGTTATGTTAGCACTATTTTTAGCAGCTTGTAGTGAAGAGGCAACTACGACATCTCCGCAAAAAGCGATGCTTAAAAAGATAAGTGAGACTACTCAAAGTCAAGAGGAGACTCCAAAAGAAGAGGTGGCTTCTGTAGAAGAAGTTAAAGAAGAAGCAGTAGTTTTAGATAAGTCAACTGAAATCACTCTTGATGAGACTACGGAAGTTACTTCAGAGGTGACTGCAACTAAGAGTGGTGCTACACTCTTTAAAGTCTGTTCAAGTTGTCACGGTTTAAGTGGTGAGAAAAAGGCACTTAATAAATCAAAGGTAATTCAAGCTTGGACTCAAACGCAGGTTATAGAGTCATTAAATGGTTACAAAGATGGAAGTTATGGTGGAGCTATGAAAGGTCTTATGAAATCACAAGTAACTAAACTGAGTGATGAAGATATCGCTGCATTAGCTAAATATATCTCAGAGTTATAAACTCTGAGATAGTTTCAACTTATGACTTTGGAAGTCCAAACTTCTGAGTTATAAGCTCTCCCTCATCATTAAAAAAGAGATAGTAGAGCGTATCTTTTTTAACACTCAAACCAGCTAGAAAACGCAGTGCCAGATTTGCTTGAAGTGATGCTATATGCATTACAATCGGAGCGGCTATTCCTGCTGGTGTTTTCTCTACAATCTTAAAGGCATCACTAAAAGAAGAGTCATCTATAAAACATACTTGACCATGAAAAGCTTCAACACTTCCATAAACCCAAGGCAGATTTTTACTTTTAGCATAGCTGTTTATCTCCCCACGAGTAGGAAGATTATCAGTTGCATCTATGATTAAGTCAACCTCTATGTTCTTCTCACTCCACGCTTTAAAGTCACACTGATGAGGGATGGCTTTTACATAGGGACATCTCTGTTCAATAAGGGCTGCGTTTATGAGAGCCTTATTTTTACCCTCATCTCCAACTTTAAAAGCTACTTGACGATGGATATTATGAAGAGAGACTTCATCAAAATCAATCATATGAATCTCACCAATACCACTTGCACCTAAGGCAAAGGCAAGTGAACTTCCAAGTCCACCTGAACCTATAATAGCTATCTTTTTAGTTTGGAGAAGAGTCTGAGTATCTTCACCCCAGAGTTGTACTTGCCTATGGAAATATTGCATCATAATCTATCCTTTATCAAAAAAAAGTGATTATATCATAAAAAGTTATATAACTACTATTTAATCTCTTTTATTTAGAGCTTCTTTAAAGCCCCAAGAGCGTCTAGCTTGAATTACATCTGTGTGACTCATATCAACTATCATAAGTTCCTCTTTGTTGCCTAAGTGTTCTACAATATCACCATTTGGTGAGGCTAAAACTGAGTCGCCGTAAAACTGCCATGTGAACTCTTTGTCTTGGTACTCACCAATACGGTTTGCTCTTAGAACATAACAGTTATGAGTGAAGGCACGTGTAGAGATGAGAGCTTTCCATCTCTCGTATGATTCAAATGTTGATACACTCGGTACTAAAACGCAGTCTACATTTTTCTTGGATATTTCACTCCAGAGTTCATCAAAGTGAAGTTCAAACCCACTCATAACACCAAATTTAAAGCCATCAACTTTAAAAACTAAAGGTGCTTGTATCTGTTTAACATCATTTGCAAAAAACTTCTCTTCATTCCAGTGTGAGTAGTTTATCAAGAGTTGTTGTTGATAGTAAGAAGTAGATGAGGGAGCGAACTTAGCTATAGTTTTGTAAAGTTTCTTTTTCTTTACGAGAACAAGCGGAGCGACTATAGTCATCTTGTAAGTAGTTGAGAGCTCTTTTAGAATTTTAATTTGTGAGAGTGCTTGCTCTTTTATCATTGAAAGAGACATGGATTCTAGCTCTTTAAAAAATGGATTTAAAACATACTCACCAAGAAGTAAAACCTTTATATCTTGTTTGTGAGCTACTCTGATGTAGTTGTAAAGTTTTGTAGAGCTAAGACCTTGGGCACTTAGTTGCAGTACTGCAGCTCTCATTAGCTTTGTTTAATCTCTTGGATTTTTATCTGTGCATCTTCAAGTATCTTTTGTGCATCACTGAGCTCTTTCATACCTTTTTCATAGGCTTTGACACTCTCTTGAAGTGTGATTTCTGGGTTCATTAAAGTTTCAAGAGTCTTTTTAGCACCCTCTAATTTTGTCTCAAAGTCTATCTTAGCCATTCAGTGCTTCCTTTACATAATCTTCAAATTTTTCTAACTCGACAAGAAAGGCATCATGCCCATAGTCACTATCTATATCTAAGTAGTTGTGATTTTTATTTCCAACTTCTTTTAGAACATCATCCAGCTCTTTCATCTCAAAGTTTTTAAAGAGAACATCATTTTTAAAACTGATAAGATGAAGTTCAGATTTTATTTTTTTCATAGCCTCTTGCAGTGAGTCAAAACCACGAGCTAAATCAAAAATATTTATCGCTTTTGTGATGTAAAGATATGCTAGTGGGTCAAACCATTTTGTAAAATTGTAGCCGTTATACTCTAAGTATGACTCAACTTGAAATTTTCCAAAAAGTTCATAAAGTCCATCTGTTCTTTTATAGTCGCGACCAAATTTTTCTCTCATTGACTCATGTGATAAGAAGCTGATATGACCAGCCATACGACCTACTGCCATACCTGAAAGCCCCTGTTCAGCAATAACTTCTGGGTCGTAGTATCCCTGCTTGAAGTCAGGATCTTTAAGTATAGACTCTTGAGCTACTTTGTTAAAAGCAATCGCCCAAGGTTGAGTGGCATGAGTGGCTGCCATAGAGATGATTTTATCTGCAAAGTTTGGATAGTGAATAGCAAACTGAAGAGCCTGCATACCACCCATAGAGCCACCAATAATAGCATGAACTCTATGGATGTCAAGGCGGTCAAAGAGAATACGCTGCGCTTTAACCATATCTTTTATAGTGACAACTGGAAACTTATAACGGTAATGTTCATGGCGTGGGTGCTGCAGACTCATAGGACCGGTAGAACCAAAACAGCTACCTATAACGTTTGAGCATATAACAAAGTACTTATCTGTGTCGACTGCTTTGCCTGAACCGATAAGTCCATCCCACCAGCCTGGCTTGTTTTCACCCTCGTAAGTACCTGCACAGTGATGAGAACCAGTGAGGGCATGACAAACAACAATAACATTACTCTTCTCATCATTAAGCTCACCATATGTCTCATAAGTAATATCATAGGGTTCTAAAATACGACCACTTTCTAAGTAGAGAGGATTGGTAAAGTGCTCGGTATGCGTTTGCAGGTTAAGTGACAAGTTAAGAGTTCTCCGTTTAATAATAGTGCTATTTTATCAAAAATGACTTAAAAAACTATTTTTATAAGAAACAAACTCGATTTCTTCCGCTATCTTTGGCTTCATAAAGTGCTTTGTCACATCTTGTTATTAACTCTTCGATATCAACATCTGTTTCATAGTTTAGTTCTGATACACCTATGCTGATTGTAGTATATATTTGAGTGCTTTCATTAAAGAGTATTTTTTTATTTTGTATTTCTAATCTTATTCGGTTTGCTAGGTTAATAGCCTCATTTTTATCTGTTTGAGGCAGAAGTATTGCAAACTCTTCTCCTCCATATCTAGCGACAATATCACTATCTCTTGAGATGCTTTTTAGGACGTTAGATACTGCTCTGATAACTCTGTCTCCAAAGGTATGTCCATAGGTATCATTAATATTTTTAAACTTATCTATGTCCAACATGAGTATTGAGAGTGTTTGCTTGTAACGTACTGCAGTGTAAAAACTAAGTTGAGAGGATTCGAAAAAGTACCTGCGGTTATATAAGCCACTTAACATATCTGTTGTCGCCTCTATAGTCAACTGTCTTTTAGCCTCTTCAAGCTCTTGTTTCTGTTTTAGTAGATGTTTATTTGTAAGCATGAGATGATTAGTCTTTTTTTCAATTTCAAACATAAGTTGCTGCTCATTGAGTCTTTTTTCTTCTAGCAGTCTGTTTTGAGCTAAAGCTTTTTCTCTGTTTGCTTCTTTATATCTGTTAGTTAAAATGAGAGTAAATAAAAATATCTCTATAAAGGCTCCACCTAAAAATGAGTATCTTGTGATGTCAGTGTTTGGTAAAATAGTATTGAAGTTCATCGCCATCATAGCCATAGAAGGGAGGTAGAGCATTAAGGCTAAAAGATAATATTTAGCACCACTAAAACCCTCTTTTAGAATTTTAATGGCAACTGAGACTATCAAGATTAAAACTGTAGAGAAAAATATATTACTTGCTATTGTCGAGTAGGGAATATCTTGAGAGAGAAGGGCAGCAAAAAGTAGCGAAACAATAGCTAAGTAATTAAATATTTTTTTCATCAAAGGATAGGTGTTTTTTAACTCTAAAAACTCTATAGAGAAGAGTAATAGAGAGAAGAGCGTTAACTGCCCAAGAACATGAAGCCCCTCATTCCAATTTGGAAATCCCAAAGTTATATAGATACCACTATGCATGGATGCAAACACAATATATATAAAAACGTATCCTACATAGTAGGCATAGATACGCTCTTTTGTGATAAACAGATTGTAGAGGTTGAGTAGGATAAAAGCGAATAAAACAAAAACATAAATCATATACCACTCAAGCTGAGTGATTCTACTGGGTTTAAAAAACTCATTTTTCGTATAGAGTTGAAACTCTCCAATCTGACTTGCAATTGTACTTCCTTGTACATAAAACAGAGCCTCTTCTCCAGATGGAATGTGAATATGAAACGCAGGAGTTGCGTTTTGAATACCTCTATCATCTAGGGGGATGTCTAGCCCATTTTTATAAACTCTCCAGTCTTGATTTTCTTTTATGTATAAATCTAACTTAGACCATATGGGTTCCGTGAAGTTGAGAACAAAATCTTCATTTTCAGACTCATTTTTAAACTTAAGTTTAAACCAGGCGCTACCGGATCTGTAGCCTTGAGTAAATTGACTGTTGATATTTTGTGTGAATTTTCTCTCTTTTATATCATCAATTGTGAGTTGTGACCCTTCATCATAGAGGTAGTTTATATTAAAATTTTCATACTTTTTGCTCTCATCTGTAACAAGCAAATAGGCATTAAGTGATGATAGAAGCAGTGAAAATAGTAATATAAACTTTAGCATTCCTTATGCTTCAAGTGCCTGTTTAATATCTGCTATTAAATCTTTTGATGACTCTAGTCCACACGATATACGAATAAGTCCAGCAGGTACACCACAAGAGATTAGCTCCTCTGCGTTTAATTGTTGATGTGTTGTCGAAGCTGGGTGTGTAATAATAGACTTCGAATCTCCGATATTTACAACTAAAGAGTAGAGCTCGGTTGCGTTTACAATCTTAGTTGCCTCTTCTAAAGAGTCAACTTCAAAACTCAGAAGTCCACTGCAGGCACCATTTTCGAAATACTTCTGTGCGTTTTCATAGTTTGAGTTGCTTTTGAGTCCAGGATAGTTGACTGTTTTAACCTTAGGGTGTGACTCTAAAAAAGTTGCAAGTGCAAGAGCATTTGCTGAGTGCTCTCTCATACGAAGAGAGAGTGTCTCCATACCCTGAATAAATAACCATGAGTTAAAAGGAGAGCTTACTGCACCAATATCACGTAGTAGAGAGAGTCTAGTTCTGAGTGTAAATGGTGGCAGTGGAACATCTACATAAACAAGCCCGTGATAAGACTCATCTGGTTCATTAAAATGTGGATAGCGAGGATTTCCTTTGAGTTTTTCTAAAAGAGCTTTTCTCTCAACTAAAATACCACCAATAGCCAAACCTTGACCAGTTGTATATTTTGATGCACTGTGAACTGTAATATCAGCACCAAACTCAAAAGGACGACATAGAGCAGGAGTTGCAACAGTGTTGTCCACAACAGTAAGTATTCCATATTTGTTGGCTATTTTTGTAATTGCTTCGATATCTGCTACATCAATACTTGGGTTTGTAAGAGACTCAAAAAAGATAACTTTAGTCTTATCATCGATAATAGCTTCCATCTCCTCAGGCTTATGGACATTAAAGAAACGCGACTCGATTCCAAATCTTTTAAGTGTGTGTGCGTTTAGTGTTAAGCTCCCACCATAGAGTTGCGAAGCACAGACTATATTGTCTCCGGCTTCAGCAGAGTTTGCTATCGCGTAAAAAATTGCGCTCATTCCACTTGAGGTTGCTATCGCAGCCTCTCCACCTTCAAGTTCTGCAAAACGTTTCTCGAATACATCAGTAGTTGGATTGTTTAAACGAGTGTAGATATTACCAAGCTCTTTAAGAGCAAATAAATTTGCCGCATGCTCAACATCGCGAAACTCATAAGCAGTTGACATATAAATAGGTACAGCCATTGTCCCTTGTGAATCTTTCTCATAACCTGAGTGAAGTGCTTTTGTCTGTAAATCCATTATCTATACCTTTGTGATTATAATTTTTTATTATTTTATCTTAAATGACTTAAGAGCTATTTAGAACTGCTCTCTTGGAGGAGTTTCTTTTCATCTTGGACAATCTGCTCTTTTTTAGTGTGCAGAGTTTCAGATTTAAGGTTTTGTAAAAACTCTAAAATATTTTCTTGGTAGGTTATAGTGTCTAAATCATTAGATAGTGAGATGATAGGTTTAAGAGCTTCAATATCTATCTTTTTAGCATATCTCGGAATAAATCTTAGTTCTTTTTGAATATGTGATACAAGTGTGTCTAAATCCAGACCATTGTCGTCTTTCACCTTTTTTACTAACTCTTTTGTTGAGAGCATAAGAAGGTTAGCCCTCTCATCATCATTTTGATATATATCTAAACCTAGACTTTTTACGATGGTGTAACACTCATCTTTTGGTTTGTCACTCGCTGCAATAACAAGAGCAAGCACCTTCGCTCGAAACTCTAATGAACCATGATGATGAACAAACAGTTCACGAAAAGCATTAAAAAAATGGTGTTTTACTCTAAAGCCAAGACTCATATATATTCCTTATATGCTATTATACATCTTTGAAAATTAAATTGGATGTAAAATATGTTAATTGAAAATGATTATGAAATTTTAAAAGAGAGTTTTATCGAGTCTCAAAGACTTTTTGATAAACTAAACTACGTAGCTGTTCAAGCAAAAGAGTTAGATTATGATGAGAGTGGACTCTATCAAGAAGAAGAGGAGAGACTAGAGAGACACTGGTTAAAACTAAGTACTAAAATAGTAGATGGACTGAGCTCTTCTATGGATGCAGATAGTATTGAACTTTTTAAATACAAGAGTTTAGAGGATAATGAGTTGAAGTTTAAAATCTCAAAAGATGATGAAATAAGTGAAATTTTAGTTGATTATAGTGAAGATGGTGCACTAAGTATCACACAAATAAGTTAATGAGACTATTTATTTGAACACTCTAAATCTACAAAAATGTTATTTTTGAGAGTTTTATAAAAAAATGAGTAACATTAGATATAATTTCAGTAATAAAATATAGGGATAATTCATGGGTAGAGCGTTTGAATATAGAAAAGCATCAAAGTTAAAAAGATGGGGAGCGATGTCAAAATTGTTTCCTAAACTTGGAAAAATTATTACAATGGCAGCAAAAGAGGGTGGTGGTGACCCCGATTCAAACTCTAAACTTCGTACTGCGATACTTAATGCAAAAGCTGAAAATATGCCAAAAGACAATATTGAAGCTGCAATAAAAAGAGCTACAGCTAAAGATACAGCAAGTATGCTAGAGGTAAATTTTGAAGGTAAAGCACCGCATGGCGTTTTAATATTTATAGAGTGTATGACTGATAACAATACTAGAACAGTTGCAAATGTAAAAAATATACTTACTAAACATGGTGGAGAGTTACTAACTAACGGTTCTTTAGAGTTTATGTTTGATAGAAAAGCTCTTGTAGAGTTTAAACAGACAGATGAAATGGATATCGAAGAGTTAGAGTTAGAGCTTATCGATGCTGGACTTGAAGAGATTGAAGCTGAAGATGGAGAAGTTTTGATAACAGGTGACTATACTAGTTTTGGAACTATCACAAGTGCTTTAGAAGATATGAACATAGAGATAACGAAGGCAAACTTAGAGAGAATGGCAAACGCACCGGTATCTATAACAGAAGAGCAGCAAGTAGATATAGATAAAATTTTAGAGCGCTTAGAAGATGATGAGGATGTTCAAAAAGTTTTTACAAACCTAGCATAAACTTATATGAAATATGTCAATAGTATTTCTACTTTTACTCATGAGGTGAAGCAATCAAAGTTTATTGCTCACCTTCTGCCTTACTCCGACTACGAATCAACATTAAAAATACTGAAAGAACAACACCCAAAAGCGAGACACTTTGTTACTGCGTTTCGATACTTAAATGAGTTTAGGCAAATAGTGGAGCACTCAAGTGATGATGGAGAGCCAAAAGGAACTTCAGGGAAACCATCTTTAATGGTACTACAAGGAGAGGAGCTGATTGAGACTGCTGTAATAACTATTCGATATTTTGGAGGTACTAAACTTGGAACTGGTGGATTAGTTAGGGCCTATAGTGATGCTGTAAATTTAGTGATAAATGAAGCTGAGTTAATCGAGTATAAACAAGAGATAGTAAGCACTATATCTATGGAATATAGTGATGTGCGCTTTATAAACTATGAGTGTGAGGCTTTTGAAGTAGATATAGTTAATAAAATATTTGATTCAAACGTCATCTACAAAATAAAAGCTAGTAAAGAAAATATGAAAGAGTTTTTAGAAAAAGTACAAAGAGTTGTGAAAACCAAAGAGTAAGATTTTGGTGAATGATTTTGTTTTGTGTCAAGGCAGAATTTAAGAGTTTACAAATAGTAAACTACTAAATCCTAACGCAGAGACGGAGCAAAAGCATCACTAAAATTATCGTCCTTGTACTGCGTTACCCATATCCCACATCGGTAAGAAGATACCAAGAGCAAGTAAAATAATCATAGAAGCAATAATGAAAAGCATAATAGGCTCAATCGCTTCACTAAGACCATCGATAATAGCATCAAAACGCATTTTATAGTACTCAGCAACTTTTTTAACCATTGTATCTAGGGTACCACTATCTTCACCTGCGCGAACCATTTGAATAATCATGTTTTCAAACAGTTTAGTCTCCTCGAGTCCACTATTTAAAGTTCCACCTTTTTCAACGGTAATCCTAACTGTCTGTAGCTTACTTTTAAGAGGTAGGTTATCAATCATATCTATTGCGGTATCAAGTGCTTCCGCGATAGGAATACCTGCACGAACCAATTCAGAGAAGACTAAAGTAAATCTATTGAGAGTAGAGAATTTGATAATATTCTTGATGAGGTATGTTTTTAGTAAAAATTTATGCCAACTGTATCTGACATTTGTATAGTTATTTATCATATATTTAAAGGTCATAAATGCAGCAGCTAAGACAGCAAGTACATAGGGACCATAATTATTAAACAGATGTTCAAGTTTTAATAAGATAAGTGTTGGTAGTGGTAAGTCGGCACCTAGCTCTTCAAATATTGTCTTAAACTCCGGGACAACATAGGAGATAAGAATTGTAAACGCAACTGCCATAGCAATCATTACATTTCTTGGATAAGCCATCGCTTTTTTAAATTTAATAAAGTTTGCACGTATCTCTTCAAGCATATCTGCTAGTGCATAAAGAGCCTCATCGAGATTACCCGTTTTTTCACCAAGTTGTACCATCGCAATAGTTAAGTTTCCTAGCTCAAAACGGAATGTCTCCATGGAAGCTGAGAGTGAATGTCCAGAGTTGATATCATCAGCTAATTTTGAAAAAACACGTTCAAGTGTTTCATCATCTGTTGCATCTGCAATCTCTTTAATAGAGTCATGAATAGAGATACCTGCGTTTGTCATAACTGCTAGTTGTCTAATAGCTGCAATGAGTGAATCTGGTTTGATTTTTCTTTTTTTAACATTCACAAGGAGTTCATCTTTGAATCTTGCAAATCTTTTCTCGAGAGGTTCTTCTCCTGGAACAACCTTTATGATAATTCCAGAAAATTTTAGCTTTGCATAGTTGTTAGCATCTTTTTTATTTTCTGCGTATAAACCTATCTCTTCTTTTTTACCCTTTGTTAAAACTGTTGCTATAAAGTAATTCATCCTTTTGCCACCTTTAAAATCTCTTCTATAGTTGTTATACCATCAATCGCTTTTTGTATACCATTTTCATAAATACCAACAAAGCCATCTTTTAGAGCTTGTTCATGCATCATCTCTTTTGATGCACCTTTAGCGATAAGTGAAGATAAGTCCTCGGATATACTAAGAACTTCACATATCATCTCTCTTCCCATATAGCCAGTGTCTCCACATTCGCGACAACCACTTCCTTTATAAAATATAGTACCATCTGGAACTAAACCTTTTAGTTCTGCAAGGACAGAAGATGGTACTTCCTCTACAGATTTACAATGTTTACAAATTTTCCTAACAAGACGCTGTGCTTGAATAGCTACAAGTGCACCACTGATAAGATAGTGTTGAATTCCCATATCAACCATACGAGGAATAGCACTAATAGAGTCATTTGTATGAAGTGTAGATATAACCATATGCCCTGTAAGTGCCGCTTTAATAGCAATTTCAAGTGTCTCTTGGTCACGAATCTCACCAATCATAATTTTATCAGGATCTTGTCTTAAAATTGAGCGTAATGCATCAGCAAAACTAAGACCTACTTTAGCATTTACTTGAACTTGTTGAATAAGGTTCATTCTATACTCGACTGGATCTTCAACAGTAATTACTTTATCTTCAACATTCCTAAGTTCATTAAGAGCACCATAAAGCGTTGTAGTCTTACCACTACCTGTTGGACCAGTAACTAAAATTATTCCATAAGGTGCTTCAAGACCTTTAATGAGTTTACCATAGCTTGCACTATCCATACCAGCATCTTCAAGCTTGACAAGTGCTTTTTCTTTATCTAAAACACGCATTACAATTGATTCACCATAAAGAATAGGCAGTGTAGATATACGAAAGTCATACTCTGCACTACCAACTGTTGTAGAAAAACGTCCATCTTGAGGTTTTCTTTTCTCAGCGATATCTAAGTTTGCCAACAGCTTAAGACGAGAAGCAAGAGGAGGGTATATGTCTTTTTCAAATATAAACATTTCAGTAAGTTTACCATCAACACGTCCACGGACTACACAGTTTTTTTCTGTAGGTTCAACATGGATATCACTAGCTCGACCTCTAATACAGGTCTTAAGAACGACATCAATGAGCAAAAGGATTGACGATGCTTCTTGCTGCTCTTCCATAGAACTTATGGAGTTTAGTTCATCTCTAATCTTTGTGATTAAACCCTTTACACTGTCTTTAAGTTCGATTTTATACAGATGAGATGAAATTTGTTTTTTTGTTGCAAGTGCCGTTTTAAGTATTTTTCTTGGAAAAAGTCTCTGAATAGACTCTTGAGCCTCCATATCTAATGGGTCATTAAAGGCAACTGTTACATACATGTCATCTTCAGATATTGGAACAACATTATGCTTTTTTAGCTGTGCTAAGGGTGCCTTTTGAGTAAGATGATAGTCCATATCAAGAGAGTCTAGGTCTATAAAAACTAAATCTAGTTCTTCAGCTAGCTTCTCTAAGACTACCTTTTCACTTATATAGTCATAATTATCAATGATTGATAAATCATAGACACCATCACGAACCTGCTGGACAATAAATCTTACAAGCCTATCCATAGTCATAAATCCAGAGAGGGTTATATCCCTGAGTATTAGATACTCACTAATACCTTTTGATAATAGTCTGTCAACCTGACCTTTCATAATAGAGCCATTTGCAAGTAAATCAGTTGTTATTCTATCCAAAATTACCCCTACCAGTATACATGACGTTTTATAGTTATTGTATCATAAAACTCTTCAATAACCATTTTATTGACTTTATTATCTTTAGACAGATATAGTTTGTAAGTAAGTTTTTTATCATTTTCATCTTCAAAAAGATAAAATTTTCTAGGTGTATGTTTTTCTAATTTAGAGTACAAGTCAAATACTTTAGAGAGAATATAATCAGTAGTAGGTAGTTTTAGTGTTGAAATATCATAGTTGTCATGCAGTGCATGGTAAAGAAGTTTTTTTTGCATTAAAATAACAGAAAAATAGGCTGAGTTTGATCGAGCCTCTTTAGAGTATTTAAGCATAGTAATAGGAATTGCAAGTCTGTCAATGTAGTCTGCTTTTAAACAAGCAAAGGCATATAAAGATACAAACTCATCATCTTTTCGATTAGCATGAAAATCATGAAAGCCAATAGAACAAGCTTTTTCAAACTTACCATTTTGATATTGGCCAAACATATTTTCTTTTGTGTTAGCATATAGGTTTATGGCTAAGAGAAAGATTAGAATTGTTTTCATTTGAATTTTCCTGATACAATCTCATCAAGTAGTATTTGTGCACTACTGGAGTGAGAACTTTCTATGTACTCTTTTAAAGTTTTTATTGCCATCTCTTTTTCATTCATCTTTACGAGGGATTTTGAAAAAACAATCCAACTAGCATCTATGTCACTATTTATTTGATTAGTTATTAACGCATAATTATAAGCTTTATGATAATCACCAAGTTCATAATATTTTTTTGCTACAAATAGACTCAGTGCCGGATTGTTGTTTTTTTTGAATCTTTTTATAATGTGTTTTATATCATCTGTGATATTTCGTCTCTTAATAGTAACTTTTTGTATCTCTTCTTGTTTAACAGTAGGAGTTTTATCTACCGTTAAGTCTTGTACTATTTCTTCAATAACTTGTTTTTTAATATCTTGTTTAGGTTCTTGCTTTTTAGTCTTGACTACTTGTTTAGCCATCGATTCACTATTATAGTAGGGTGTGCTAGAGTGTTGCATATTTTTGATAAAGTCGAATGAAGGTGCTAACTTTAGGGGTTCATTATTATTTAATGAGTTACCGTCTGAAGTAACATTTATAGCCATTGAAGAATCATTAGTATCTAAGATTTCTTTTTGTTCCTTATTTTGTACAGTTTTTGTATCTAGTGTTTTATTGTGTTGCTTATCTTTATTTTCAATAGTTAAGGAAGCCTCTTTTTGAGCATTTGGCATAAGTCTTTTATTTTCTTTATAAGGATTTAAAAAAATAAGAAGAGTAACAATAATAATAGTACTAAGGAATATTATGACATGAGGTATGTAAGATTTTATTTTATACTTTAGCCATCTGTTTTCAAGCTCTCTGGTATTAAGCATTAATTAGACCCGTATGTATTGCTGACATTTCAATAAACTTATTTGAAACTTGAACTGTACCAATAGTTGATAACTGGTTGTTTTCATCGTAAGTAGTGTAAATGTCAAAAAGAGTATAAAGTAGTTTGTTTGTATCTCTATAGTTACCATTTGTGAGCTTATAAATTTTATTAACAGATTTCGTAGTAAACATATTTGCACTATCGAAACAGTTGGCCTTCATAAGTTTCTTCTGTATATAAATTTTAAGTTCAATACTTGAAGCATTTTCAAGTTCAATAGTTTCCCATATTCTTGTTTGAAAGTGCTCTTTTGCTATTAAGTCTTCTTTTTCGGTTTTATGAAGTGTTATTACAAATTTTATTGTTCTTGTATCGGAAATCAGCCTAATTTTCTCCATTAATACATCAGAGTACATTTGAGCCTCATCTAAAAGAACAACAGGAATTGAGTTTATATTAGAATTCTCAACAATTTTCATAAACTGTGTAAAGTTTAGTTCACCATTGTATTTTGTTGAAAATATGTCTTGTGCAAGTGTCTTATAGAATTCACTTTCATCTAAAATAGGAGTTTTGTAGAGATGAACTACCTGAGAAGATGATAAGTCATTAAAGAGCTTAGTAAGAAACATACTTTTACCGGTACCAGGTTTCCCATAAAGAAGTATCATTTTTAACGGTTTTTTTATGGAGTCTTTGAGAGATTGGTAAATAGTAGATACACGGTCAAGCTGAATATAATCTTTTGAGCTGACAGTATCTAAAAAAACATTTTTAGAATTTATATAGATACTAGAACTCATATATTGATGGTCTTATTTTTCTTCGTTAAGAAGTTTTTTTGGTGCTTTTAGACCAACTTTTGGTGCATTTTGAACGCTTAAAGAGTCTGCTTGATCAGATTGTGATGTTCTTTCCATATTTATAATATCATCAGATAAGCCCTCGTAACCTAAATCACTTAGTGAAACTGAGTTTTTCTCTTTATGAATAATATGCGGTTCAATTATAATAACTAACTCTTGAACAGTTTTAACTTTTTCTTCATATTTAAATAAATAACTAATTACAGGTATATCACCTAATATAGGCACCTTATTAGATTCATTTGTATTTTTAGTATTAATTAAACCACCTAGGATAATTCTATTTCCATCTTTAACAGTTACAACAGATGACAGTTGACGACGATTTAAATCCGGTGGCATATTTCTATCTGAGTTGTCTTGGTTTGATATATCTGCTGTGGTTTCAGATAATGAAGGGTTGATTTTTAATGTAATTGTATGGTCATCTGCTATTTCTGGTGTAATAGTTAATAGTACTCCTGCAAATACTGATTGAACTAAGTCGTTTTGAGTAGTAGCAGCAACACCACCACCTGTTCCTTGCTGGTTAGTTTCAGATTGGATTTTGTAAAAATATTCAGTTCCTGCAGTGATTAGTGCTGGTTGATTATTTAAAGTTAAAACTTTTGGATTAGATATAGCATTTACATCACCCTGCGTTTGAAGAAATTTAACTACTTCGTTTAATTCAGCTTTGCCTTCAAGACTTATCATAGAAAGTACACCGGCAGCAGATCCATACATACCTTCTGTTATTGAAGTGTCTTCGAACTCAGTAACATTTTTAACACTTCTTGTATCTATGGCAACATTTACATTTTGAAGGGCATAGAGTTGTTTCCAGTCTATACCAGTTGATCTTCCCTCGTTCATAGTTACAGAGAGCAGTTGTACATCTATAAGCACTTGTAACTGTACTTTGTTCTGTAGCTCTTTAAGATATTCATCAAAACGTTTTAATTGTTTTGCAGTAGCTGTTACAGTGACGAGTCCTGCATTCTTATTAATTATAGGAGCTTCAGCAGTATATGAGTCATGAGGTCGGTTAAGTACTCTTTGAAATTCCAAGTCTAGCTCATGCCAAAATTGTACTTCATCAGTGCTTTCAATTTTTACGCCACTCTCTGACTTAGAACTTCCTTCTGAAGACATATTACTTGTATTGTTAGTGGCACCCATTTGTTGTTGTTCACCAGCACCGGAGCTTAACGTGACATCAGTACTTCCAGTACTTTTTCTTTGTGAGAGAATATAGTCTATACCGTAAACTTTTGTTGTTAAGTATGATATTTTTAGTAGATTATTTTCTAATGTATAGGAAAGGTTGTTTTCTAGTAAAACAATATTTAATACTTCATCTATTGTTAAGTTCTTAAGGTTTGTTTTGTTTAGTTTAGTATCAAGAAACTTCTCAGCATTAGGATCCGTTACAATAATACTAAAAGCACATTCGTCACTTAGTTGATCAATGAAGTCAATTATTTTTGTGTTTTTTGTTGAACTGATGCTAAAAAGTTCATATGAACAATCAGCAAAACTACTAGTTGATAAAAGAGCCGCAAATAGCGCTGAGTAAATTGATGTTTTTATAAGTTTCATGTTGTATTCCTACTTATTTTTAAAATTTAAATTTTTACTTTTACTTTTTGTCGATAGTAAAAGATTCTTGCTTTTTTTAGTTAATAAAACAGAATTCCCATCTATTTTTGAAACTTTGTATCCCTTGACTTTATCACCTACCTTATACCATTTTCCATTTATAAGGGCAGATGAGTTCATGAGCATACTAACAGACAAGTAAGCTTTTTTCTTTACAGTTTTTTTATTACCATTAGAGACACTTGTTACTTTGTTGTAAGTAGGACCTGAAGTTAATTTCTTAGAACTGTTTTTATTAACTTCCTCAACTCTATTTTTCTTTAAAAATATAAAGGGATCTTTCACTATAGAAAGCTCACGGTTTTTCATTCCAATTCTCGGAGGTTTGATAGCCTCTACTTGCTCGTTAACCCAAGAGAGTTCATTAGAACTAAGATTGACAGTTAATAAAACAGAAATAATTATAAAAAAAGTTTTCATTAGTAAGTAATCCCCCATACTGATATATTTAAGTCAGTTTTTAACTTATTAGATGCGTTAATATCTAAATGGTGCAAATCAACCACCAATTCGCTTTGTTCCAATGAGTTTATAAACCTAAGTGTATTCTTATAATTTGCGCTTGATTGAACAGTTATGTCTAAGATGTGACCAAACGAGCTATTATTATCTGAATATCTGTTTGTGATGTTGTTTATTTTGACACTATATTTTTGAGCATTTTTCGATATAGAGTGCAAATACTCACCCCATGCCCTTTCATCGTATATTAGCGAAGAAATCGTTTCAATCTTACTCTTAATATAAGCATTATTGTCTTTGTGACCTAACATCTCCTTGTTTATAGCTACTATATCTTTTTCAAGACTTGTTATTTTTGATTCTGGGTTTTGCTGTAAATACTCTTTGTCTGCTGCTATATCCTTTTCAAGTATAACAACTTTTTCTCTAGTTAATTCAAACTCTTCAAATGAACTATCCCAAAAAAGTAAGTAAGAAAAAGCAAATATAACTACTACAATCATACCGTAAGTCATGTAAGTGTCTTTTTGAGTTTTTTCTTTAAAGACAGAGTCTATTTTATGTAGGTAATCTTCAATATTTATTTTCATAATATTCTCACTTTTAACTCACTAAAATATTTTTTAGTTTTTTCGTCATATGAAATTTCTTCAAGATAGAATTTAAATTCATTATTATGTGTTTTTGTTAGGTATTCGACTAGTTGTGTTGTTTTTTTGTCTTTTGTAGAAACTAAAGAAAATTTAAACTCTTTCAGGTTCTCCTTTTCAGCATAGGATAATGCTTCAAGTCGAACACCAAATTTATTTAAATCTTTTGTTAATAGTGCGATGTGTTTAGCCTTCATAGGATAGTTAACTTTTACATCATGGATTTTAATGAGAGTATTCTTTTTTTCAACATAATCTTGTTTCTCTTTAGCTAAAAGAGTAAGAGCTTTACTTTTATCTGCTTCTCTGTTTTTTATTGTAGCTTCTCTAGTTGTTTTTGTAATATGCAAATCATCATACTGTTTTTGAAGTAAATCTTTTTGCAAGTCTTGTGCATATGTAAGTATCCAGTAAGTAATGGGATAAGCAAAAGCAAGAGTGAACGACGCTGCAAGTAAAATTAAAAGCTTTCCGCTTTCTCTTTGTATAAATCTTGGAGGACGTTTGTAAATAGTAAAGTTACACTCATATCTCTCACCCTTAGGTATAGTTGTGTAGATGTGCATCAAAGATTGTAGTTGGTCTATAAACTGATCATTACTTTCAAATCCATACTCAAAATCAAAATCAGAAGACTTTATATTGAGTTCAACTTCAAGCATCTCGTCAAGTTTAGTAACTGTTGAGAGTTGTGAACCAATATAAACCTGTTCAAACTTATCAATATCAAATGCTCTTTTTGAATAAGTTAAAATATCATTTATATTTGAGAATAGTTCTTTATATAACTTAATAAAGTAGTCTTTGTACTCACTCTCTGTCTCTCTTAAGTTCGCAGTTGAGAAAAATTCAATAAACTCTTCATAGTTTATTCTTTCTCCATAAAGTTCACAAAATCTTTCATGCATCTCTATAAAAGAGTACTTTAATGATTTAGTATAAATAAACTCTTTGTCACCATAGATAGTTAAAAATGCATCATTCTCTTGAAAATATATAAAACAGTGAACACCATTACTCTCTATAATTTCTTTTGAGTATAAAGACTTTATAAGCAGTGGTGCAGGAATAATTACATCGAGGTATTTTATTTTTTCTTCAACATTCTGATATGTTTCTGTTATAGTTAGTGGATCTACTACAAAAGCATGAAAGTATCTGTTATCTTCATCTAGGTTGTTAAAGGATTCAATAAATTGAACGCTATACTCTACTGCTTGGTCTAAACCTAAATCGTCATAAACTTTGTTGTTGATAGCGTCATAAAGGTCTTCTTCTGGAATGTTTTTACTAATTGCTATTTGAGAGTTTATAAAACCGTTAGTATTTATATAAGAAATTGCGTACTGGTCTTTTGCGAACTCTGGTTTAGGTGTTTCACTTAAGAAACTAGACACACCATTGTAGTATGTATCTTTATAGGGGTTGACTGAAATAACACTAGAAAAAGAGTTTTGTTGTGCTTTACTCATTAGCTAAAATCCTATTTAAAATGAACCGTTTTTACGGAACAAAATTAATTATTATTGAAAACTTCTTGATAATCAAGAATGTTGCCAACTTAATACCTGAAAATCGTCATTTAGAGAAAAAACTGAAACTTTATTAATACTTATTTTCAAATAAGCAAGTTTCTTTTTGTTTTAGACAATCTTATAACTTAAAATATAGAGGCTTTAAACATCCTATTACATTAGGGGTTTAAATACACTACTCTTCGATTTTATCTGAATAAAGCTTAAATTTTTTTTTATATTAGTTGAATTTAACAAAATATTGCTATTTTTACTTACATTTGCCTTTTGCCAAGGCTTCTGGCTCTCTACTTTTCCGTAATAATTTTAAAATTATTATTATTGAAGTTGATAATAAGTACCTTTTTACCTGTGAACTTAAAGCTATCTGATTCATATTTTTCATTGAATGAAACTTTGTAAATATTATCACTGCCTGGATAAGGAACTATATTAAGGTTATTAAAAATAATCTCTTTTTTTTCTGATTTTTTAAATATTCGCGTTTTATATTTAAAAAATCTTTCATAATTCATTCCGTCATATCTCATAAAATCAGTTGAATAGTAATTAAGGTAAGAGTCTATATCGTTATATATCCACGAATATCTCCAACTATATAAGCTTGCAAGAAGTGAAGCAAGTATTTTCTTATCTATATCTTGCTGTTCTTTTTGTGATCTAATAATTAGTAGAGTATCATCTATATTGATATTTTTATCTAAGCACTCTATGCTTTGGTTGTCTATTGCAATACAGCCTCTTGTGTACTCGTCTCTTTCCTGCTCTGTTGGAAGTCCATGTATCCATATTCCAGAGCCATTTTTCCCTCTATATTTATCATATGTATTTGGGTAAGATGTAACAAACGCAAGTGGACCATAAAAAGAGTCAAGCTTAGATATTTTCTTAGTTAAATCATAAATGCCAACCGGGGTTTTAAGATCACCTTCTTTTACTTTGTCGCCCTCTATTTTTCCGGTATATGCACTATACTCTTTTTGAAGTCTATATGATTCATTATTCTCTTTAATGTAGAGTCTAAGTGTTGACTTTGATTTGTCACATGTGAGTATGTTAGAGTATGATTCAATATAACCAAATCTAGTGTTTATTTTTTTTAAGTGTTTATTCCAATACTCCTCTTTTGTTAGTTGTTCATCCATGTACTTTTGAACACTGTATATTCCATTTGTTCTGTAGTCAGTTAGAATGTTGTTGGCAAACAGAGAGCTAGAGACAATTAAGATGAGAAAGTGAAATTTATTTAATACTGTCATAACCAATCTCTTGTAAAAAAGCCTTGTCTTTTGTCCAACCTTTTTTTACAGTTACCTGGAGGTTAAGATAAGCCTTTTGTCCGCTTAGTCTTTCAATCTTTTCTCTAGCAGACTTACCTATTCGTTTGATAGACTCTCCACCTTTTCCAATAATAATTCCCTTTTGGGACTCTTTTTCTATAATGATTGTGGCGTATATCCTATCAATGCCATCCTCTTCTTCTATTGAGTCTATAATAACATCAGACTCATAAGGTATCTCATCACTTACGTTTTCAAAAACACCTTCACGGATAAAGCCGGCATAAATATCACGAACAAGTTCACTTGTTAAATCTTCAGGGTCGTAAAGAAATGGAGAGTCTGGAAGGTTTTTTGAGATTACTTTGAGCAGGTCTTCATGTCCAACTTTTTTTGGAATTGCTACCGGGATAAGTGCTTCAAAATGTTCAGAAAATTGATTATAAGAGTTGATACGTTTAAAGAGTTTATCTTGAGAGACTTGATCAATTTTACTGATTACAATAATATGTTTCACTTTATTATTATTTAGTTTTAAAAACTTTTCATAATGTTCAACACTGTCAGTAACTGGTGCAAGGTAGACTATTAAATCACAATCACCCATAGCTTTAAGTGCCTCGTCAAGCATAAATTGGTTGAGTACTTTCTCTTTTTCATGTAGACCGGGGGTGTCAACAAAGATAATTTGAGTCTCTTCATGCATAACTATTGCGTTTGAGCGCTTTCTTGTTGCGTTTGCTTTTTGAGAAACCATAGCTATTTTCTCACCTAAAAGTGAGTTCATTAAGGTACTTTTACCCGCGTTTGGACGACCAATAAGAGATACGAAACCAGCTTTTGTCATATGTAATTACCTTTTATAATATGTAGCGAGAGAGGTCGTCATCTTCAACAACCATATCAAGTTTTTCATGAACAAGTTTAGCAGTGATTTTGTACTCTTCACCACTATGCTCATCTGCATCGAAACTAATCTCTTCTAGAACTTTTTCTAAAACTGTATGTAATCTTCTCGCCCCGATATCTTCAGTAATTTCATTTGCGCGGTGAGAGAGTTTTGCTATAGCTCTAATTGCTTCATCTTCAAAAATAAGTTTCATACCCTCTACGCCTAAAAGAGCTTCATACTGTTTTAGCAGTGAGTTGTCTGTTTGTGTTAGTATCTGATAAAGTGTATCTTCTGTTAGTGACTCTAACTCTACACGAAGAGGAAATCTACCCTGTAGTTCAGGGATTAAATCACTTGGCTTACTAACATGAAACGCACCCGCTGCGATAAAAAGTATATGGTCGGTCTCTATAACACCATACTTAGTTGTTACGCTACTTCCCTCAACTATAGGAAGCAAGTCACGTTGGACTCCCTCTTTACTTGGGTCATTTCTGCCTTGTGATTTTTCACTGAGTGCAATTTTATCAATCTCATCTAAAAAGATTATTCCGCCATTTTGTGCACGCTCAAGTGCAAGAGCATTAATATTTGTCATATCAAGAAGTTTGTTACTAGCTTCAAGCTTTAAAATAGATTTTGCATCTTTGACCGTTACTTCTTTTTTGTTATCTTCTTTGTTGATAGTAGAAAATATTTTAGAAAAACTCTCTTGAACTTTTGCCATTTCAGGAGGTAAGTTTGTGTCATTAAACTCTACGTTAATTTTATCAAACTCTAGCTCAATAGTTTTATCATCCATCTCACCTGATTCAACACGTTTTTCCATAGCTTCTAGTAATCTTTGATAGTCATCTTTTTTAGATTCACTTGCAGATTCTGGAAGGGGAGGGAGAAGCTTTTCAACTATCTTATTTAAGACATAGTTTTGGATTTTTTCTGCGTTTTCTTCCTCTTTTTCTGATTTTACAATCGAGATTGAGTTGACAACTAAGTCACGTACCATTGACTCTACATCACGACCGACAAAGCCAACTTCAGTGTATTTAGAAGCCTCAACTTTAATAAATGGAACTTTCATCATCTTCGCTAAGCGACGAGATATTTCAGTCTTACCAACACCAGTAGAACCTATCATTAATATGTTCTTTGGCATTATCTCATCTTGAAGCTCTTTGTTGAGCTGCATTCTTCTGTATCTTGTACGAAGCGCTAGGGCGATTGTTTTTTTTGCATCTTTTTGAGAGATGACAAATTTATCTAAATATGAAACTATCTCTTTTGGTGTCATATCCATCTATTTTTTACCTTCGAGTGTTAAAGTTTTGATTGAGTGGTTTGTGTAAACGCAGAGGTCTGCTGCTACTGATAAGCTCTCACGAACGAGTTCTTCTTCATCAAGTGAAGCGTGTTTTTTCAGGGCACGCGCTGCTGAGATTGCATAGTTTCCACCACTTCCTATAGAAGCAATCTCTCCATCTTCAGGCTCAACAACATCACCGTTTCCAGTAAGTATAAAAATATGGTCGTTATTTAAAACAATCATCATCGCCTCTAAGCGACGAAGAACCTTGTCTTTACGCCAAGCTTTAGAGAACTCAATAACTGACTTTAGGATATCACCTTTTTTATCTTCTAAAAAGTCCTCAAACATATCAAAAAGGTTAAAAGCATCAGCTGTACTTCCGGCAAATCCAGCGAGGATTTTACCTTTGTGAAGTGTACGAATCTTAGTTGCGTTTCCTTTGAGGATTGAGTCTCCAAAAGTAACTTGACCATCTCCTCCTATTACAGCTTTATCTTTACCCTTGTATGCAAGTATCGTAGTAGCATCAAACATACTTACTTATTCGCCTTGAACATCTACATGTAGTGTCGCATGAAGTCCGTGACCTAGTTTAAAATCTAAATCATGTTCACCAACAGTTTTGATAGCGGCTTTTTCATTGATGTGTTTTTTATCTATCTCTATACCATGTTGATCTTTTAGAGCAGTTGCAACTTCATCTTTAGTTACAGAACCAAAAAGATGACCATTTTGACCAAGCTTTTTAGTAATGATTATTTCGCATTTATCAAGTTGAACAGCGATCTCTTTAAGAATATTTACCTCTTTTTCAAGATTCTCAGCTACGATTAGCTCTTCTTGAGCATGTTGCTCGAGAATTTCTGGAGTTGCAGCTCTTGCAAAACCTTTACCGATTAGGAAGTTTTTCCCATAACCATCTTTAACTTCTTTAACTTCACCTTTTTTACCAAGGCTTTTTACATCTTTTATTAATAAAACTTTCATTATCTCTCTTTTTCTCCACCGTAAGAAACAATACCGTGAGTTAAGTTTCCAATTTTAGAATATCCCATATCCCCTAATATTCTTGCAACATGTGCAGAACGACTACCAACATGACAGTAAAGGATGATGTTGTCCTCTTTACCTAGATTAGCCTCATCCCAAGTCTGGAAGAAAGAACTAGTCGGAACAAGTTTGTCAGCTCCTTTGATGTGACCCATTTGCCACTCCATGTGTTCACGAACATCAACAAGTGTAAACTCTACCATTCCAAGCTCTTTTGCTTCTAAGAGTGCAACAAGTTCATCACCATCAATTTCAGATTGATTTACAAGTTGTGCACACTCCTCTTTAGTTAAACCACGTGAGTGTGTATGAACAGCTTCTTCCATCCCAAGCTCAATACGCTTAGCAGCTGCAAACTCAGGAGAACAAAAAATTCCACAGTGACAAGCACCATCTTCTGGAATCTCTTTTTCAATAGCAGGAGTACAAGGGCAAGTTCTGTTATCAACACTTTGAGGTTTTCCATCAACTTCCTCAACCATGAAACATGGACAGAAAAGCTTATTGTACATCATCTTGTTACGAGCAAGACCCATCTGTACGCCTTCATTAACCTCTTCTTGAGGGTTGTATTCCCAGCCAAATTGATTAATTACCTTATCTGTAAATTTAACTGTTTTTTCCATTCTCTCTATGAATTCTGGTGAGTTCATGTCAATTTTAATCATACTCATTATTTAGTTCCTCTCTTTTTCCCTGCGATTATTCTTCTAAGTGCGTTGAGTCTAATAAAACCTTCTGCATCTTTTTGATTGTAAACTTCATCCTCTTCAAACGTTGAGTGCTCTTCAGAGTAGAGTGACATATCTGATTCACGACCTACAACTTCTACATTCCCTTTGTAAAGTTTTAATTTTACATTCCCTTGAACATATTTTTGTGTAGTGTCAATTGCTGCTTGCATCATCTCACGTTCTGGTGAGAACCAAAAACCGTTATAAATTAGCTCAGCATATTTTGCAATGAAACCATCTTTCATGTGTGCCTCTTCTCTATCTAAACAGATAGACTCTATAGCACGGTGAGCTTTTAGCATGATAGTTCCACCTGGTGTCTCATAACATCCACGAGCTTTCATCCCAACAAAACGGTTCTCCACAATATCTATTCTACCGATACCGTGCTTATTCCCATACTCATTTAGAGTTCTAAGCATTGTAGCTGGAGACAACTCTTTTCCGTTAAGTGTTACAGGGTCACCATTTTTGTAACCAATAGTGATATACTCTTTTTCATCTGGAGCATTCTCTGGAGAATTAGACCATAACCACATAGCTTCTTCAGGCTCATTCATTGGGTTTTCTAAGTGAAGACCCTCGTAAGAAATATGAAGTAAGTTCGCATCCATAGAGTATGGACTAACAGTTGGGTTTCCATCTGCATCAACATGTTTTTGGTCAATGTTTATTCCATGTTCTCTTGCATAAGTAAGAAGTTTTTCTCTAGAGTTTAAATCCCACTCTCTCCATGGAGCAATAACAGTGATGTCTGGGTTTAGACCTAGGTAGCCAAGCTCAAATCTAACTTGATCGTTACCTTTTCCAGTTGCACCGTGAGATACTGCGTCAGCACCCATTTTTTGTGCAATTTCAATCTGTTTTTTTGCGATAAGTGGACGAGCGATAGAAGTACCAAGAAGGTATTCACCCTCATAAATTGCGTTTGCTCTAAACATAGGGAAAACATAATCTTTTACAAACTCTTCTTGAATATCAAGAATAAAAATATTTTCAGGTTTTATACCGTTGTCAAGTGCTTTTTGGCGAGCAGGTTCTACCTCTTCGCCTTGACCGAGATCTGCTGTAAATGTAATCACTTCAGCATTGTACTCATCTTGTAACCACTTTAAGATAATACTAGTGTCGAGACCACCAGAGTAGGCTAATACAACTTTTTTAACTTCTTTTTTCATTCAACAAAACCCTTATAAGTAAAATAATTATTGCGATTGTAACTAAATGTATGTGAGGATTTGCTTAGAACTTAAATATGAGTATAATGATATAAGAATACGTAAAGATTATTAGTTTATGTTGTAAGGGAAAGAGTTCTCAAAAGGGACCTTGTGGTCTAGCCTTTTGAGTCAAATAACATGCCGGTAACTTCTTGCATTTTAGGAAGAAAATCTGCTGCTTGTTCGGCTGGGAACCTTCTTATCATTTTACTTGTTTCTGATTCTATAACAGATACGAAAAATATATCTTGAGCATCAACACCAAATTTTAAGTTTGTGTTCATTGGAGCCATCGCTTTGTTAAGCTGATCGACTAAATCTTGAACCTGTTCTTTTGTATCTATTTTTTGAGTGCTCTGTACACTCTCTTTTTGTATCTCTTTTACAACATCAACATTTGCCGGTTGCTGAACCTGCTGTTGAACCTGCTGAGCTGCTCTTCCTTGAGTCTCTTGTGTGCTTACTTGGGATTGTTGTTGTCTTGCAACATTTGCTATGCCATCCATGACGTACTCCTTTTGAGAATATAGTTATTACACAAGATATCGGCTATAAAAATAATAACTTTAACAAATTTATAAAGAAATTGAATATTTTTTATTTTCTACATTTTTTTATGATAATCTTCCACTTATGAAAGAGTATATTTCACTACTAAAAAATGAACCGGTATTAAGACGACTCTCTACGATACAACTTATCGCTTATTTTGGTGCATGGTTTAGTAATGTCGCTATCTATACACTTCTACTTGATATGAAAGTTTCAGCAGAAGTGATTGCGTTTACCGCAATGCTTCACTTTTTAGCGGGGGTAATTCAAGCTCCATTTTCAGGCTCGATTATCGATAAAGTAAAACCAAAAGTACTCATGCTAACTCTAATAGCAGTAGAGATTTTTGCGACTCTATTTTTAGTTCTCATAAATTCAGTTTCAGACTTATGGCTTCTCTATACACTTATATTTATAAAAATGGCAGCCGCCTCTTTTTACTTCACTGCCGAGATGTCACTTTTGCCAAAAATTATTCATGGAGATAAGCTTCAAAAGGCGAATGAACTCCACTCTATTATCTGGTCGTTTTCCTATACACTTGGGATGGCTCTGAGTGGTTTTGTAGTCTATTGGTTTGGAGTGAAAGTTGCGTTTATCTTGGATGCTTTTATGTTCGTGATAGGTTTTTACATGCTCTACACGCTTGAGATAAAAGTAGAGATGTTTAAAACTACCGAAAACCTTTTGGAGATGATGCGAGATACATTTAGGTACCTCAAAAGAACTCCTCATGCTATTCATCTAATGTTGATTCATGCCTTCGTTGGATTGACTGCGTTTGACGCACTTGTGGCACTAATGGTCGATAAGTACTACGCATCTGTAATCGCTACATCTTTAGCGCTTGGACTTCTGCATGCTTCACGTGCTGTAGGCTTAGTAATCGGACCGATACTCTTGGGAAAATGGATAAATAACAAAAGAGTCGTCTATCTTTTTATATTTCAAGCTCTCTCTGTCTGGTTCTGGGCTCTAGTGATGCAGAACTTCTACCTATCTCTAGTAGCGAGTGTGATAGTAGGTCTTTTTACAACTACGCTTTGGTCTTATACCTATACGCTTCTTCAAAAAAATATAGAAGAGAAATATTACGGTCGAATAGTGGCATATAACGATATGCTTTTTTTATCTTCAGCTGCGTTTACCTCTTTCATGATAGGCTTTTTAGCAACAAACGATTACTCGTTGGAAAATATAACAGTTATTATAGCTGTAGGTTTTGTAGTTGGAGCTCTCTACTTTAAGTGGATACTCAAAACGCAGAGCATAAAGGATATATCATGAGTTTTGCAATACTCGGTGGAATACTTCTAAATATAGGTGCATTTTTAACTTATAAAGGAAAAATATATCAGGCTGTAATAGTCTATCTTTTTGCTGATTTATGTTGGATTTTTATGGCTTATCTCAAGGATGATTATATCGGTGCATTTTTTATTGTTACGGGGACAACTTTTGGTTTTTTAGCCTACCTTAAAATGCGAAATGGAGAGATGCACAAAGACCTAAACCATAAAAAAGAGTAAGTTTACTCTCACTTTAGTCTGTATGTTAGAGCATTCGTTGGGCATGCATCTATAGTCTTCATAATCTCCTCTTTCGTAGCTTTACTCGGATCAATCCAAGGCTGTTTTTCTCTGTCAAATACTAAAGGGAGTCTATTGACACACTCTTTGGCATGAACACATTCACCCTCCTTCCATATTACAGTTATCTCATCGTTTGAGTACTCTTTTTCATTTGAACTATGAGGGTTTTGTCGTTTTTTCATTTGAAAATAGAGATAGAGACCAGTGACACTCATGAAAAGCAGTCCAAAACCAAACACCATCCCGATAAAGGGAGCTATGATTTCAGAGGTGTGAAAACTTACTAAAAAAGACTTTACATCTTTGGAGTAGAGTTCAGTTTTTCTAAAAAGCAGAACAATACCACTCAGTGAGATGAGGATGAAAAAAGGAGCTAAAATAACGCCAACTTTTACATGTAGTTTTTTAATCTTCATAATATAGCCTTTTGTAGATATTTGAGGAGATATAAGTAATTATACTATAAACATAAGATAAAATCCGATTATAAAGGAAGATGATGATTTACAAATCAAAAGAGGGCGATTTAGACCTGAGTAAAATCACAAGGCTCTATCCAGCAGCTGTTGTAGATATGCAGGGTGAACAAGCAGAGATGTCTTTAGAGTGGGAAGAACTCTATGGAGAGAAAGTTGCGCTAGTTCACTATGTTTTAGTCTTTGATTTTACGCCACTTAATGAAGATGTTAAAGATAGAACAGTCTTAGTTTTTCAGACAAAAGAAGAGTTGATAAATGAGATGCAAGAGGTGTCAAAATTTCTTTAATATCTAAAGATACCAAAAAAGTATTTTCTCTCGCAATTCCCGCAGCCTTAAAACATTTAGTAGATATTTTACAAGTTCTTATAGATATGCTTATGGTTGGGATGATTAGTGTTGCAGCACTTGCAGCTGTTGGTATGAGTATGCAGTTTATGATGATTATAAATGTACTGATGACGCTTTATGTAGTAGGTGGAAACGCACTCATCTCGCGTTTTATCGGAGAGGGGAGAAAACGCAGAGCGTCAGCACTGCTTTATGCTTTAACCATCTTTGCTATTATCCTCTCTCTTTTTGTAACTATTGGTGGGTATTTTGGAAGTGCTCATATCTATATGTGGATGGGTTCTGCGCCTGATGTAGTAGAACAGGGCTCGATGTACTTTAAGATTCTCGCTCTTGGCATCGTGGTCATTTTTATAGATAACCTCCTCTACAATGCACTCTCAGCCGCAGGTGACACAAAAAGTTCTCTCTATATCAAACTTGTTTCAGCCGCTATAAACGCATTTTTAAATTATGTTTTTATTTTCGGTCACTTCGGTTTTGAAGCTATGGGAATTGAGGGTGCAGCTTATGCAACTGTAATTGCGTATATCTTTAATGTGCTTGCTTATTTTATTCTCATAAAGAAGATGAATTCGAAACTTGATTTTCTACCGCTTATTAGATTCAAAGATTTAAAAAGAGTTTGGAATGTTGGCTGGAGTGCTGCACTTGACCGTGGAATCTCAAGCTTGAGTTTTCTTGTTTTTGTCTCAATTATTACAGCTTATGGAACAGCGGAACTTGCAGGGTATCAGGTAGGACTTCGCATCGAAGGGATTGCATTTATGCCAGGCTTTGGATTTGCAATAGCGGCGATGGCTTTAGTTGGGCAGAACATCGGTGCAAAAGCTTACGATAAAGCTTACAATATGGGCGTGATAAGTGGGCGAATTGCTTATATATTTATGGGAAGTGTTGGGGTTGTATTGATTTTAATTCCAGAGTTTTTAGTTGCTTTTTTTACACAAGATGCACTTACAATAGCCGTAGCTTCAAAGTATCTTATCTTGGTTGGACTAGCACAGATTCCACTTGCAATCATGTTTGTTTATTCAGGTGCACTCCGTGGGGCAGGGGCTACTAAAACAACGCTCAAAGTAAATGTTCTATCTCTGTGGATTTTTAGGGTTATTCCATCTTATATTGCCTATAAAATGGGTTATGGGGTTGTGGCAATTTTTATTATTATGAATATCGAAACCTTGATTAAAGGCCTAATATATATGAAAATCTATAAGCAAAGAGAGTGGCTATACACTAAGGTATAGTCTTAACTACTCATACCAAGCGTTAGTTGGTAAGCAATCCTTACAGCTGCTATCACCCTTAGTGGAGCTTCTTGTTGTGTTTTGAGTGTTTTTTGTAGTTTTGCTAGTTTTTTTAACTTTTGTAGGAGCGCTATCTTGCGTATGTACATGTACTTTCTTTGATGCACATCCGCTGAGCATCGTCGCCGATATTAATAGTAAAATTGATAAGTTCTTTCTCATAGTAATCTCCTTTAATTGGCGAAATTATAGTAAGTAATTGTTAGCAAATTGTTAGCAAATCGCTATAAGATTTATTTATAATCTCCCTATTTTCTTAAGCTATAGCACTTTATATATTAGATATACTTATAATTTAAAATCAATTTGAGGGGTTTATTATGTTGAAAATAGTCTTGATATTTATGATGAGTTTGTTGTTACTCTCTTGTAGTTCTTCAAGTGAAAAAGATGATGAGGACTTAAACCAAACAGGCTCCGCTTACACACTTTTAGCTTGGAATGATTTAGGGATGCACTGTTTTGATGGAAGTGATTTTTCTGTTTTTTCCATTTTGCCTCCATATAACACCTTAAACGCACACTTAGTAAAAAGAGAAGGCGATACAGATAAGCATATCTCAGAGGATGTAGTCCTAACATATGAATCCTTGAGTTATCAGGGAAGCATAAACACTTCAAGTGCAGATAAAACAAACTTTTGGACTTATCTTCCATCTCTGTTTCCTGGTGCAACAAGTACACCGGATGTTGGACTTACAGGCTATAAAACTCCCTCGACAACTCCGCAAGAGATGCATTTTAACACCTCTCATAACTGGTTTGAAGCAGAGGGTATTCCCATCGTAAACCGTGATGACAACAACCTGACAAATCACTACCCGATGGTGCGTGTTGTTGCAAAAGACACAAAAGGAAATCTCTTAGCAACAGCAGATGTTGTACTGCCTGTTAGTGATGAGATGGATTGTGCAAGGTGTCATGCTAGTGATGCGAGTAGTGATGAGGCTAAGCCAAACGCAGGATGGGAAAATAGTGCGAATGCTCTGCAGGATTATAAGTACAATATTTTAAGACTTCATGATGAGAGTAATCCTTTGACTCAAACAAATGTAAATGAGATAAGGGCGAAAGGGTATGACTATAACAGTAGTCTTTACGATACTGCAAAAGCAGGAATACCAATACTTTGTGCCTCATGCCACAGCTCAAATGCTTTAGGAACAACAGGAATAAGTGATGTGCCAGCACTTACAAGTGCTATTCACTCAGAACATGCAACAGTAGTTGACCCTGAGAGTGGGCTAGAGTTAGGAGCTTCTACAAATCGCTCAGCCTGTTACAGCTGTCATCCAGGTGCTCAGACAGAGTGTTTACGTGGGGCTATGGGAAAGGCAAAAGATGAAAATGGAGCGCAAATCATGCAGTGTCAAAGCTGTCATGGGAGTATGAGCGATGTCGGAGAGCCTACGAGAGTAGGTTGGTTAGACCAGCCAAACTGTCAAGTCTGCCATCAAGAGGGAGAGCAATACACTTCAGCACTTGTAAATGGTAGTCTGCGCGCTGTAGTTGACAATAGGTTTGCTACAAATCCTAATACACCAACAAATGGGGTTAGTCTGTACAGATACAGTACTGGTCACGGAGATCTGCAGTGCTCCTCTTGTCACGGCTCAACACACGCAGTTTTTCCAACGAGTTTTGCTGGGGATAATGTACTGAGTGAGAAGTTGCAGGGACATAGCGGGACAATAACTGAGTGTATATCATGTCATGCAACAGTGCCCGACACCACAACAGGTGGACCACATGGTCTGCATACTCTTGGACAGTCATGGGTAGATTCACATGAAGAAGCTGCTGAAGATAATCCAGAGCAGTGTAAAACTTGTCACGGAGATGATTACAGAGGTTCTGTTCTTTCAAAAACTTTTACACAAAGAGTTTTTGATGCTGATGATAAAACGCAGGTCTATGCAAAAGGGGATATGGTGAGTTGTTACGATTGTCATAATGGTCCAAATGGGGATTAAATCGATTTGATAATGCAGTTTTTATTACTTTAAATATAATAAGATAAAATTGCATTATGAATAAAAAAGAGTATATAAACGCAGTAGAGAAGCTTAACCTCTACTCCCACCACTATTATGTTTTAGATGACCCTTTGACGACTGATGAGGTTTATGACAAGTTGTATCATGAAGTTGTTGAGTACGAAGAGTGCAATCCCAATGAACTCCTAGAAAACTCGCCTACACAGAGAGTTGGGGATGTTGTATCTACTGGTTTTACAAAAGAGAATCATCTCTCTCGTATGTGGTCTTTAGAGGATATCTTTGATAGTACAGGCTTGGAGAAGTGGCTCACTAAAACCTATAAACTAGATAAAAATATATCATTTTACTGTGAGCCAAAATTTGATGGTGCTAGTCTGAACCTTGTTTATGAGGATGGC
>JAYEMB010000053.1:0-6091 GCA_034717855.1 Campylobacterota bacterium
TGGCATATAGTTATACAGCCCACTAGCAACCTGTGAAATAAATCCTGCACGAGAGAGGAAAACATGACTCGCTAAGGTTGCATCTGAGGGTGCCTCTTTACTTGTTGGGATAAACGCTCTACTTCTTCTCATTCATAACCTTTTTAAATCTATCTGGAATCTCATCTTTTTCACTATTTGCCAACATCTGCATAATCCCTGACATACTGTCTGCCTTTGGCTCATGTGACACTTGACGCATTTTTGATGTCATATCGTGTAAAAACCGCTTGAGTGTCTGTTCAGCCAATTTTTTTGCTTCATCTGCGTACTCTTTTGGCAGGTAGCCATGCTCAATCGCTCTAGCAGCTTCAACTTCTGCCGCTTTGTAAGCTTTAATGTAGATATCTTTTATCATAGGTTCTACATTAAGAGCATCAAGCCACTCAAAAAACTCAACTACACTACGACCAACGATGCCGTGAGCCTTTCGAGCCTCTTGTTCACGAAGACCTCTGTTTTCATCAACTATCTCATTTAAATCATCAACAACAAAGAGATTAACATTGGCATGCTCAGAGAGGATAATATCACGAGGAACAGCCAAGTCAAACCAGTATCTATCAAAAACGCGAGCTTCAGTAATCTCATTTGTAATTATTGGTGTGTTTGAAGATGTTGCAGTAAAGAGTATCTCAAACTCATTTATAGCCTTGTCTAACTGCCCATACTCTAAAACTTTCGCACCACACTCCTCTGCAAGTGTTTCGGCTTTTTGTTTTGTACGATTCATGATATAAACATCCGCACCGTGAGAAATCATATGCTTAGCTGTTATCTCACTCATCTCACCAACACCAATAATAAGTGTTTTTTTACCACTCACATCATCTAAAACAGATTTTAGTTTTGAGACTGCCACACTAGCAACCGAGACAGGTTTTGAACTTATATCTGTTGCGTTTCTAACCTTTGCTGCACACTTAAACGCAGCTCTCATAGCACGTGCTATCTTTTTGTCACAATGCTTTTTATCGTAAGAGAATCTAAATGCTTCTTTGAGTTGTCCTGCTATCTGCGTTTCACCGACAACCATAGAGTCTAGTGAAGATGCAACTGAAAAGAGGTGGTGAATTGCTGTTGAGTCATCATAGATATCGGCGCGTTTTTTAAGTTCAGGTATTGAGATATCTGAACGATCACTCAGCATACTAAAGATATGTTTCTTAGCCTCATCAATATTATTACAGCTACAAAAAATCTCCATTCTGTTACATGTAGATATCAGGACAGTTTCGTTAATCCATGAAGAGGTGTTGAGTTTTGTAAGACAGCCATTGACACTCTTATCACTCGCGTAAGTTAATTTTTCTCTCATACCCAAAGAGGCGTTTTTATGAGAGAAACTTATGTTTAAATAGTGCATCAGTAACTTCTTTTTATCATTGTTTCTAAAATTCCAACCAACTCAGCATCATCTTTCATCGTCTCTTGTGCTTCATTTGAAAGTTTTTGAGCTAAAACAAATGACTTTGCAACACTCTCGTTTTTTTGCATCATCTCTTGTATCCAAAGAGTATCTTCTTGGCTTATTTTCTTTGCATGCAGAGAAACAAGTCGCTGCTTATCACTCTCATTTAACTCTTCATAAAGGTAGATATATGGAAGTGTACATTTTCCTTCCACGTAGTCATTCATAGCAGGCTTACCGAGTGTAGCCTCATCCGCTGTAATATCTAAAATATCATCGATTATCTGAAAAGAGAGCCCAAGATTTCTTCCATAGAGTGCATGTTTTTGAGCATCTTTGCCAACAAGTAGAGCACTCGCTTTTGCAGCAGCTTCTATAAGTGTAGCAGTTTTAAGATAGAGCATATCAAGATACTTCTCTTCATCAGAGTTAAACGCTTCAGCCATCTTAACATCCATCATCTCACCCTTGGAGAGCGCAGTAACGGAAGCCGAAATTGTCTGTGCAACCTCTTTGTCGAAGCCAACTAGCTCAGTAAAAGCTTTTGAGTATAAAATATCTCCGAGCATAACAGCTGTTTTTGAGCCATCAGTTGCGTTTACAGAGGCAACTCCACGTCTTGTCATCGCATCATCAATAACATCATCATGAAGTAGGCTTGCAGCATGAATCAGCTCTACAATAGCAGCTAACAGAGGAGCTTTCTCATGAGAAGAAGCTATCTTTAAAATCAACTTTGCACGTAATCGTTTACCACCACTTAGCATACCAAAAAGATGAGTCACTTCATCGTAATCACACTCTTGTATCAGTCTGGCTATCTCTGCTTCAACTCTTTGCATTTTCCCACTTTAAATATATAAAATAATATAATTTTAACCGCGATTATATCATCCCTACATTTATACTAAGTTAAAGTGTTCAGATATCTGTTAGTTCTATCTGCATTTTTTCGTCAGAGAGCATCAATCTAAATTTAGCTTCATTTTTTTCATAATCAAACTCTTGAAATTGAACCAAGATATAAGGCACAGTGTAAAAATCAGCTCCTCGGGACTTCAGCTCAAGTTTAAAACTTCTATTTTTATGTCTCTCGTAGAGTATGTTTTGAGCTACTTGTTGGTTGTATGAGCGGTGAATAACTAAACCACCATTTTTATAGAGAGTCCATCTAAATTTAAATAGTTTTTCACTTGAACCGTATTTAACGAGAATTTTTTTCTGCTCATCTTTTTTCAAAGATATCTCTTTTATGTCTCTAAAATCATTTGCCACAACAGAACTTATAAAAAACGCAATGAGTATAAAAAGTTTACTAACTCTCTTCATTTTTAATATAATTCCCTACAATCTCAAACACACTATCGCTAACTTCTATCTCTAAATCTAACAAAGAGAGAGGCAAACCAAATGACTCAACTTTCACAAAATCTTTATATGTTACAAGGAGAGAATCTGACATATCACTCTTTAAAACATCTTCTAGCTCACTCTTCACAAAAGAGTGGTGATCTTCAAAGTAGTTTTTACTCACAACTTTGGGAAGATACTCATCTAGCCTTTGAGGTCTCGCTATCGCTGTGAGTAGAGACATTTTCTCACGAGCATCTTTAAGAGAAACAACTCTCTTAAAATCAACTCCATCTCGTAAAACTACTGCGTTTTTATCTCTCCAAAGTCTCTCTCTAAACGCACCTGAGGGCAAGCAACTACTATTTTGAGTTTTCACCTCTATTAGTAAATCTAGCTTTTGTATATCATGTTTTGAGTAAGCGTCATCTAAGAATACTATCTTAACACCCATCTCTTTAGCTTTACGGATGCCCTCTTTTCTATCTTCACTCACTATCACCACTGCGTTTGATAACTTACGTGCATATATCATAGCTTCATCACCACTAATATCTACATCACATAAAATGTTGTGCTTATCTTTTACTACATACAGACCTTGAGAGTTTCGTCCATATCCACGAAGAATTACAGCTACATCTTCATACTTTGAAGCCAGAGCAGTAACTAAGGGTGTTTTACCGCTACCACCTACACTGAGGTTACCTACACTGATAATCTTCAGACCGAAACCTTGGGCTGTTTTACTTTTAAAACGCAGCCACATTATAAGACAGTATAACCAACTTAGAGGAAGTAAAAAGGTGGAGATTACTCTTTGGAGAAGATTTGGGTTGTAGAAGTACTCTTCAACCCAAAAGACAAGAGATTTTTTCAAGAGAGTTTATACTCTTGTTTTAGCTATTTTTTTAATTTTATCAATCACCGTTTTAACATCTTTATCATCCATCGCTCCATATATTGGAAGAGAAAGTACCTGTTGATAAGCACGAAGAGCTACCGGAAAATCATTTACACGAAGTGAGTACTTTGCTTTGTAGTATGTTAAGAGGTGTAGAGGAATATAGTGAAGTCCACTACCAACACCCTCTTTTTTCAACTCAACTGCAAAAGAGTCACGGTTTTTATCTATCTTGATAATATATAAAGAGAAAGGGTTCTCTTCATTAACTGCATTTGGAATTGTAATATGATCAACTCCATCAAGTGCTGCAGTGTACATTTTAGCAATCTCTTGCTGTCTTTGTATATTTTTATCTTGTTGTAAAATTTGAGCACGAATATATGCTGCGTTTAACTCACTCATAGAGTAATCATTTCCAATATCTACAACATCATAGATATACTCTAAAGCATCTTCATCACGAACTATTGCATGGTTTGAGAGAAGTGTTGCTCTCTCCATAATCTCATCATCATTTGTAACAAGCATACCACCATTACAGATATTTTTTTTCAGATGCGAAGAGAAGTTAAAACAGGTAATATCTGCACCAGTTGAACCTATCTTTTGTCCATTATAAGAAGCACCAAGAGCATCACTAGCATCTTCAACAATTTTTACACTGTATATACTAGCCATTGCATAGACTCTTGTTAAGTCAACAGTAGCACCACCAACGTGAGTGATTATGACTGCTTTTAATTTTTTAGACTTGTTATCTTCAAGATAGTTCTCTAGTTTATCAAGGTTGATGTTATAGCTATCTTCATCTATGTCTATAAAAACAGGCTCTGCATCAAAATGACGAACAACTTCAGGCACACTTGGATGAGCATTTACCGAACAGACAACCTTATCACCGCGTTTAAGATCAAGTGCCAGCATAGCTAAATGAAGTGCTGATGTTCCATGTGAAGTTGCAAGTGCATAATCAGCACCTACATAAGCTGCAAACTCATTTTGAAGCTCTTGAACCTGGTCTATATTTTCAGCATCTAAAACATCACTCACATTTGAGTGTGCCTCTCTTGAGCTTTCAAATTTACTAAATGGTATTTTCATAGGTAATTCTCCTTTTTTATAAAGTTATATCTCTAGGATAGTTAAAATCATGGTTCAGAGTCCTAGATGTTAGTTTTGCGATGACAGGCATTTTTCTTTTAAAATGATTACGAAAAATTCTTTGCAAAATCATATCAAACATCTTCTCATCTATCCCTTTTGCAAGAATTTCTTCTTTGGATAGGCGCTCTTCTACATAAAGCTTCATCGCTTCATCAAGTTGGGCATATGTGTAACCCAAATCATCCTCATCACTCTGACCATCCCATAAATCTGCAGATGGAGGCTTTTTAATGATACTTTTAGAAACTCCCAAATACTCTGCAAGTTCATAAACTTCACTCTTATACAGATCACCTATAGGATTCACAGCACTCGCCAAATCACCATTAAGTGTTCCATATCCAAGCATAAGTTCACTCTTATTACTTGTACCCAAAACTAAAGCATTCTCTCTTGCAGAGATATCAAAAAGTGTTGACATTCTCATACGAGATGAAAAATTTCCCTTTCTTAAATTATTAAGATTTGGGTTCAACTCTTCGTAAGCTCTAAGCATAGGTTCTATAGATGCTGTCTCAGACTTCAGATTGAAATCACGACACAGCTCATCCGCATCATCAAGTGAACTCTGCGAGGAGTATTGTGAAGGCATCTTCACACATAACAGATCATCTTTAAAAGATTTTTCAGCAAGGACAGCGACAACTGCAGAGTCTAAGCCACCGCTCAAACCAACAACAACTTTTTTAATACCAGTCTTTTTTACTTCATCTTCTAAGAAGTGTTGTAGATACTCTGTTATCTGTGAATATTTACTCATAAATTTATAGAACCTTTAGAAATTATTAACAAATATAAGTATATCTAAGTTTTGTAACAAATTATTATTTAAGTTTTAAAACTACTCTTTTTTAACTTTAATCTCTCTTTCCCAGTCAGCCTGAGTAGCAACATCATGAACAATCCAACCCTGCTCTCTTAAAACTTTTGCACTTGTAGCACTACGACTGCCAGTTCTGCAGTACAGCACTAACTCTTTATCTTTTGGAAGATTTATGCGCCCTTTCATAATCTCTTCTATTGGGATATTTATGGCTCCTTTTATATGCTTCTCTTTAAACTCTGCTACTGTTCTCACATCAACAATCACTCCGCCATTCTCTACTGCTTTTCTTGCCTTAGCTAAATCTTCATCACTCACTTTTGAACAAGCAGAGAAAAGTCCTAGTGTCAATAACAGTATAAATAAACATATTAATTTTTTCAATATTAACCCTCAT
>JAYEMB010000053.1:6191-17060 GCA_034717855.1 Campylobacterota bacterium
TTAACACTTATGTAACTCTTTATAACTATAATTCAACAATAAATAATTCAAAGGTCAAAGATATGAAATTAAATAGATTAGTAAAAATATCACTTGCAGGACTTATAGTTACAAGTTCTTTAATCGTAGCAAACGCAGATAGAGTAATGAAGATGTTTCAATCAGTTAATCCTTCTGAAGCGACTCTAGTTCAAACAAGTAAAACTAAAAAGTTCTGTCCAATTTGTGGAATGACACTTCCTATGTTTTACAAGACAAACCATAGTGCAACTCACAATGGTGAAGCAAAACAGTACTGTTCAATCCACTGTGTTGTAGAGGACAGAGAGATTAATAACTCTGATTTAAAAGATATAAAAGTTGTTGATGTGACATCACTGAAGTTCATTGATGCTCAAAACGCTTTTTATGTAGTTGGTTCTAAGAAGAAAGGTACTATGAGTATGGTTAGTAAGTACGCTTTTGCTGATTTAGAAAGTGCAAGTCTATTTGCTAAAGCTAACGGCGGAACAGTTATGGACTACACAGCTGCATATGCAGAAGCAAAAAAAGATTTCCCTAAAGATGCAATGATGGTTGGTAAAAAACAGGCTAAAGCTGCAGATATGGGTGAGAAAATGTACAACAAAATGTGTAAAAAAACAGATATTAAATTTGCATCAACTGCCCAAGCGAAAGCTTATATAGTTGAAAACAAGCTTTGTGGTGACATAAAGGGTAAAAAACTTCAAGCTATCGGAATTTACTTAGGTAAAAGATAAGTTTCATTCATGTAGTAGCTATAGGCTACTACTATTTACACACCTCTCTCTTTGCCATAAAGTTTAACTCCTTACAAGAAAATCCAGCCTCTTTTCTAGCATCAGTATTTAAATTCTTAGGACGTAAAAAGCCCTGCGGATAATACTTGTCAATTATCTTAAAATAAACATCATTAGAAACACCATCTCTATCACAAGCGTAGTTAAACCAGACATCACCCTTTTTTACATGGTCTATCTCCTCTTCAAGTATAACTTCTAAAGTAGCAATAATTTTTTCAAGCATCTCATTTTTTGGAAGTTTTTTTAGTTTTGTGAGAATCATAGGCGTAGCATCAAGTCCATTTGCCTCTAAGTACCTCGGAACAACGGCCATTCTCTCAAGCAGAGTCTGAGTTCTTTGACTCGCTTCAAAAAGAGCATTATGCACCTCTATCTCACCATACTCAGCTCCTAGCTCATGAAGTAGCTTTTCTAACATCAAAAAGTGTCTTATCTCATCATCTGCGACTTCAAGCCAATCTTCATAATACTTCTTGGGAAGCCCCACAAACCTGTACGCCCCATCAAGCGCTAAATCAATAGCAGAGTACTCTATATGAGCTATGGCATGAATAAGGTTTACCTGCCCATCTCTTGTAGTTAAGTTACTGCGTTTTGGAACATCTTGAGGTGGAACTACTTTACATACAGAATCATACGAAGGAGTATCAAACTCTTTAGCTACATACTCACTCTCAAACGCAACTTTACCTTGAGTAAACGCACTGTAAAACGCATGAAACGCAGCTATTTTATTTTTAGGATTTTTACTCTCCAGTATTAACTCTAATTCTTTATAAAAATTCATAACGATATAATGCTATAATCACACTAAAAAAGACTTGAAGGAGTTATGAAAATGACTATAAAAGTTCAGCCTATGGGTGTTTACCAAACAAACTGTTATATCGCTACAGTTGATGGAAAAGACTTTATAATAGACCCCGGAGTGGATGCTACAGAGTGGGTAAAAGAGAATGTTACAAATCCTGTTGCAATCTTAAACACTCACGGACACTTCGATCATGTTTGGTCAAACGCAGAGCTTCAAGATGATTTAGGTGTAAAACTCTACACTCCAAAAGGTGATGTACATCTTCTGAGTGCTAGTAACTGGATGCCAGACCTGCCACCCTCAACACCTGACATAGAAGTAGCTCCTAATGAAGAGTTGGACTTTGATGGTGTTAAAGTAAAATTTCGCCACTTCCCAGGACACTGTCCGGGTTGTTCTATGATAGAGATAGATGACGCAATATTTAGTGGTGACTTTATCTTTGAGAGAAGTATCGGTAGAACCGATTTTCCATACTCTAGTCCTGAGGAGATGAGAAAATCTTTAGAGAGGTTCAAGCTCTTAGATTTTGACAAAACACTCTACCCTGGTCACGGGGGAACGACTACTATAAAACAAGAACAACAACATGCTGACTACTGGATAAGTACATTATGAGCCACTTTGATAAAAGAGCAAAGAGTTGGGATAGCGGCGACATTCGAGTTAATGGTGCTAAAACAATTGCAGATGCGATTAAAGAAAAAATCGCACTCAAAGAAGATATGGATATTATGGATTTTGGTGTCGGTACCGGACTTTTAGGATTTATCATAGCAGAGGATGTAAAAAAAGTTTATGGTGTTGACACTTCAACACAGATGCTCGCTAAACTTGAAGAGAAAAACAGTGACTCACTTAGTATAGAGCCCATCAACCAAGATATAGTGCAAAAACCTCTCACGCAAACTTTTAACGGATTAGTCAGCTCCATGACACTTCATCATGTAGAGGATTTAAAAGCTTTTTTTGATGTAATATATAAAAATATAGATGAAAATGGATTTATCGCAATAGCTGACTTAGAGAGTGAAGATGGAACATTTCACTCAGATAATGCTGGCGTTTTTCACTTTGGATTTGATAAGGAGAGACTCTGTTCAGTAGTTAAAGAGTCTGGATTTAAAAATGTAGAGTTTAAAAATATTAACACCATCAACAAACCACATCGTAACTTTGGAGTCTTTTTACTCACTGCAACAAAATAATAGAATTTAGTTTTATTATTTTTTCTTATATAATTATATAAAACAGCATCTACTAAAGGAAAATTATTTTCCTTTAATCCTCATAGTTATAAACTATCAAAATAGAACTTTAATATTTTGAGGAGGACGTCATGTTTGACAATAAAAACTTCAAAAATAGACCCTTAAGTGGTGGCACATCAAATCAAGATTGGTGGCCGGAGCAGTTAAGGCTAGATATTTTACACCAACACTTCCCTACTTCAAACCCCATGAGAGAAAATTTCAATTACGCCAAAGAGTTTAAAACTCTTGATCTAGAAGCTCTCAAAAAAGACCTTGTTGAAGTTATGACTACTTCACAAGAGTGGTGGCCTTCAGACTTTGGACACTATGGACCACTCTTCATACGTATGGCATGGCATAGTGCTGGAACTTACCGTACAAGTGATGGTCGGGGAGGTGGAGGAAGTGGAAACCAACGCTTTGCACCACTTAATAGTTGGCCTGACAATGTTAATCTTGACAAAGCCCGTAGACTTATCTGGCCTCTTAAACAGAAATATGGTAGAAAAATCTCTTGGGCAGATTTAATGATACTTGCAGGCAATGTTGCCTTAGAGTCTATGGGTTTTAAAACTTATGGTTTTGCCGGTGGACGTGAAGATATCTGGGAGAGTGAAAAAGATATCTACTGGGGAGCTGAAAACACTTGGCTAGATGATAATCGCCACTCTAAAGATCGTAAAGAACTTGAAAACCCACTGGCTGCTATTCAGATGGGACTTATATATGTTAATCCAGAAGGTCCAGATGGGGTTCCTGACCCAATTGCTGCAGCCAAAGATATACGAGAAACTTTTGATAGAATGGCGATGAATGATGAGGAGACTGTAGCTCTTATTGCTGGTGGTCATAGCTTTGGAAAAGCCCATGGTGCAGGTGATGCATCCCATGTTGGTCCTGAACCTGAAGCGGAGAGTATTAAAGAGCAGGGATTTGGGTGGAAAAGTAGTTTTGGCTCAGGAAAAGGTGCTGATACAATTAGCAGTGGTTTAGAAGTCACATGGACTACCACACCTACAAAGTGGAGTAGCAACTTCTTAGAAAATCTCTTTAATTACGAATGGGAACTAACAAAAAGTCCAGCCGGTGCTCATCAATGGAGACCAAAAAATGGTGCAGGTGCCGATACAATACCCGATGCTTATGACTCTTCAAAACGTCATCAGCCTTCCATGCTAACCACCGACCTCTCTTTGCGTTTTGATCCTGATTATGAAAAAATTTCAAGACGTTTTTTTGAAAATCCTGATGAGTTTCAGGACGCCTTTGCTCGTGCTTGGTTTAAACTAACACATCGTGACATGGGACCACGTTCACGTTATCTTGGGTCAGAGGTTCCCAATGAAGAGCTTATCTGGCAAGACCCTATTCCAGTATGTAATCATACGCTAATAGATAAAAAAGATATAGTGCTACTCAAGGCTCAAGTTCTCAACTCTTCTCTATCTATCTCTGAACTTGTCTCAACTGCTTGGGCATCTGCTTCTACTTTTCGAGGTTCAGATAAACGCGGCGGTGCGAATGGTGCACGTATTCGCCTCTCACCACAAAAAAACTGGGAAGTTAATCAACCAGAGAAACTCTCAAAAGTGCTTACTACTCTTGAAAATATACAGAGTGAATTCAATGATTCACAGGCTAATGATAAAAAAGTCTCTCTCGCCGATTTGATTGTTTTAGCAGGAAACGCAGCTATTGAACAAGCAGCAAAAAACGCTACTTATGAAGTAGTAGTTCCCTTTACTCCTGGTCGCATGGATGCTTCACAAGAGCAGACTGACATAGGCTCCTTTGGTGTTCTAGAACCTATTGCAGATGGCTTTAGAAACTATCTCAAAACGCACTACTCTGTTCCTGCTGAAAAACTTCTCATTGACAGAGCACAACTGCTAACACTTAGTGCACCCGAGATGTCTGTTCTTCTTGGAGGTATGCGTGTTTTAAATACAAACGCAGACCAAACGGCTCATGGCGTTTTCACTCAAGAGACACAGAGACTGAGCAATGATTTTTTTGTCAATCTACTTGATATGAACATAGAGTGGAGAAAAGCTTCGGGCAAAGATGAGATCTATGAAGGGTTTGAGCGCTCGAGTGGTGAGCTAAAATGGAGTGCTACTAGCGTTGATTTGATATTTGGTTCAAACTCACAACTTCGAGCAATAGCTGAAGTATATGCAAGTCAGGATGCTAAAAAAGAGTTTATTGATGACTTTATAGCTGCATGGGTAAAAGTTATGAACTTAGATAGATTTGATATAGTGAAGCATTAGGCTTCACTATCCTCTAGAGTTCCACTCTCATCCTCTTCATCGAGAAGTTTTAGTTTTAAGACATGTCTCTCAGTGATTACTGTTTTAAACTCACCTTCAAAGACTTTGATATCAAGCACATAAGCTTCAACATGAACATTGCGTTTACGCCCCTCTTTATGACGAACCTTCGCTACAAAGTTAACCTCATCATGAAACTTTACGGGTGAGAGAAACTGACAATCACTTGCAACTAAAACAACATTTCTCTCATTTACTGCAAGCATCGCCGCATAATCAGCTGCACTAAAGATAAAACCACCATGAATCAGACCTACACTATCAGCAAGCATATCAGAAGTGGTAGTAAGTCTAAGCTCTACATAACCCTCTTCAATCTTAACAACCTCACCATTTAAATCTTGATTAACCTCTTCATGAGTCTTGATTATTATCTGCTCTTCTTCATCCCTATAGTCATCTAACTCTAACTCTTCATCATTTGTTGTAACTTCAGCCATTATTTCTTATCCTTAATTAATCTCACATAGACTCTTGCTGGTGCGGGATAACCCTCAACAGTTTTTGAACTATCCTCTGGGTCTAAAAAATCTTCTAAAGATTGCCCCTCTATCCACTCTGTCTTTCTCTGCTCATCTGACTCTGTTACAGAAGTCTCTAAAACCTCAAACTCACTAAAACCAGCTCTCAGACACCAGTTTTTTAAAGCAGCTATCGTTGGTACAAAGTAGATGTTTGGTATCTTTGAGTACGAAGACTCAGGGCAGAGGCACATCTCACCCTCACCCTCAATATAAAAAGTATCAAGTATCACTTCACCCTGTTTATCCAGTCCCTTAAAAAGAGACTTCAACATCGCTACGGGGTCACTTCTGTGGTATAAAACACCCAAACAGAAGATAGTATCAAACTTCTCTTCATAAAACTCTAAGTGCTCAACACCCAAAAGCTCATAAACAATCTCGCTCTTTACAAAATGGTTTATAAAATCAAACTGCGTTTTATACAGAGGAGATGGGTCAAAACCTACTAAAGATTTTGGTTTATCTTCCTGCATTCGAAAGAGATAGTAACCATTGTTACAACCTATATCGGCAACTCTTTTGTCTTTTAAACTGAAATGACGTCGCAGAAGATTGTACTTTATGTTACTTCGCCACTCTGTGTCTATGTAGGTATCTCCTATCTCAAAGGGTCCCTTTCTCCAAGGCATCATAAGTTTTGCAGTATCCAAAATCTTTTTTTCATCTAAAGAGCCACTTATTTTAACAACATCACCCAGTTCAACTTTAGACTCTATATCCTCTAACTCATCAAGAGCTTTACGAAGTGGAGCAATATTTTTCCAAGTCATCCATTTTTCTCTATCTTTACGTAAATCTTCTAAGTTCATTTTATTCTTTATCTAGCTAAATTTTTATATAATTGTACCCAAATAACTCCTAGGAATATTTATGCGTTTAGAGAAAAAAGCCACCGTAGTCTCAACCTCAGTTGCAGCTGTGCTTGTTGTAATGAAGATGACTGTTGGAGTACTTAGTGGTTCCATCGCAGTTTTAGCATCTGCTATTGATAGTTTTTTAGACCTTACGGTTTCTCTTTTTAACTTCTTTGCACTTCATAACGCAGAGAAAAATCCAGATGAGAAGTTTCACTACGGTAGAAGTAAGATAGAACCACTTGCCGCTGTCATAGAGGGAGTTGTTGTCTCTCTATCAGCTCTATTTATTCTCTATGAAGCACTTGTAAAGATAGCCCATCCAAGAGAGATGGCACATATGAGTGAGAGTATTGCGGTGATGATAGCCTCATTTATCATCACTGCGTTTCTTGTTGCTTTTTTAAACCGTGTAGCTAAAAAAACAGGCAACATGGTCATCAAAGCTGATGCTCTTCACTATAAAACTGACCTCTTCTCAAATGGTGCAGTTTTGATGGCACTTGTTCTTATCTCTTACACAGCAGAGGAGCTAATTGACCCAATTCTTGGTATCGGTATCGCAATATATATGATCTACTCTGCTATTCCTATCATCAAAGAGGGAGTGTTGATGCTTCTTGACGCTGCACTACCTGAAGAGGATGTAAAAAAAATAAAAGAGATTATAGAGGAGGAGCCAGTTATTACAACTCACCACTATCTTCAAACTAGAGAATCAGGCTCCCATGTTTTTGTCTCTGTTCACGCTGTCTTTAATGTGAGTATCTCCCTCTATGATGCTCACTTAATAGCTGACAGAGTTGAAGCAAAAATCAAAGCGCTCTTCGAGGATAAAAAGACACACATACTTATACATATGGATCCTTATGATGATTCAGAGATAAATGATGAAGAGGAAGAGTGGTAAAAACGCAGAGCTATCTTCTTAAGATACTCTTCTCGTAATCCGTAGCTGAGAGTGGTTTAGAGTATAAATACCCCTGCGTTTCATCGCAGCCCTCTTTGAGTAAAAACTCTTTTTGTGACTCTTTCTCTACTCCCTCTGCAATAGTAAGCAGGTTTAGACCTTTAGAGAGTGCTATTATAGACTTAACAATAGCCTTATCATCTTCATCTTCTTCAATATCTCTTACAAAAGATTGATCAATTTTTAGCTTTGTTATTGGAAGTTTTTTAAGATATGAGAGTGATGAGTATCCAGTTCCAAAATCATCAATAGCTATCTCAATACCCATATCTCTTAGTCTATTAAGGTTTTCAATTGCGAGCTCAGGATCTTTCATTATAAAGCCCTCTGTCACTTCAAGCTCAAGGAACTCCGCTTTGCAACCCGTTTTAGATAAGAGTTTCTCTATCTTTGGGACAAGACTTTTTTGCAAAATCTGTTTTCCTGCTAAGTTTACAGAGACTTTTTTGGGCTCAAGCCCTTTTTCATACCACTCAACCATCTGTAGCATTGTCTCTTCAAGCATCCAGTTACCAAGATGAATAATCAAGTCAGTCTCCTCTGCTAGCGGTATAAATTTAGCTGGATAAACCAAACCTAAACTTGGATGTTGCCATCTCACAAGAGCTTCAGCACCGATTAGCTCATTTGTGTGTAAATCCACTTGAGCTTGGTAGTATGCCACAAGTTCACTATTTTTAATCGCATCTCTTAACTGCGTTTGTAATGCTACTTTTTCAAAGGCAAGTTGTGTCATCTCTTTGGCATAAAACTGGTAGTTGTTTCTTCCCTCATCCTTAGCTTTATACATAGCAGCATCTGCGTTTTTCAGTAAAGCATTTGTCTCTTTTGCATCGTCGGGATAGACAGTCACCCCAATACTCAGTGAAACGAAAAAGGCTTGATTTTCTACAGTAATATTCTCTTTAAACGCTTCTAAAATCTTTTCACAAATATGAATGATATCCTCTGCCTGCTTTATATGTTCAAGTAAAACTACAAACTCATCTCCACCCCATCTTGAAACTGTATCTACATCGCGGATAAGCCCCTCTAATCTCTGTGATGATTCTTGTAGTACTGCATCTCCTATATCGTGACCAAAACTGTCATTTATCTCTTTAAAATGGTCCAAATCTATAAAAAGAACCGCAAACATCTCACTCTCTCTTTCATGATTTTTTATCGCCTGTTCTAACCTATCCATAAAGAGAACACGATTAGGCAGAGAAGTCAGCTCATCGTGATGTGCTACAAAGTCCAATCTTGCTTTCTCATTTTTTAAATCGAGCTCTTTTTTAACCTGCTCATCAACACCGTGTATGTAGCCAATGTAGTGAGTAACTTTTCCATCTTTATCTCTAAGAATAGTTCTAGAATCATAAACCCATATATATTTTTTATCAAAAACTTTTATCTGGTATGCTTGGTGGATAAAGGCATCTACCCCTTTTTCAGAGTTATCATTCAACTCAGCGATAAGCTTTTCTAAATGTTCTGGATTTATTAGGTCAGTATAAAAAACCTCTCCTTTTAAAAACTCACTCTTAGATACGCCGATAAACTCCTCTACATTATTAGATACAAACTCTGTCGGCCACCCCTCTTCATTTCTCCACTTAAATACTACAAATTTTCCATTATCAAAAAGTGTTAAGGCACTCTCTAAATCATGATTTATTTTTTTTATATTTCTAGAGATAAGTAAATAGATTAATATTAAAAGTAAAAAGAGTGTTAAAGAGACAGGAATAATGGTAAAAATAAGGTCTGAGCGTTTCTGCTTTATTATTCTTTGCTGGGTATCAGCAGCTTCAATCTCATATGCGATTAGATCAGTTAAGAGCTCATTACTCTGCTTAATACTAATGCGCAACTCTCCTAAACTAATCTTTTGTTCTATATATCTATTTATCATTTTATTAGTTACAATCAGATTATCTTCGACTTTATGTATAAGATGGTCAAGCTCTTTGGAGTAAGAGCCATGTATAGCTATATTTCCATAATGACTACTCCAGAGTTGTCTCGTTAGTTTGTTTGCAACAAGTAAAATATCTTGAACATCAGACTTGCTTATATAGTCAACTTTAACAGAGAGGTTAATCGTATCTAAAACAGTGATCTCATAGATATCTTTTATCTCTACTAAACTTGAGAGCGGTAGAGTATGAACCTCTATCATCTTGTCAAAATTTTGGTTACTATGGGTATAAAATCTATAAAAACCTACAATAGAGAGCAGCGAGAGAATAATAAAAAGTATAGCAAGCAGGTCAAGCTTATCACTAACATTTTTCTTATTTAAGATAAAATCAAACTTTCTCACCTCCTATGCTCCATCACCTGAATAAACTCTCCATTTTTATATCTAGTCAAGTAAACTCTATCTAAACCAATAAATCTATCATCTCTAATTTCTAAAGATAAATTATCGCTCAAGGTATCACTTGGGAGCTTAGAAAAAGAGTCTAAAAAACTACTTCTAGTAAGTGGTTCTTGGGTATTTTCTAAAGCCTTTACAAAAAGTTTTGCTGCGAGATATCCCTCTTTAAAGATAAAACCCTGCTTGTCAAAAGGAACAACTTGAGAGATTATGACATTTTCAGTTTTATCGCCGAGCTCTTCTACTAAAGCATTACTTCCTACAAAAGAGATATTTGCAAAAGTGATATCTCTTAAGGAGCGTTTTTTCATCTCTTTTATAAAAGTTGCAGATTGTTTATATGCACCAATAATGACTATAGCATCTGGCTTACTCTTTAATATAGTTCTCAAAGCTTTCTCTATTAAAAGAGTATTTCTTCGGTACCTACCCTCTGTCACTAAACTTAAGCCCTTAGAGTTTAAAGATTTTTTCACCCCGCTTAAACCAGCTTTTCCATAGGAGTCATTTTGATAAAAAACAGCAATCTTTCTATACTTTTTTACATCTACTAAATACTCTATAAGAGCCTGCGTTTCATGCTCATAACTACTTCTCATGTTTATAATGTACTTGTTGTAAGGTTTTCTTAGAAGCTCTGCTCCTGTAAATGGCATTAAAAATGGGGTTTCATGTTTTGTGATGATAGGAATAACAGCTTTTGATGTAGGTGTTCCCACCTCACCAAAGATTGCAAAAACTTTTTTCTTTTCAATTAATTCAAGTGTATTTTTAACCGCATAGTCTGGTTCGTAGTAGTCATCAAGAGTTATGAGTTTTATTTTACGTCCCTTAACACCACCCTTGGCATTAACTTCTTCAAAGTAGGTGTTAGCTCCCTGCATATAAGCACGACCCAAAGCACCTGCTGGACCGCTCAAAGCACAACTCTG
>JAYEMB010000054.1:0-4500 GCA_034717855.1 Campylobacterota bacterium
GTTTTATTCCTTATAAATAATGTCATTTTATTTCCTCCCTTTAGTTATATAAATTTCCAATGTTCCTATTGTTCCACTACCTGTATCAACAACACCTGCTGCACTTTGTATTTGTAAATAAGGTATAGTTCCATTTGTTTCAAACTCATAATAAATATTAATATTTGAATCCCCTAATGTTTTAATATAATCACCAGAAGTTTCCAATACAAATTCCTCTGCACCTCCGCTCTCATGTTTACTTAATACTTTAATTGTATTAGTTGTTGAATTATTTGCTGTAAACTTAACAAATATACCTAATATAGTATAAGTATTCATAGAAATTTCATTCCCTTGTTCTATATAAACCCCACCGCTTGCTCCTATGTCAGAAGCTGTTACTAATTGCTCGGGGTCTGTGTAATGTTTCGGGTCTGGATTTAATACTTTAACATATTGCGAATTACCATTATAATCTTTGCTATACTTAGGTGCATTTATTCCTAACTCGTAACTATCATCGGCACTATCTAATGTAGCACCTGATATAGTTACCGTACCAGCACTATGGCTTAACTCTATGTCATCTTCCCCTGCTGTATGATATGTTGTAGTACCATCACTCGCTACTACTTTAAGATACACTAACTGTGCATCTGTGTTTATTGTAGGATACTCTCCTGTTAAGTTCACAGTTGAATCCGTTGCATAAGCTATACTTCCTGTTTCAGTACCAATCATACAATTTGCAGTAGGATTACTACCTACTGATGTCAAAGTTTCAAGATAATCGTTTATATAACCATTCAAGATACTTACCAAATCACCTATATCTGTTGATGAAGGTACAGTAATATCTTCATAATCAATAACAATATTTGCCTGATATTTACTATCAAGATAAGACTTATCAGTAGCTCCTTCTCCTGCATATTTTATTATTACCTTATCATTCTTATACCCAACCGAATCTATTTTACTAAGATACTTATAACTCTTCTTATTAGTTCCGTAATCAAATAATAAGTATGTGTCTGTTTTTGTTATTTGTAATGACATCTTTATTTATTTTTAATATTAATTAAATTTAATTTATTAGTTAATGCTTCTCTCTTTATATCCAAAAATTTAGCTAATGGACTAAACTTATAAGCACCCTGTCCTGAAACTCGTGTTTTCCATTTATCCCACTTAATATAAAAGTAATTGTCTTTAGTATCTATTACTCTATATGTCTTCTTACCTTTCTCATCTACTAATGGTTCTCCTGCTTCTATCTTACGTTTCTTCTCTGCCATTGTTTTCGGGTAATCTAATCTTGACTTCCATAAATTACTTGGAGTTCTTATTAAACGTATTGTAGATAAACGACCCTTCATATTAAATGTTCTTCCTTTACTTATTCCTTCCATGATCTTCTCAATATAATCTTTGTATATTTGATTATACAAGCGAAAAGACATAACCATACCTTTATGAGTCTTCTTATAGAGCTTATAACTATCTTTCATAGTGTACACTCTCTTGCTCTCCATCATTTTTTTCATCACTTTGTCCATACCGTGTTATCCCTAATTTATTTGTTAAAATTGCTTGTACTATACCATCAACCATATCTAAACCAATAGGAAAACTATCATCTATTGTCATACAATCATTATCTCCTTCACATACTCCTAATTTACTTGCTAAAATAGGATTGTCAAATATCCCTATCAGATTAACTTGCCTTATCAGAGAATCGTTTTTAAGCCACAAATACTCGTTCCTAATCCACGATCTCCTCTGGGTAGGGGTAAACCTATAGTAGTTATTAAAAGAAGCTAAAAAGCCTTCTGTAAGAGGAATTATCTTTTCATCATCTGTAGAATATACTTTTAAAGGATATTGGATTCTTGTTCGCACTCTCTTAGGTAATTTATCAACTGACCTTAGTTTATAACACTCCATTGTATTATTACAACATGATACCTTATCAACTACTTGTAATGGAACACATGGAATATATTGTTCAAAATCAGTAAACCTAAATCCGGGTCTATCACTATCCCTTCTTATAAACAAAGAACGATATTGTAATATCTCAAACTCTATCTGCTTTGGAGAAATAATTTCATCATCTGAATACTTCCCTCCTCTAAACAGGTTGAGAATTTCATCCCTAATATATCTTAATGTTACATCTCCTATCTTTGCCATAACTTATTTTTTTATGTTACTGTAGCATCTAATAATCCATAAGCACCTAAATCTTTTATCAATGTTCCAATAGCATCTGCTAATTGGTCATTTGTTAGTCCATCACAATCAAATGTTCTATAATCTGTATAATTACTAACAGTATAAGCATTTGTTTGTACAACCGGTGTAGTATCAAAAAATCCTATCTTATCCAATGCTCTACCTATTTTTATATCTCCACCACTATCTCCTGATAAGATTATATCACTACCTGTTCCAACTTGTAATGTAAGGTCATCTCCTGAATCAAGTATAAGACTTGTTCCTGTAGTTGTTGTTTCTATAGTTAATCCATCCAAAACAATATTATCTACTGTCAACTTTGTACACGCACTACTAGAACCTATCGTTACTCCATCAATAGTACCTGCATCTATATTTACCGATGTTAAAGTTGTAGTACCATCTATAAGATTATCAAACTGTGTTTTTATATTTCCTGTTACTCCATCAAGATAACCTATCTCTGTTGCTGTTACAGCAGAAACTATTATCTTTCCACTACCATCACTTACCAATGCTCTATTAAATGTCAATGCTTCTAACTTACTTAATGCTATTGCAGCACTTGAATTAATATCTGTATTAAGAATTACTCCTGCCGATATAGAAGCTACACCAGCATTTGTTATTCCAATATCTCCACTTATAGCATATGCTGTTGCTACATTAACACCACTACCAATTAAAAACTTAGCATCTGCTAATGTAGTAGTCATCAATGTACCTGCTGTAGGTAAAGTAACATTTGTAGCTCCTGTTGTTGTTAAAGTTAATGTATTAGCTCCACTCGTTGTAAAGCTATCAGCCAAAGTAATACTCTTTCCACCTATCTTACTTACCGTTAAAGCTCCATCTACTGTTATAACTCCATCACCTGATAAAGTCTTATTCTTCCAAACACTACCATCATATATCAATAACTGTTTTGATGCAGGAGTACTAAGTGTTACATCTGTATCTCCTGATAATGTTCGTAATTCAAATGCTTGGAACAATGCCTTATGAGTATCATCATGCTCTGTCTTCGTTAATTGACTACCCTTAGTAGAAAATGTAGTCATAGCTCCTGAGCCTGTTGTGTATGTTCCTTGTCTTAATGTTGCTGTATAACCCATAACTTATTTTTTATTTTGTATGATCACTTTCAGTATGACCAAATGTTGTATGCTCTCCTTCTATTGATGTACCTCCACCGGATTCATCATAACAAGTATTGCAAATATTGTTTATATAGCTTAGCATTATATCTATACTTGTATAAGATACACTCTCTAAATCAATCAAGTATTGCTCTAATGCAAAGATATATAATCTTAATCCCTTTAAACCTAATAAATTGTTCCTATAAGACATACCGTTTTTTGCTAGTCTTCCTGTATTACAAGTTAAACTCCCAAAACAACATTTTGCCTTTGCAACACTATTTTGTATTTCAGTTATACTTGCCATATTAACAACATTCAGTTGATGTACAATCCAATTGCAAATTACAATACTCTCCAATGAATGCTATTTGGCTTACTGCCTTAGTATAATTACCGCATTCTTCGGTAGCATTGTATAATGCACCTTCTAACATCATATACATTAAAAATAATTCATCTCTTGCTGTATTTACATTACACCTTTCAGTATAATCATAACTAGCTAATTCAGAAATCTTAGACGATAAACACTTGTTTACCTCTCCTACCGCTAATATCTTCTCTGTTGTTCCTTCTACATCTGCTCCTGTTGATACTCTTATGTAGTACAATCCATCACTAAACTTATCGCCTTCTGTTGAACTTTCTGATATTACTCCATCATTATATACCAAAGTATAACTTGTTGTAGTTACTCCTGATATGTATTCAGTATAATTCTCATCACCATACTTCTTAATATATATGTTCTCTACACCACCATCTAAACTAGATATGTCTATTGTAAGCTTCTTGTATGAATCATTAAATGTTTTAGTAAAAGTAGTAGCCATAATTGTTTATTTAAAAAAAAGGGAGGAAATTACTCCCCCCTATAATTAACTGATATTAAAAAGTATTTATATCAAATGAAGTTTTAAATTGCTCTACCCATGTAGTAAAATACCCCATCATTGTATTTAATGTTGTAGTTTTTCCTACTAAAGTAATAGTAACTTCATCATGCTTATTACCACCTCTACCATCTACTGCCGGAACATCTGTCTCATAAGTAATATTCCATATATCATAAGTATCTCCGCTTGTAGCATAAGTTACAAAGTCGTCTGGAAGATTTACCTTATTAAGA
>JAYEMB010000055.1:0-4377 GCA_034717855.1 Campylobacterota bacterium
GATAAAGAATGGGTAAACAATTTCATAATTAATACTTATAAAGTTAAAGAATTATAATTTCTTCTTACTATACTTCTTCACGATTTTAGTTTATACTGCACCCATAAGTTAATGGAATCAAAGGAGATCAAAAATGGCTAATAATGAAGAAGTAAAAAAACTTATTGATACTTGGGTTAATAAAAAAAGAGAAGAATATGACGGTATGGCATACCCATTGGGCTATTTAATGTCACTTCTTGAAAATCTTGCTGTAAAAGATGATGAACTCCTTAAAAAATTACAATTCCATTTTGGAGAAAAGCTATGAATATTAAAGAATTTAAGGAATGGTTGAATAATTTTCCAGATGATGCTGAAGTTCATGTTCCAGTAGTGTTTAAAGCCCACGATTGGAGTCTTGATGAAACAAGAGCTACAGAGTTTGAAGGTGAAGAGTTTTGTGATTATGAATTTATGGACTTTACAAAAAATGCATTTGTAACTGAAAATTATAGTTTTTTTGGAAAGAAAATTTTAGTTCTTGGAGAAGAATCGTGAATTTTGATTTTAATAAGATGATGAACTTTTTAAGACATTACAATTCCATTTTGGAGAAAAATTGTAAATATCGAAGCACACGAGATAATTTGACCCAAACAAATAATGAAAGAAATATTTTCAGGAGTTGAAAAATGAAATTATCCGATAATGAATTGATTGCTCAAGCATATGTTATGATTCGTGAGATTGAGTCTACTGATCCAGATAAACTTTTAAAAGGACTTGAAAAAGAATCTAAAATGTGTAATTATGAGTATGAAAAATTAAGATTTATTGATGCTATAGAGCTTGCACTATTAGATCATGAAGAGCATTTGGAATATTTTAGAAATATGTAAATTAGCTATGACATTTTCAGGAGTTGAGAATGAAATTTAATTTTAATAAGATGATGGATTTATGTAACTCTAAAGACGAATTTAGAGCTAAAGAAGAAACTGTTGATGGTGTTGATGTTACTATTTTTTCATATATGGTCTCTAAATCAGACACCTTTGATTCTGAACTTGCTAAAGAATTTCGTGGAACTACATTCCGTAATGATACAAAAGAGTGCATTTGCAGACCATTTGCTAAATTCTTCAATGTTGGAGAAAAGGAAGAAACTTTAGTAGATAATGTTGATTGGGATAATGCAAAATTCTTTATTAAACATGATGGATCAATGGCAACTCCAGTGTTAATTAATAATAGAATTTTTTGGAAAACTAAGAATTCATTTTTCTCTAATGTTGCTCAGAACATCCAAAAGTTCTATGACAATAATGCTTCTGTGGCATTTGGTCATGTTAATTTAAAAAGAATGTTAAACCATTTCACTCCTATTTTTGAATATGTTGGACCTGATAATAGGATTGTTCTTGACTATGAAAAAGAGGAACTAATTTACCTTGGATTTAGAGATTTATTAACTGGTGAATTTATCCCTTGTGAAGAAACTCAAGCTCACAATTTATCTTATGACCAAATATATAATATGAAAGGTATTGAGGGGTTTGTTATTCATGATGGTAACCAAATGGTAAAAGCTAAAACACAAGAATACGTAGAGAATCATAGAATCGTATCAGAGTTTAATCCAAAGGTAATTATTAATGCTACATTGAATGATACTATTGATGATATTTTAGCTGTTGTAAGTCAACTTGGTTTTACTTTAAGATATTACCAAATTCAAAAACTGAGAGATGAGGTAGTTAATTGTGAGTTAAATATATTACATGATATTAACTCACATTGGATGACATTTGGGCATATGAAGAATAATAGAAAGGAATTTGCTCAAGCTGTTAATAAACATGTTCCTAATGAACTTAAACCTTTCATGTTTTTAATGCTTGATAGTAAAGATATTGATAACAAATTGAAGTCTTTGGTATATGATACAATATATAAAGAGTATAAACCTTAATAAGGAGGAAATTATGGGTACTGCACTTTTAATTTTAACACCATTTTTTATTGTAGTTATTTCAGGAATTATTGAATCAGCTAGCTGAGTAATAGGAGCTAATAAACTAATGAAAATAATCAAAAATAAAATAAAATGTCTAAATTGTGGAGCTATTTTAGAATCCAAATCAAGACATGATTTTAAACGATGTGAATGTGAAAATGAAACATTTATTGATGGAGGATTAGATTATCAGAGATCGGGTGGAAAAGACTTATCACTAATTCAGGATTTGTCGGAGTATGCTGATGAAGATTAACATTGGACCATATAAAAATTGGATTGGACCTTATCAGATTGCAGAGTTTATTTGTTTTTGGGCAAAGAATTCAGATGAGGAATATATTAATGGTGAAGGAAGATATAAGGATTATGTTCATGATTTTGGCTCATGGTTATCAGGTGGGGAAGACAAAGATTCCTTACTGATGAAAATCTGTACTTGGGTTGAAAGTAAGAGAAAAAGGAAAGTTGAAATAAAAATTCATGAGTATGATTCTTGGAGTGCTGATCACACTTTAGCTTTAATTACTCTACCATTACTATACCAACTATACGAAACAAAACATGGTGCTCCTCACGTTGATGATGAAGATGTTCCAGATCATTTGAAAAGATCACAATATGAATTAGAAAATGAGTGGGATACAGACCCTTCACACTTTGATAGATGGAATTGGGTGTTGATGAAAATGATCTGCTCTTTTCAACAACTAGTAGATGATGATTGGGAGTCTCAATTCCATACTGGAAATATAGATTTTGAATTTGTACCATGCAATGATGGTTCTGGTTGTTCTGAAATGGTTAAGGGTCCAAAAGATACTTCACATTTTGATATTGAAGGTCATAAAAGATTCAGTGCTGAGATTGATGAAGGTTTAAGACTATTCGGGAAATATTATAGGGGTCTTTGGTCGTAAAATTATTCATCTATATTTGAAAACTCATAATAAAAACGGTTTACTTTAGAAAAATAAAGGAAACTAAACAAACAAGAAATTAGTAATGAAAAAAACAAATAAACGGGTAGCTTACAAAAAAACATTAAAAGTTATAGATTCTTGTAAAACTTTTTGGCAATTAGAAAGTGCAATGAATTTAGTACACCATTTTGGAAAACTATACGGTTTTGGAACATATTGGTTAAAGTTGGGTATACATTCTTTAGATGTATATAAAACCTTATATGATGAATATATTTATAGACAACGATTAATAGGAAAGTAATAATGTTTAAAGAAAGAATTACTAGACAAATGTTAATTACCGTTGATATTGAAGTAGCTCATTCAAAACACAATCGTAATTTTACTGAAGAAGAACTTAATGAAATTATTTCTGATAATTATTTTAATTCAGATATTTTAGGTTGTATTGCAGAAGTTGGATCTTATCGCATACATGAAAAAGATCGTCAATTCATCAAGGAGTAAATTATGAAAGGTTGTGAAAAATGGTGTGAGAAATGCTCAAAAGAATGCTGAATAAAATGAGAAAATTTCTCTGCTATTTTGGATTTCATAGTTGGGTTGTAAAGGAATGTCAAAATAAAACACTAATGCGTCCTTGTAGCAGAATGAATACAGTAAGACAAAAACTATATTGTGAATATTGTGGTAAGTCTAAAATAAAAGTTGTTTGGTAAGGAGGACTAATTATGAATGTCAAAGAACTAATTAGAGCATTAGAAGAGTACCCAAAAGATATGAAAGTTGTTGTACGAGGGTATGAATCGGGTGTTAATGATGTAGAAAATTTGTCATCTTATGATGTTTTCCTTAATTGCAATACTGAATGGTATTATGGAAAACACGAATGTGCTGAATATTATTATGGATCTGGAAAAGATTTTAATGTTGAAAGAGTTGTAGAAATTTGTGGATAAACTAGAAAGGATTAAATAATGTTTCTTACTGAAAAATTGCTTAGGAGTTGCTATCAGAAAGATTTTGGAACAGCATTTATTGCTAAAGAGTTCTCTTTTGATGAGGAAATTATTAAAAAATGGTATGAAAAATTTGATAAGGAAGTACTAGAAAATAACAACTGGTTCTGTGAAGGGAGCTGCTAATGGCTCAAGTTAAATTAGTATCTGTTACAACTCCTTCAATTGATGAATTAGAAACAGCAGAAGAATTAATTGCCTATTGTGCCAGAGTTTCTAATCCAACTAACCAATTAAATAATGAAACAGCTGATAAGTTGCTAGCTTATTGTGCAAAACATGCACATTGGTCTATTTTTGAAATGGTAGATGTTTGTGTTGAAATACAAACTACTAGGGATATTGGAAGGCAGATTTTGAGACATCGTTCAGCTACTTTTCAAGAGTTCTCACAGAGATACGCCCAAGTTTCAGATAGCATGTTCACGACAAG
>JAYEMB010000056.1:0-38243 GCA_034717855.1 Campylobacterota bacterium
TTTAACTCATTTGCACGCTGCTTTAGGCACGAAAACTCTTTGTTGTTTTTCATGTCAAAGTTAAACTTTGGAAGTTTCTCTATCATACTTAAAGAGTTCATATCTGAAAAATTCAGTACAGCATCAAAGCCAGAGAGATCTATCGACATCCCTTTTGCGATTCTATTTATATCTGCATCACTTATCTCTACTTCTTGCGTAAACGCCATAAGCTCTTCAAGATTTTCATTATAGTAACTCACATTAAATCCACAAGCGAGAAATGAGAAAGCTTTTGCATGATGATTTGTTCCGATGATAGCTATTTTTGAGAGCATCAAATCTTTTAGGTGCTCTGTTAAAACTCTTGTAGTAAAGATGTCACCACGAAGAGTCTCACCCTCTTTAAAAAGGATATCACACATACCACTGCGTTTTACAAGATCAGATGCGGTATCTAAAATCTCTACAACCTGAGTTACATACTCGTTTGATATAACAGCACCATTAACATGAGATTTTTTCATGTTTGAGACTGTAAAGTAGAGGTCATCTTCTCTGATATTCATAGGTATCATCATCATGTCATCGCTATTTGATTTAAAGAGCTTGTTCATAACAGCGCTAAATCTACTCACACCTGCCTCTTCGCCTATAAAACCAAATAGACGTGTTTGGTGTGAAATCTCATTTGCATCGTTCATCATCCTATTTTATCCCCCATAATTCTCTCGCTTCTTCATCTTCTGCCTTACATCTGTAACACATCTTCTCATTTGTGTTTGTGCTAAAAATCACATTACACTCATCACAACGTCTTACTTTAAACGCAACCAAGTTCTGCACAGTCGGCTCAAAAAACTCTTTTACATTATAAGAGCTTGAGAGTGTTATGGCATCGCTCTCACACACATCATGACAGATATGACACTTTACACAAAGAAATGGGTCAAAATCTATCTTAGAGTTTTTGATATCCGAAGTCAGTGCTCCAGTCGGACAGACTCTATAACACATCTGACATACTGTACAAGCCTCTTCATCCATAATCTTTTGAGATGTGAAGCTTACTTCACTTGCATCTACTATATGAAACTGCGATGGTTTTTCTACCCGTTTTATAGCTGTGAAAAATATCTTTCTCTTCTCAGGTATTGTTTTTCTTTTGAGAAGAGCGATATCTGTTTTTTCAAGAGTATGTTCAACTAACTCATCACCCGCTTTGATAACTTCTTGCTCGAAACTGTGCTTAACCTCGCCAACACTCTTGAGATTTATATTACTTAAGAAGTCTCTTCTGTTTGTCTCTCTCTCTTCTGGTTCAAAACAGACATCTTCGAGTCTTATCTCGGCATCATTCTCCATCGCTTCTAAAAGATAGCTAGCCTCTTCATAGTTTTGCATTATCTGTTTATGGCAAGTCGAAGCAATCTCACAATCACCACAGTAGCCCATATCTAAAACAATATCTTTTTTTAAAACCGCTATGGAGATAAGATGCTCAACACTCAAAGCCGAAATACATGGAACATTTTTCTTACATGAGATGAGATTCTCTTTACTCTCTACAAAGTCAAAGAAAAAGTCTGTGGAGTTAAATGTGTCGAGAGTTAAAGCTTCTGTCGGGCAGATTGCATGACAAGCAGCACACTCTACGCAAGAGGAGAAGTTTATAGCGGGAAGTGGATTTTCACCAACTACTATGGCCCCTGTCGGACATACAACTTCACACTTATTACACTCGCTCTCTACACTCAAAGAACGAACGCACAGACCTGCGTTTAAATTCAGCATTAGGCTAAGCTATCTCTTTTGTCAAGTACTCATTATCACTCAAAATAAACTCTAAAGCCATCTCAGCACCATCATAATAGAGAGGTGTTCTAGCTTCGTACTTCATGTTTATAAGGTACATTGGAGCCCACTGAAGAAGATGCTTATTTAGAAACTCATGTTGAGCCTTTATTAACTCTGCAACTGCCTTTTTATCATCTTGCTCAGATGCCGCCATCTCTGCGTTTACGAGGTGATGCATAAACTCTAACTCTATACCTATATGGTCAGATGAAACTGTTCTGGCAACTTCATAATCAACCATAAAGTCATAAGCACTATAGATGTCTGTAACAGGGTTTGCTCCACCAGTCTCAATCATCTGGTCGTCTCTTGTATAGAAAGTCTCGTAAGGGATTAGGTGAAGGATAGAGAGGTTTACAAAGTCTGGATTGATAACCTCATCTAAAAGTTTTTTCTCATCCATTGACGCTAGTGGTTCCCACTCTTTAAGAGTTGGAAAAAAATCTAAAATATTTTCATCCTCTTTTATCATCTTGAATGTTTCAAGGTCCAGTTCTTGGAGTAAAACGCGAGATAAAAGTCCATAAATATTTGCTCTTGCTTGTCTGTTTTGCATGCTAAAATTCTTTATATTAGTTTTTTGAAGTGATGATTTTATCACAAAATACTGAAACTGATATTAGAAAATTTAATCTTGCGTTTTTGACTCACTTTCATTATAGATTGACATAGACGGAAAAGCAAACTCAAGTGAATTTCTCTCAAGAATCTCCATAATATTATGCATAACATCCTCTTTAGTCCCCAGCCACTCATCCCACTGCACTGATTTTGTAAAACAGTAAACTAATATATTCATACTCGAGGGACCAAAGGCATCAAGGTAAACAAGAAGATTCTTTTTTACACCCTCTAAATCATCTTTTGAAACGAGTTTAGTACCTTGAATTAGAGTATGTTCATACTTGGTGTTTACAGTTGCAATATCTGGGTGTTGATCTAACATATAACGAATTTCACTCACTGCGTTTTTTATATCTTGAGACTTTGAACTATAGGTAACACCTATATTCATCTTAATTCTACGTCCCAAAGTTCTTCTATCCCAGTTTTGAACATCTTTTGAAGCAAATGTTCCGTTTGGAATTGCTATGAGAGCATTATCAAAAGTTCTTATTGTTGTAACCCTAAGTCCTATCTCAACTACTACACCCTCTTTTCCCTCTACCACAATCCAATCACCCTGAGAAAAAACATCACTAAAAAGGATTGAGAGCGTTCCAAAAAAGTTTGAAATAGTATCTCTTGCTGCAAAAGCAACTGCAAAACCACCAATACCCAGACCGGATAAGACTGCTGTTAAATTTACACCGGCAAAATAGAGAATAATAAGTAAACCAATAATTAAGATAATAAAGTTTACAATCTTAATACCAACATTTATCAGCTCATTTTTTACTTTTTTATTATCACTATCTATTTCGTGAAGTTTTATTTTTGCAACTGTGTTAATAAGCTTATAAATCATAAGTATGAAGAAAAAACCATATAATATATTAAAAAATCGTGAAACCATCTCTACATTGCTAAAGTCATTATAGACATAAATTGCCATATTTATATTAATGATTATAATAACAATCTCGATCGGTTTTCTTAATTTTTCTAAAATTTGATGTGAGTACTTATCGAGTGCATCTACCTTTAAAATATATGACTCTAAAGCGACATAAACAAACTTTCTAAAAATATAGATCAGTATAAAAAGAGATACAATAAAAAGAATTTTTATAACAGTTAAGCCATAAAGCTCTAAAACAGCATTAACAGACTGAACAGATTCAAGAGAGTTTATGTACACTACAAAATGAATAAGATGATATTTACTATATCTATTTAACCTATACATTCTACTTTCAAGTTTATAGATATTATTAACCATATCTACATTTATATCTTTGACCGCATAGTACTCTATAATATTTTCTTTAGCCTTCTGCAGCGTTTTTGAGTTAGCTTCTATATTTAGTTTTTCATGATAAGAGACAGTGTCAATTTTTTGAACTTCAAGTTGATTCGCAGTTATGTAATTATTTAATGCCTCTTTAAATGCCCCTTTGGTTGGAAGATCTAGTGCAGATAAAATATTTTTAATCATTAAATTTTGAGAACGAATAATTGCATATGACTTTATTTTTACTTCATCTCTAAGAACAGCATAGGTATTACCTGCTCTTTTATTGATTGAGATGATTTTTTTAAGTGAAAATATTTCAGAATTAAAAAGTTTTATATTTTTTATATGCCTATCTTTATTTGCCATTAGTTCATCGAGAGCTAAACTATAGGACAACTCTTGCTCTTTGATTAAGTCTTTAAGAGTCTCTTGTGTTATATTATTTTCAGCCATCTGATAAGTATAATCTAGCTGCTTATCAATAAACTTTGTAAACTTCACTTCATCTGCGTTTAATGCAAGAGAGAATATAAATAAAAATATCGTTATAAAAAACTTGATGGGAACTCCTTTAGATACCTTCAGCAATCATAGCATCAGCAACTTTTTTAAACCCTGCAATATTTGCACCATCCACATAGTTACCCTCAACGCCATAATCTTTTGCAGTCAGAGCAACACGAGTACATATCTGTTGCATTGTAGTTTTTAGTTTTTCATCAACCTCTTCAAAACTCCATTTTGCCATTGCTGCGTTTTGTGACATCTCAAACTCACTCACGGCAACTCCACCTGCGTTTGCTGCTTTTGCAGGAGCAAAACAGATTTTATGAGATAAAAAGTCATTGATAGCTTTTGGAGTTGAAGGCATATTTGCACCCTCACTTACACTTACACACCCGTTAACAATCAGGTTTTGAGCATCAACATCATTGAGCTCATTTTGTGTAGCACATGGAAACGCAGCATAACATGGAATATCCCAAACTGCATGAGCACCCTCTGGGTACTCCTCTATAGGAGTGTATTTAGCTTCAGGATGTGTTTTCACATACTCTTCAAGTGAAACTCTACGCTCAAGTTTTAGCTCTTTTAAAAGACACAAATCAACACCACGAGGATCATAAATCGTCCCCTTAGAGTCTGTACATGAAACAGGGATTGCACCGAGGTGTTCTAACTTTTCAATAGCATGAAGTGCCACATTTCCAGCTCCACTCACTGTACAAATCTTACCTTCTAAAGACTCTTTGCCCTCTATCTCTAACATCTTCTCTGTAAAGTAAACTGTTCCATAACCTGTTGCTTCAGGTCTCATTAGTGAACCACCAAATACAAATGGTTTTCCTGTTAGAACACCCTCATATGTAGAAGTAATCTTTTTATACTCTCCAAAAAGGTATCCTATCTCACGTCCGCCAACACCGATATCACCGGCAGGAACATCCATTCTCGGACCGATGTATTTATGCAGTTCAGTCATAAACGCAGAACAGAACTTCATAACTTCAAAGTCACTCTTTCCTTTAGGGTCAAAGTCACTCCCACCCTTACCACCACCGATAGGCAGACCAGTCAGTGAGTTTTTAAGAATCTGCTCAAAACCTAAAAATTTCAGTATCCCCTCATTTACACTTGGGTGAAAACGCAGTCCACCTTTGTATGGCCCAAGCGCATTATTAAACTGAACACGATAACCAGTGTTTACCTGAATCTGTTGAGTATCATCCATCCAAGTTACTTTAAATTTTATAATTCTATCTGGAACTACAAGTCTATCCAGTATCGCATATCTTTTGTACTTCTCATCTGATTCTAAGAGTGGTGATATCGAGTAGATAACCTCTTCCATCGCTTGATAAAAAACTTTGTTTTCTGCGCAGTCACCCTTTTCATATTTTTTTACTTTATCTGAAATATTTGTATCCATAATTGTTCCTATTTATTTTAATGTATTTTTTATCATCATGCGTCTTAAATACGCTATCTTACTCTGAAGTGGCAAGTCTTTTGGACAGACATCTTCACAACCTAAAAGTGTCATACAACCAAAGACACCATCCTCATTTCCTATCAACTCATAATATTCATCATCACTGCGTTTATCCCGCGGATCAAGTTGATAACGAGCTATTTTATTGAGTCCTACTGCTCCAACAAAGTATGGATTCATCTGTGCAGTTCCACACCCTGCTACACAACATCCACACTCAACACATCTATCAAGTTCATAAATCTCATCCGCTAAAGCCGGCTCCATTCTCTCTTCTAACTTATCAACATTTAACTCTTCCTCTTTGTCGTGTATCCAAGTCTCCAACCTTGCGTTTAAACCTCTCATCCACTTTCCAGTATAGACTGAGAGGTCTCCTATGAGTTCAAAAAGAGGCAGGGGAGCAAGCGTAAAGTGCTCATCAAGTTTTGCAGTCAAAGTTCTACAAGCGAGAGTTGGACGACCGTTTACAAGCATAGAACAGCTTCCACAAATCCCAGCACGGCATACAAAGTCAAACTTGAGCGAATTATCATGATGCTCACGTATCTCATTTAGCGCAATAAAGAGTGTCATTCCATCAGCCTCTTCAACCTCAAAAGTCTCCATGTGTGGAAAGTCCTCAGGGTCATGCGGATCAAAACGCAGTATGCTTATCTTTAAAAGTCTCTGTTTTTTATCACTCATACATTCTCTCCTAATCTCTCATTAGTTCCGCGATACTTCTTAGGCAGTTTATCTAAAAAAGGCATAAGAGCATTTTGAATCTCATGACGATTCTCTCCCGTTGTCTCAAGTTTTTCTCTGATTGTCTTTACAACTAGCTCCCTTTGAGCAGTCTCTGGATGATGTTTAGTCAAATCTTTTCCATAACCACGAAAACCAGGTGGAAGTTCCATCTTTGAGATATCTATCTCCTCGTACTCCATAGTTGGCATCGTCTGATTCTCATCTGGCCAAGAAGTTATAGAGCGTTTTAACCAGGAAGCATCATCTCTCTCAGGATAGTCTTCTCTTGAGTGTGCTCCACGACTCTCAGTTCTTAGCAGTGCTCCATAAGCAACTGTTAGTGCAACTTTCAACATCTTTTGAGTTCTATATGCATTTACAAGTGCAGGATTTGCTGCGCGAGATTTTGAACGAAAAACCTCTATGTTTTTTGCACGTTGGCATAACTCTTCGAGTTCATCAACAGCCTCTTGCAGGTCATCTCCATTTCTAAAGATTCCCACTTTATCCATCATTATTGATTCCATAGCACGACGAAGGACATAAGCATCCTCACCACTCTCTTTGCTTAAAAGAGCATCTAGTTTTTCCTGCTCAATCCTCACAAACTTCTCTACATTTGCAGTGTGAATATTCAAATGGCTCTCATCACTTTCAAGGTAATCACTTATATATTCAGCAACCAACATTCCAGAGACAACAGTCTCACTCACAGAATTTCCACCTAAACGATTAAACCCGTGCATATCCCAACAAGCTGCTTCACCACAAGAGTACAAGCCTTTTAAGGTCTGAGACTCTCCTGTGAATTTTGTACGAATTCCACCCATCGAGTAGTGCTGTGTAGGACGAACTGGAATCCAATCAACTGCAGGGTCTATTCCCAAGAAGTTCTCACAAATCTCTTTTACTTCACGTAGATTTTTTTCAATATGCTCACGACCTAAAATCGTGATATCAAGCCATAAATGGTCTCCATAACGGCTTTTGACACCCTTGCCTTTTCTCATATGCTCAGTCATTCTGCGAGATACAACATCACGTGAAGCAAGCTCTTTTTTATCCGGCTCATAATCTGGCATAAATCTATAACCATCTTTATCCAAAAGAAGACCGCCATCACCGCGACAACCCTCAGTTGTCAAAATTCCAACAGGTACAATCGCTGTTGGGTGAAACTGTATAGCTTCCATGTTTCCAAGTGTTGCGACTCCTGTCTCAAGAGCTATCGCCTGCCCTATTCCCTGACATATGATTGCGTTTGTTGAGACACTATATATACGACCATATCCACCGGTTGCTATCGTTGTTGCCTTAGATACATAAGCTACAAGTTCTCCACTCATAAGATTTCTCGCAACTGCTCCATAACAGCGACCATTTTCGTGTATGAGAGAGATAGCTTCTAAACGCTCATGAACTTCAACTTTCTCCTGTTTTGCTTTGTTGTCCATAGCAAAGAGCATAGAGTGACCTGTTCCATCAGATGTATAACAGGTTCTCCATTTTTTCGTACCGCCAAAATCACGTGCAGTTATGAGTCCATGAGCCTCATCTTTTTCGGTGATAGTCACTTTCTCTGCGTTTATAATAGCATCATGTCCACCACGATGCACTCTACTCCAAGGAACACCCCAATGGGCAAGTTCACGAATCGCCTTGGGTGCACAGTGAACAAACATGCGAGCTACCTCTTGGTCTGCACCCCAGTCACTACCTTTGATAGTATCAGAGAAGTGAACATCTTCATTGTCACCCTCACCCATTTTACAGTTTGCTAAAGATGCCTGCATTCCACCTTGTGCTGCTGCTGAGTGTGAACGCTTTGGAGGAACAAGTGAAAGGACTACTGCGTCATGCCCTCTCTCTTTTACACCTGTTGCAACTCTCAAACCTGCCAAACCTCCACCAATGATTAACACATCTGTATAGATTACTTTCATTAGTGTTTCTCCATCTTAATTGTTGGTGACTCGTATCTTTTTCCATCACTATAATCGTGCGTCAGTCCTATATATGTGTACTTTGCGAGGGACGCTATACCGATTATAATATATGCTGCTATCATAATTTTCATCAGCATTTTAAATCTTGCACGGGAAACTTTAGTGTTTTTTCCCTCCATAAAGCCCCACTTCATAGCGAGTCTGTAGAGACCGATAAAGGCGTGAGAAACGACAGCAATTAAAAGCATAAAGTAAAGAGGTCCCATAAACTCATCTACAACTCTGTGTGAACTTGCATATGGACCGATATTCGCAGGCTCTGCAATCATCATATAGAGATGCACTGAACCCATAAAAAACATCATAAAACCTGTGATTATTTGAATCATCCATAGCGATGTATCTTCATGTTTCATACCTGATACATGTCTTTTCATAACCTTGTAGTTCCTATAAGATGAGGGGAACTTCTTCATGGCTATTGCAGCGTGTAAAATAAATATAACGAAGATAAACGCAGCTAAGAAGGAGATTATCCCGGGATAGGTCTCTCCAAAAAAGTAGTATCCCTCAAACATAATTGTCACCATATACATCATCTCGTTTGAGACTAGTATCGAAGCTTCAAAAAGTATGTGCCCCATTATAAATAGAGCCAATATTAGACCTGTAAAACTCTGTAAAAAGTCCAATCTTGCGGGTGTTTTATCTATCTTTTGTTTACGCATTACCACTCCATAAAAATAATTGTCTTATTTTACTATATTAATATTACATTTTAGTCTCATTTTTTTATATTTAGACTATAATTACAAAAAAAGGTTCTCTCATCACTTACACAATAATTCATACAATACATATTTTTTCAGTTTTTATTTACGGCGGTTTTTTATTCGTGGATATTCTATTTTTGTCTAAAATGAAACAGTCTCTCACTCAAGAGGAACACGCTAAAGCTAGAGAAGCGATAATGATGCATGTTAGAAAGGTTGTACCTTACGCTTTAATGGTAGCAGTCGCTAGTGGTCTTTTTATGATTACACAGGTTTTTGGTGAAATAGGTGAAGATGGGATGAGTAACTTTCAAATAATGCTTAGTATAAAAGCCTTTCTAGCTTCATGGCTTGGGGTTAGAGGGGTAAACCAAAAACTATTTGGGATAAACCCTTTCGTTTTTACAAGTCATATATTTCCATTTTCAATGGTAGTCCTTATAATTTTACTCTCACAACTAATGTATATCTAGCAAGAAGCTAGATATCACTAATCTTTTTTAGAGTTTCTGTTTGCTTTTTTCTTTTTAGCTTTTGCTTTCTCTTTTTTCTTTTTAGTAAGTTTAACTCTTATCTTTTTTTGAGCCTCTTTCTTAGCTTTTGTTTTTTTTGACTTTTTCTTTTGTGCCTGTTTTTTTTCTTTCTTCTTAGCCGCTTTCTTCGCTTTTTTAATTGCTAACTTTTCAAGCTCTTTTTTACTTAATTTTTTCTCTTTTTTTTCACTCTTAGCCATTTAGGACTCCTTTAATTGTCTATCTGTAAAGATTATACTCCTCAAATAGTTACAAAACTATTAAATGACTTCTTAGGGATGCCAACTCTTAAAACTAACATGTTGAGGAAAAGCCTCTGCTTTAAATATTGATTTATCAAGCAGTATCCGAATACACTCTTGAATCCCCTCTGTCATACTTGGATGAGGGTGCACTGTCTTCATAATTTCACCAAGGCTTACATTATGATCCATCAGCGTTGCGATATACATAATAGAAGCAGCTGATTGTGGTCCAGCCGCTCGCATGCCAAGAACCCTAGGGTCTTCATCGTCTGTGACTATCATCTTAAAAAATCCCTGCGTTTCACGCATTGCTATAGCACGAGAGACAAGAGTATGTTTATAAACCACTACTTTATACGCTATACCCTCTTGTTGACACTCTTTCTCATTGAGCCCTATAGAAGAGATTTCGGGGTTAAAGAACATGATAGTTGACATATTTCTATATCGTAGAGGAAACTTTATCTTGTTCTCTATAGCTTTTGCTGCAAAACGCCCCTCCATCTCAGCCACATTTACCAAGGCGTTATGTCCAGATATATCACCAGCAGCATAGATATTTTCAGCAACCCTGCACTGCTCGTTTGTCTCTAGTAAGCCTCTCTCTGTAATGCCGACACCGATATTTTCAAGCCCAAGTCTTTTCACACTAGGAACACGCCCGATAGAGACCAAAATAGTCTCAACACTGATTACTTCCGTATGTCCATCTTTATAATCAAGTGTCACATCAATATGCTGATCATGCTTAACAATATCTCTAAGTGTTGCGTGATGATGAATATTTACGCCTATATTATCGAGCATTTTAGCTGCATAGTCACTCACATCATCATCTTCAAATGGAATAACTCTCTCTTGGGAATCTAAAAGATGTACTTTTGTCTGTCCAAACTCTGCAAAAATAGTCGCAAACTCACACCCGACTATACCCGCACCTATGATTAAAATTTCTCTTGGAAATCTCTTTAACTGTAGAACATGGTCAGATGTGATTATTCGCTCACCATCTATCTCAAACTGTGGATGTTTTCTAGGGTGTGAACCACTCGCGATTACAAAGTTATCAGCCTCAATTTCTATGCGTTCACCATCATGTAGAGATACTATAATACTCTTTTTACTAGAGAACTCAGCCCAACCCTCAAAAAGTGTCAAACTCTTTGAGCTCCCCTCTTTTTTAGAAAAAGTCTCGATTTGTGAGCGAATCTGATACTCTTTTTCTCTTACAGCCGAGAAGACATTATCACGGACTTTTTCATAATCTACACTAAGATTTGAAGCACGATAACCTCTATCAATACGATTTGCTATAGAGTAATCCTTTGCCAACTCCCACATAGTTTTAGAGCTTAAAGCTCCATCTGCTATGCCGGCACCACCAACATGGTTACCTTCAACTATACATACATGATTGTCAAAATCATACGACCTCATCGCCGCAGCAAAACCTGCAGGTCCACAACCAATTACACATACATCATATTTTAATCTTTTCATACTACTATTTTATTTGTATCTACCCACAATGTCAAGAAAAAAGGCTCTTAACATTGCCCTAATGTTTCAGTTGTACTATTTTAGTATCAATATACAAGGGCAAGAGATGAATTGGAGAACAAGAAGCGAAAATCGCTTGGAAAATATGGGTAAAGGGATAAGCAGAAATCCTATCAAAATAATTGTTGTTATGTTACTACTTAGTATGGGACTTATTTCAAATTTACCTAAAATCACTATAGACACCTCAACTGAAGGATTTTTACATGCGGATGATCCAGCTCTTGTGAGATATGAGAATTTTAAGGAGCAATTTGGACAGGATGAGAAGATTATGGTTGTTGTTCAGAGCAGAGATATTTTTGAACCTGCCTTTCTTAAAAATCTACAAAAACTACACATTGAGCTCCAAGACAATGTGCCTCACTTAAATGATATCACTTCACTTATAAACGCAAGAAACACAAGAGGTGATGGTGATCAGCTAATAGTTGAAGACCTTTTTGAGAGCTTCCCAACAAACGCAGCTGAGTATGCTGCAGTGAAAGATTTAGCTGTAAATAGCGAGATGTATAAGAACCTGCTGTTTAGCGAAGATCTTACTTACACTACTATTATTTTAGAGCCTAGTGCCTATGAGAGTTCAGATGATGCAGATGCTCTCGAAGGTTTTGGTGAAGAGACACCCTCAGAGGATTTAGAGTTTTTAAAAGACAGCTCAAAAAGTGAGATGGTGAGAGTAGCTGATGAGATAGCTCACAAATTCACAGCTGAAGGTTTTAATGTTTTTATCGCTGGTTCACTTGCTGTAAATGACTACAACAAACGCTCAGTTCAAAAAGATATGCAAAAATTTGTAAAACTTGTTCTACTTATGATGATGGTTTTTCTTTTCATTGTTTTTCGTAGAATCTCTGCCGTTATCCTACCTATATTTATCGTTGCAATCTCACTTCTTAGCACTATCGGAACTATGGCTTTAGTCGGTACTCCTATTACAATTCCAACGCAGATTTTACCATCTTTCTTGCTAGCTGTTGGTATAGGGGCAGTTGTTCACCTCTTAGCGATGTTCTTTAAACATCTCAACGAAAATGGAGATAAGCATGAGGCTATCTCATACTCACTTGGTCACTCTGGGCTCGCAATTATCATGACTTCACTTACGACTGCAGCTGGACTTCTTTCATTCTCCACTGCTGAGATTGCACCTATTGCAGATTTAGGAGTTTTTGCAGCGGTTGGTATAATGGTTGCACTTGTAAATACTTTGATTTTACTTCCTGCTATTTTGGCGATCTTACCAATAAAACCAGCTAAAGAGAAACATTTAGATAAATCTAAAAAGATGGACACTATTTTAAAATGGATAGCTAATTTTAGTACAAACAATGCAAAAGCGATTGTTGCTGTGAGTGCTGTCATTGCAGTAGTTTGGACTTTCTTTGCTTCAAACGTTGAGTTTAAGCATGACCCACTGAGCTGGCAGCCGGATAACTCTCCGGTAAAAATTGCTACAGATACTGTAGATAGAGAGCTTAAGGGTTCCGTTACTATGGAAGTTATCATAGATACTAAAAAAGAGAATGGTCTTTACAACTCTGAACTTCTAAAAAAGCTAGACAATGTGCGAAAAAAAGCCGAAGCGATTGAAAATGAGAACTACTTTGTTGGAAAGGGTTGGAGTGTTGCTGAAGTTTTAAAAGAGATTCACAGAGCCCTACATAACAATGAGCAAGAGTACTATGCTATCACAGATAATGATGCACTTATCCCACAAGAGTTCCTGCTTTTTGAAAATAGTGGAAGTGATGACTTAGAAGACTTAGTGGACTCTAGTTTTTCTAAGGCTCGTATCACTTTCAAACTCCCTTGGATGGAAGCTGGAGAGTATGCAGAACTTGGAGATGAGTTAGAAACACTTCTAAAAAGTGAACTTGGGAGTGATGTAGAGATTATCATCACAGGTATGGTTCCTCTTTTTCAAAGAACCTTAGCTGCGGCTATGAGTTCAATGGCTACGAGTTATGTAGTTGCGTTTATACTTATCGCTATAATGATGACTATTTTACTTGGAAGTATTAAGATAGGTCTAGTTAGTATGATTCCAAATGTACTACCAATCATCCTGACACTTGGCTTTATGTCGATGGTAAATATGCCTCTGGATATGTTTACCATGCTTGTTGGTGCCATAGTTATCGGTCTAAGTGTTGATGATACAGTTCACTTTTTTCATAACTTTGCGAAGTATCATCATCGTGGTCACTCAACAAAAGAGTCACTAGAGCATACAATGGTAGGAACTGGACGTGCACTTGTTGCTACTACTATAGTTCTCTCTTTAGGTTTTTATGTTTACATGTTTGCATCACTTACAAACCTGATAAACTTCGGAATACTTGCAGGTGGAGCGATTACTATTGCCCTATTTTCTAACATTATTTTAGGACCTGCACTACTTACACTCATAACTAAGGATACAAAATGATTTTAAAAACATTACTTATAGCTAGTTTAACACTCAGCTCACTTTTTGCCATCACAGGCGAGGAAATTGCACAAAAAGTTCACGATAGAGATGATGGTGATAACTCCACTTCAAAAATGACTATGACTATGATAGATAAAAATGGTAAAAAAAGAGTTCGTAACCTAAAAACATTTACTAAAGACAAGGGCGAAGACAAACTGAAACTTATGTTTTTCCTAACTCCTGCTGATGTTAAAAACACTGCGTTTTTAACCTATGATTATGAAGACTCAAATAAAGATGATGACCAGTGGTTATATCTTCCTGAACTTCAAAAAGTAAAACGTATCGCATCAAGTGACAAGAGTTCATCTTTTATGGGAAGTGATTTTACCTACTCTGATATGACAAGTAGAAATGTAGAGGACTACACATATAAAATCATGAAAGAGAAAAAAGTTGGCGGGCATATGACATGGCAGATGATGGTTACTCCAAAGAGTGAAAAGACAGTTGAAGAGACTGGTTACACAAAGTCTATAGTTTTTGTAAGACAAGATAACTTTGTAATTGTTCAAGCTCTAAACTACATCAAAGCTGGTAAAAAACTGAAATATATGATGGTAAAAGGTTTGGAGAAAATAGATGGTATCTGGACGGCTACTGAGATGCAGATGGTTACAAAAAAGGGTAAGAAAACTCTTCATAAAACTGTTTTTAAATTCTCAGATATCAAATACAATCAAGGTTTAGAAGAGTCACTATTTACTACTCGTACTTTAGAGAGAGGTCTATAATAATGACAAAGAAGCTACTTCTTTCAATCACTCTAGCTTCTTTGTTGGCTAGCAGTTCTCTCTTGTCCCAAGAAAATTTAGATGCTGACTTAGGTGGTTTTGACACAGAAGAAGTAGTGAGCCAAGAGAGTGGTGACTTAGACGGATTTGGCGATGAAGAGGAGAACTCTGATTTAGATGGCTTTGGTGATGATGAGATTGCAGCAGTTGAGGAAATAGCCTCTGAAGCAGAAGATAAAGAAGTAATGTTTTCACTGAGTGGGGATTTAGCATTTAAAACTTCTTACGGTTACCACTCTCACAGAGTAGATGCACAACAAGGTTCAAACGCTATAGATTATTCCGGCTTTAACCAGGCACAAACTTCACTCTATCTTCAAGTAGATGGAAAACTCTCAGACAACTGGAAAGTAAGAATAAGTGGGGATGCTTATTATGATGCTATCTATAACTTACATCCAAATAACAACTATAATGATGACACTTTAGATACTTACAAAACGCAACTCATGCTAACTGACACATATATCCAAGGTCGTTTAACAAATGAGATAGACTTAAAAGTTGGTCGTCAGATTGTAGTTTGGGGAAAGTCTGATAGTATCAGAATTACAGATGTCATCAATCCTCTTGATAATCGTCTTCCAGGATTAACAGATATTGAAGATTTACGACTAAGTGTTGGTATGGCTAAAGTTGATTATTATATTGGTCAGTGGAACTTCTCTGCCATGGCAATTGGTGAGAGTAGAATAATGCTTGAAGCTGCACCTAGAGGTGAGTTTTTTCCTGTTGACAATGTATTTCCGCTTGGTGCTCCTGATCCATTTATTGAATTAGAGACACCTGATAGTTCATGGGATAATATGCAATACGCACTTGCTGCAAATGGCGTTTTCTCAGGATGGGATTTATCTTTTTATGCAGCTGATGTTCTTGACCAAAAATGGCATATTGAAAATGTCGGTACGCCAAACGCAAAACGCGTAGTGACTAAAGTAAAGATGCTCGGTTCAGCTATAAATATTGCAACTGGCAGTTGGCTTTTAAAGAGCGAAGTCGCTTATTTAGATGGTGTGAAGTACAACTCTACAACTGATGATAAAGCTAGACTTGATACTCTCATCGGTTTTGACTATATGGGCATAAAAGACACTGTTCTCTCCTTAGAGCTTGCGAACAGACATATTTTTGATTATGAAACGCAGATGTCCTCATTAGTAGGCACTCCCGATTATGTAGATAAAAATGAAATTCAAACAGCTATGAGAGCAACCCGCTCATTTGAAAATGACTCCATAAACGCAACTGCACTTGTGAGTATGTTTGGTGCTTCATGGGAGTATGGCGGTTTTGCAAGAGTTTGGGTTGAATACGATGTTATGGATGCAGTTGTAGCGAACTTCGGAGTAGTTGATTATATAGACGGAGATAAACCATTTATAAAAGCTATTAGTGATAACGACAGAGTTTTTGCAGATATTACCTACAGTTTTTAGTCTAAAATTTAAAAGCTAAAGAGATAGTTGTTCCCACTTCAAGTTTGGACTCCACAGCTATCTCTATCTCCATCGAATCACACAACCTTTTTACAATATCCAATCCTATCCCGTGACCACTGCTATGCTCTTTATAGGAGCGCTCAAAGATATGTTTCGGGTTTTTAATACCAACTCCATTATCTTCTATATAGAGGGTCTTATCTTTCGCATAAACCTTTATGTAAGCCTTTTCTTTAGAGTATTTACAAGCATTTGAGAGAAGATTTACTATCACCTGCTTAAAGGCATCTCTATTTACTTTAGCAAAATAATCAGCATCCCTGATATCAAAACTTATCTCAGGATATATTTTTTTGTGACTTGAGACAACCTCATTGACTATCTCAAAGAGATTCTCATTTTGAACTTTCATAGTATCTTCTTGAAGCAGTGCCGTCAGATTACCATGAAGTTCTCCAATATCATCAACACTGCGTTTAATCCTGCTCAGTGCCTTATTCTCTTTAAACGCAGCGTTTGCATCAAGAATTTTCATATTTAAGAGTATAGATGTGATGGGGGTATTTAAGTCGTGTATCATATCTTTTGAGAAGTTATCTAGCTTCTCTATCGCCTCTTGCATCGGTCGTAGTGCTTTATAAGAAAGAAAATAACTCAAGCTTGCAAAGAAAAAAAGCAGTAGAACCTGAATAAGAATAATATATATTTTAATCTCAAAAATACTCTCTTCATAATGTACTTTATCTTTGCGAACAAGTATATATCCTCCTTCCCAGTTAAAAGGCATATACTTTATAAACTCTCTCTCTTTTATCTCGAAATTATTCATATTAAAATTGTTTATCTCGATATCTACAACTTCATATTTTATATGCTCACTCATAGGAAGCTGTTTCATTTTCATCTGCCTGACATACTCTATCATCGAGAAGTGCTCTTTTTCAATCATCGTCTTTTTCTGCTCTTCATAGTAAAAATAACCAGAGGCTAAAATCAAAATAGCTACGCTGCCGAAGTATGTACTAAAAAACTTCCAAAAGGCTCTTCTCTCATGATTGAACAAGTCTGTATCCCGTCCCTTTTATTGTCTGAATCTCTAATCCTGACTTTCTCAGTTTAGTAATATAAACGCGAAGAGCCCCCTCGCTTGATTCATTTATATTATCAAGTTCGTAGAGTAACTCCTCTTTTGTGATTGTCTCGCTTATCCTTTTAAAAAAAAGTGAAAGAAGTTTAGACTCAAGTGGTGCAAATGAGATAAGTTGTCCGTTTTTTAGTAGCTCATTTGTTGAGATTTTATAAATTAAATCTTTGTAACTTATCTCATTTTGCATTGTAGAGAATGACTTTCGAAGCAACGCTCCAATACGTACAAGTAGCTCATCAAAATCAAATGGCTTTTTCAAATAATCATCAGCACCAACTTCAAAACCTTTAGAGAGTGAGGCTATGTCATTAAGAGAGGTTAAAAATATACAGGGAGTAGAGTTATCAGATTCACGAAGATTTTTAAGCAGTTCAAAACCACTCATATCTGGAATATTTACATCAAAGAGCATTATCTCAAAACTCTTCTCGTAAGTAAGTTCTAAAGCCTCGTTTGCGCTTGAGGCTAAAGAGACATCATAACCCTGCGTTTGAAGTAGTTCGCTGAGAGTTTCTGAGAGGATTAGGTCGTCTTCTACAAGCAATATCCTAGCCACGATTCTACTTAAGCCCAGTCATCAAACTTAGAGTTTGCGTGCTTATCTTTTTTGTAGCGTTTGGCATTTTTGCTTTTATCGAGTTGGTTTGAGCTGTAGATAAGTTCCTCTTTAATGTTCTCTATATCTTCATCACTCTCTTTGTAAGATATCATCTTTTTTACAAGCTTTTGAAGATCTTGAAGTTCACCTTTATACAGAGCAATCTCCTCTGTTCTATTGAGGAGTTTTAGAGAGTTATCTATCTTTTTATCAAAACCCTTGTGTGTCAACTCTTCTGTATTTGAAAGATAAGAGAGTATCCCTTTATGAAACCTCTCGAGTGCTCTTATATAACGCAGTCTATTTGCGTTATCTACTGCTTTTTGCGATGCTGCCATACCAAACCTATTATTTATTTATTGATATAATTATACACTTTAATTTGGAGAATAATTTGAAACAAATCATTTTAACTTTTTTACTACTTAGCACAGCTCTTTTTGCAGAGGTAAAAGATGAATACATTTCACAAAAATTTATCGATTCTAAAATCCCTATAGTTGACATCAGAACTCCCGGAGAGTGGAAACAAACAGGTATAGTTAAAAACTCTATTCCTATCATGTTTTTTAATGAACGCGGTGGCTACAATGTAGATGCGTTTTTAACTGAACTAAACGCAAAGGTGGACACAAAAAAGCCCTTTGCACTCATCTGTAGAACAGGAAGCAGAACAGCTATGATATCTGCGTTTCTCTCAAAAGAGTTAGGCTACAGCGTCATAAATATCAAAGGTGGTATTGTTCTTGCCAAACCAAAAAACATCAAACTAGTCCCAGTAAGATAATGGGCTTTTTAAAATTTCTTTTCTACTTCACTACAAGAGTTGTGCTGCTTTTTGCAGCTATCGCCCTTATAGTTTTTCTACTCTGGGGTATTCTTTATCTTCTTTTTCTATAGTCGTCGCTTTTATATCATTTACTAAAGCGTAGAGTGTTGGCAGATACAGCAGATTTAAAAAAGTTCCCCACAGCAGTCCAAAGCCGATAGATATCGCGATTGGTTGCAGTATTACAGCCTGTCCTGAAGCGTAAAAAATCAAAGTAAAAAGACCTAAAAATGTAGTAACCGATGTGATTACAATAGGACGTAGTCTTAGTTTAACACGTTTGAAAAACTCCTCTGACTTATGTGTTCCATGAAGAAAATCCAGCATAATGATTCCATCATTTACAACAACACCTGCAAGTCCAAGTATCCCAATAAAAGAGAGCATGGAGAGATTCATCCCTAGAAGTTTATGTCCTATCAGAGCACCTAAAATTGAGAGAGGTATGACACTCATAACCATGAGCGCATATTTTATTTTTGAAAAAATCAGAAGCAGTGTGAGTAGAATCAAAAATATAGCTAAAACAACTGTTTTTTTCATATCGCTTTGAAGCTCTCTATTTTTCTCTTTCTCTCCGAGTAGATTTACCTCTATTCCCGATTGTGCTATCTCATCGAGAGTAGGCTCTAACATACTCAATATCTCCTCTGGAGTGACCCTGCGTTTATCAACTTTAGCAAAGAGGGTTTTTACGATGTTTCCATTGAGCTTATTTATCTTTTCATAATCTTGAATCTTTACAATATCCGCAATATCTGTCAATTTTACATATCGTCCATCTTTAAGAGCAAAATTAAAGTCAAGCAGTGTTTTAGTCTTATCTTTAGCAATATCTTCTGTTTTTATCTCCATCACACCACGGTCATTAAAAGTTGTACTCTGTCTTTTTTCTAAAAAGTAGTTACTTAAAACTCTAGCAACAGAAGCCTCGCTAAGACCTAAGCTCTCTCCGTAAGAGTTAATCTTAATCTTATACTCCATCTTTCCGTAACGAATATTATCACTATAGTTTGAGATACCATCAATCACTGATATCTCAGAAGAGAGTCTTTTTATAGCACTCTCTAAAGCTGCATCATTACTCCCTGAGAGATTTATCTGAATATCGCTACGGATGAGCCCTGCTTTATCTTCTAAAACACCTAAATCCACCATATTGTACTTCTTTTTAAATGGCTCTATAAGCTCCATCATACGAGGTGCCAACTCATAAGTTTTTTTCTCACGTATTGCCTCAGCTTTTTCAAAATCAAAACTAAAATTGAGCACCGGGTTTACATACATATCTATCCAGTTTGTCTCTCTCTTTTCATGGAGTTCCAATGTGATATAAAAAACATTATTTATAAGTTCGGTTTCACCTGAGAGACTTCGTCTGTATCCACTTGAGGCAGAACTAGTTTTGAGTGAAAACTCTTCACCATGCTCCATGATAAAAGCTTCTACCTCTTTAGCTATCTCAAAGGTATCCGCTAGAGGTGTATTGATATCTAACTTACCGGAGATGTAGAGGTTATTTCCATCAAAACTCGGAAAGAACTGAAACTTCATACTCTTTGCCGTTACTACTGTTAGGAGCGGTATCAGAATTAAAAAAAGAAAAAGGGAAGCTCTCTTGTTCTTTATGAGAAACTGCAGTACTCTCTCGTACAACTCTTGAAAAGATGTCCAATCTATGAAGTTGTTACTCTTTTTTAAAACCTCTTTTGCGTGAAGCGGCAAGAAGAAAAAGCTCTCCAAAAGAGAACCTAGTAAAATCATAACAGTAACTATAGGGATGAGCACTAAAAAGAGGGCTACCTCCCCCTGCATCATAAAAATAGGTAAAAACGCAACTGCTGTTGTAAGAGTAGCTAGAGTAATAGGCATCATCATCTCTTTGACACCCACTATAGCCGCCTCTGCGTTTGGCATCCCCTCATCTATATGTCTCTGTATATTTTCACTTACAACTATGGCATCATCAACAACTATACCGATGACTATCAGTGCCCCTAAAAGTGAAACAACATTTATAGAGTAACCCATGTAGTAGATAAAAAGAAGCCCTATGATAAATGAAAAAGGAATCCCAAGTGCCACAATAAACGCAATGCGAAGATTTATCAAAATAGCCATAGAGATAAATACTAAAATAAGACCAAACATTAGATTTGAAGTCACTGTATCGAGTCTTATTTTCATAGGCTTCGAGCTATCTTGGTAGAAGTTAAACATCACACCATCGTAAGTTTTTTCTAACTGCTTTGCGCGTTCTCTTAACTCTTTTGAGAGCTCTATTGCGTTTCCATCTTCACCTTTTGAGATTATAAGCGTCAGAGTTGGGTTGTTGTTAAACGAAGAGAGTGTTATTGTTTGAGGGTAGTGCATTTTTACATTTGCTATATCACCAAGTGCGATGAACTTGCCCTCCACTTCTAAAATCGCCTCTTTATACTCTTGTATATTCATTTTTCCGTTGATAGTTGAGACAAAAACAAACTCACCTCTATCTTCGATGTTTCCTATTGGAAAGATGTATGAGAGATTTGAGATAGCACTCACAACACTCTCAGGTTTTAAACCATAAGCCAAAATAGCTTCAGAGTTAATCTGTATAGATATCTCTTGATCAGAATCACCACGGATAGAGATATCACTGATATCTTTTATTTTAGAGAGTTTAGACTTCACCTCTTGGGAGATAACTGTTAGTTCACCGCGTGAGAGTATGTCCGAAGAGATAGAGAGTTTTATAAGTGACTTGCTCTTTTCTAAAAGCTTTGAGATGGGCTCATTCATATCTGAGGGAAGGTACTGTTTTGAGGCTGATACAGAGTCTTTTACCTTAGAGAGTACGTTTATTCTGTCGGAACTTCCATCAAGTGTAAGTATAATAATAAAAGAACCTGGAGTGATTGTTGTCTCGCTCTTGTCGATTCCTGAGATATTACTCAGTCCATCTTCTATATCCCGAACGACCATCCTGTCCATATTTGTAGCACTCGCTCCACTATAAGAGCCTCTAACACTAATCTTATCAAGCTCTACAACTGGAAACATCTCTTTTGGAATACTGATGTAAGCATTTACACCCATATAGGCTAGAAAGATTAGCAACATATAGTTTAGCTGCTTGTTTGAAATAAAATACTTTATAAATTTTATCATTCTCTGTGAAGTCCTAAAAATGTTTTCTCTACTCTATTGTTTACATAATCATACCCTTTTAGTATAATCTCGCTTTTAAACTCAAGGAATTATTTTGAAAATCAACAAAAGTTTTATAACCAACCTCGCTGCCGCTCTTTTAATAGCTCTCTCATTTGTTCAAACGCAGTTCTCAGAGCTTCTACTTTTTACAGGTCTTTTTGCACTCTCGGGAGCTGTTACAAATCTTTTAGCTGTACATATGCTTTTTGAAAAAGTACCGTTTCTTTATGGTTCAGGTGTAATTCCTGCAAGATTTGAAGCTTTTAAAGAGGCTATAAAAAACCTTATGATGAGTGAGTTTTTTACTCGTGAACAGCTGGAGAAGTTTTTTGAAGATGAAGAGAAGAAGATAAATTTAGAGCCTATCATAGAAGAGACTGATTTTACACCTGCCTTTGATGCGCTCTCTAAAACAGTTATGGAGTCATCTTTTGGCGGAATGCTTGGGATGTTTGGCGGAGAATCTGCTCTTGATGGACTTCGTGAACCATTTTCACTTAAAATGAAAAACGCAGTCATCAAAATAGTAAACTCTACTGCGTTTAATGAGACACTCCAAGAGCATATGCAAAACTCATCCCTGAGTGATGATATGCTCGCTTCAATCGAAAATGTTATAGACTCAAGGCTCAATGAGTTAACACCTCAGCTTGTAAAAGAGATGGTGCAAAAGCTGATAAAAGAGCATCTTGGGTGGCTTGTTGTATGGGGCGGTGTGTTTGGTGGAGTTATTGGACTAGTCAGTTCTACACTCATTTAGTCTAATCTTGCAATAGATCTTGTGAATAATTGAAACTTAATATTATAAAAAGAATATAATAAGTACAATTTATTAATATACTTTAAAAGGGTCAAAAATGAAACTTGTTACAAAAATAAAACTTAGTTTTTTAACAATTATAATCGCTATGGTTATTCAATCTGTCATCACTTACAGTGGAGTTGCTTCTATAGGCTCAGAGCTCGAAGAGATTGCTGATTATCAAGTTCCTATAAACACTCTTGTTATGGAACTTGAAAAAGACATTTTAGGTGAAGAGGTCTTAACCTTCAAACTTCTTCTTCACTCGCAAGATGTAAACTCAAAAGAGTTTACAGATATCGAACATGAGTTAGCTGCTATAGAGAAAGAGACTGATAAAAAGATGCTAGAGGTCTTTAAGGTCCTAAGTGCTGCCATATCTCACGCAAAAGAAGATAAAATAAAAGCTAAATATAAAGAGTTAGAGAGTATCTTTAAACAGATAGATACTCACCAAAAGCAGTTTAAAGTTTTACTCAAAGAGCTAGAGCATGACCTTGTAAGTGCAAATCATTCAAAGCTTGAGAAGCATCAAAAAGAGATTGAACATCTTCTACACAGCATGGAAAAAGAGATAACAGAGGTTGCCTCTATCATGGAACATCTTCTTGAAGACTCTACGCATACAGCACTTGAAGATGAGCATCAAGTAATAAATACTATGCTTACAATCATAACTATCCTATTTGTTTTTGTAACTACTGTCGGATTTGTTTTAACTTCAAACTTCTCTAAAGCTATCTCACAAATAGAGAACTATATTCAGGAGATATCTACAAGTAATGATTTGAGTAAAAAACTTAATGTAGACTCCAGTGATGAAGTTGGAACTATGGCTCGTCACTTAAATAACCTTATCTCTTCTCTTAGGGAGCTTCTCAGTAATACAAAGAACTCCTCTACAGAAAACGCAGCTATAGCTCATGAGCTCTCAACAACAGCACTAAGTGTTGGAAACAATGTTGAGAGTTCTGTAGAGATTGTTGACGCTGCAACCCAACAAGCTACAGATATTAAAGACGAAATTGTGAGCGCTGTAAGTAGTGCACAAGAGAATAAGGGAGAGATTCTTCAAGCAAATGACAATCTAGCTTCTGCAAGAGATGATATCATCATTTTAACTTCAAGAGTGCAAGCAACTGCTGAAAATGAATCAGACCTCTCTCATAATATGCAGAGCTTATCTCAAGATGCAAGCGAAGTAAAAACTGTTCTAACTGTAATCGCCGACATAGCAGACCAGACAAATCTACTCGCTTTAAACGCAGCTATTGAAGCAGCACGTGCTGGTGAGCATGGACGTGGTTTTGCTGTTGTTGCTGATGAAGTAAGAAAGCTAGCTGAGAGAACACAAAAATCACTCTCTGAGATAAACGCAACAATCAATGTTGTAGTTCAGTCTATAGGTGACGCTGCGACAAAAATCAGTGATAACTCAGAGGAGACTCAAGAGCTGGCAAATATCGCTAACAGCGTCGAAGAGAAAATTAACCTCACAGTAGAGATAGTTAACAGAGCAGTTCAGGCTACTGACAATACCGTAGATGATTTTGAGACAACTGGTAAAAATGTAGAAGCTATTGTAGCAAATGTTGAAGAGATAAATGAAATCTCCTCAACAAACGCAAGAAGTGTAGAAGAGATAGCTGCTGCTGCGGAACATTTAAATACGCTCACAGATACACTAAATAACCAACTTGAAACATTTAGAACTTAAAAAGCTTGTCCTGATTGGTGCTTCTACTGGAGGGCCCGGACAGATAGAAAAGATTCTCAAGTCTGTTCCAAAGCTACAAAACACTTCTATTATCATTGCACAACATATGGTTCAAAACTTTATGAGTAGTTTTGCAAATAGACTTCAAAGCAGTAGTAATAATCCTGTCAGCGTCATTCAAAACAAGCAGAGACTCCAGAGTGCAAATATCTACCTTTGTGATGGTAAAACGCAGCTCAACTCTCAAAACAACTCAGAGTTTAGTCGCTCACCCGCAAATAACAACTCCTATAATCCCGATATTAACATACTCTTTGACTCCTTTATTCCGCTCTGTAGTGATGCAGAGATATTGTGTATTATATTGACAGGGATTGGCAATGATGGTGTAGAGGCTTGTCAAAACTTAAGCCAAAATGGAGCGAAATGTTTAACTGAAAGTAGTAAAAGTGCGATAGTTGACGGTATGCCAAGTCATGCAAGAGCAGCTGTTTCAAATATTGAAGTAGGTGATATAAATATGATAACTCAAAAGATAAGTGCGTTTTGTAACTAATGTTTAATTTTTTAAAAAAGAGAGAAACGCTCCAAGAGAAAATCGAAACTACCCCTCAAGAAGATTTTAATGACATTTACCCAGTTGCTGAATATTTTCGTAATGAAACGGGTGTAACTTTTGAAAAACAGATAAGTATTTTAAAAAGCAAAGTGACCTCTTTTTGTAAACACAGAGATATCTACTCCTTTAGCCAACTGCTAGAGTCTATAAAATCAAACGCAAGTTTAAAACAAGAACTCATAGACTACCTCACAACAAACGAGACATACTTCTACAGGGAGTTTAAGCAGATAGAAAAACTTGTCTCTCTTGTTAAAAACGCAAATGCAAGTGTCCAGATTTTATGTGCACCATCATCAACCGGCGAAGAGCCATACAGTATAGCTATCGCTCTTTTAGAAGCTGGGGTAAATGCAAATAAATTTAGCATCACAGCTGTAGATATAAATAGTGAGGCTGTAGAAAAAGCTAAAAAAGCGATATACGCAGAGAGAAATATCAGAAACCTCACTCCTGAAATTTTACAAAAGTATTTTACAGATGATGGTGAGTTGTATAGCCTCTCAAACGAGATAAAAAGAGTGGTGACTTTTAAAATCGTCAATATTTTTGATGACTCATTTAAAAGTTTGGGAAAGTTTGATTATATCTTTTCGAGAAATATGCTTATATATTTTGACAAAGAGACAAAGTTAAAAGCGAAGGGCATTTTAGAGTCTCTGAGAAAGTCTGCAGAACATGAAGTGTTTTTCGGTCACGCTGACCTTTTTTAAACGACCTCTATCACAGCCTCTGCTACTTCTATGACATCGCCTTTAACTATTTTAGCTCTTTTTCTTAGTTCAGTCTCGCCGTTGCGTTTTATGTAGCCATCACCTATAATATGTTTTGCCTGAGCACCACTATCTACTAAATCCATAACTTTTATAAGTTTAAAAAGCTCTATATACTCTTCTTTTAGTTCAAATTTCATTCGTTGTCCATATATTTTAATTATTGGAATCATATCCTATTAGTGCTATAATGGAGATTATGCAAGTTGGCTTCTTCTTGAAGAGGGCAAGTAAACGCAACTCATAGAGAGTCCGCCCTAAAACCTCTTAACATAAGCGTGACAATATGGCTGAGAACCTTTTCTCTCATAGTAGTCCTGATGGTACTTTTCTGCCTTGTAAAAAGGTTTTAACTCCTCTACTTTTGTTGCTATTTTCATCCCTTGTGAACTCAAAATATCTGTGAGCTTTTGAATCGTTTTTCTCTCTACTGCGTTTGAGACAAAAACTGCTGATAAGTATTGTGAGCCGATATCTGGTCCCTGACCATCTACTTGCGTTGGATCGTGAATCTCAAAAAATAGCTTTGCCAAAGACTCATAACTCACTTTTTTAGAGTCATAAGTAATCTCAACAACTTCTACATGCCCGCTATCTCCCTTTGTAACATCTCTATAGCTTGGATTTTTCTTCTCCCCTCCCATATAGCCCGAATCTACACTCACCACTCCATCTAAGTTTTCAAAATGGTACTCAACTCCCCAAAAACACCCACCTGCAAAGTAAGCCTTTTTAAGTCCATCACTTTTTTTCTCTTGAAAATTGAGTGAAATTGAGTTTACACAGTGTCTAGTGTTTTTCTCAGTAAACCTTTCACCTTCAAAAACATGTCCTAAATGTCCACCACATCTTGCACACACAATCTCAGTACGTCTTCCATCTGCATCTTTAACCCTTTTGACGGCTCCCTCTATCTCATCATCAAAACTTGGCCATCCACATCCACTCTCAAACTTTGAGCTTGATTTATAAAGAGGCGCATCGCACTGTTTACAGAGATAGACTCCATCCTTTTTGTGCTGATAATACTTCCCGCTAAAAGCTCTCTCGGTACCTTTATCGATGATTACCCTACTTTCACTATCACTTAACTTGTTTAAGTTTAAAACTTTCAGACTCTCTGCGTTTATAGATAATGAGAAGAGTAAAATTATAATTATCTTTAACATCTTAAAACTCCTTCTATACATAAAAATATATTATACTGTTACTATTTCAAACACAAGCTATTAAATTACTTTATTTCTCAAGCTAATCTTGTAATTATATCTACAGTTGTGACATATTTGTGATAATATTAGATTGATATTTAGTATAAACAAGAGACAATTAATGAAGAATGATACAAGTTTTTATAAATTTTTAAATACTCAAATAATCGTAATGATTCTACTTACGGTTACAACCGGTGTCGGATATATCTACATGGGATATATCTATGGTACTTTAATACCTTCTACAGTCTGGTATATAGCTATGCTCTTTTTCTCCATTTTAGGTTATAACTTATATAGAGAGTTTTTAACCTCAGATTTAAATTCAGATGAGAAAGATGCTTGGCGAGCAAAAGCAAAAATATTTCTTTTTATCTACTTTTCACTATGGACAGTCATCTTTGTCATTAATGTTTCAAGTAGTAATATAGAACTGCACTATATCGCAATTGCCACACAACTCGGTACCTCTGTTGTCTCAGCTACACTCTTAGTTTCAGAAAAAAGATTAGTGAGGCTTACTCTTATCTCTCTCATGACTCCCCTCTTTATCTATTTTATTTTAGTCAATGATTTCTACAGTTATCTACTGGCAATATTTACAATTGTACTTACTGGAGTGCTACTCTACGCTTCAAAGAACACTTATGACTACCTGATAAAAAGTAACTATCGGGCATATCACGACTACCTCACAAAACTTGCTAACAGACACTACTTTATCAACCTACTCGATGAGTCTATAAAATCCCAAAAGAGAAACGGTGACATTAAATATCTTCTACTGATAGATCTGGACCATTTTAAAAACATAAATGACTCTTTAGGACATGACTTTGGAGATAAACTTCTCTTTGAGGTGTCTTCACGCATGAGCAAACTAGTAAATAGTCGTAGCCTCTCTATAGCAAGATTAGGTGGAGATGAGTTCTCTATACTAAGTAACTCATTTGAAACAAAAGAAGAAGCCCTTCAAAACGCAGAACAATTTGCTAAAGAGTTACTTGAGGAGATTAAACGCCATTATGCTATTGATGAACATCATCTCTATATAAGTGCTAGTATTGGTTTGAGTATTTTAGATAACCCTAATGTTGAAGCTTCAACCTTCTTAAAAGAGGCAGATATAGCTATGTATGAGGCGAAACTCCAAGGTAGAGATGGGCTTATCATCTTTAATGAAGAGCTTGCAGAAAAAGTAGAACTGAAGCTTGAGATTGAGAGGCTTCTTCACTTCTCTTTAGATGAAGATGAGATATACCTAAGATACCAGCCTCAATATGCTGCAAACGATGGAGTGAGTGGCTGTGAAGTTTTAGTACGTTGGAAGAATGAAAAACTTGGAGAAGTTGGTCCAGATATTTTCATACCTATCTCTGAACAGACGGGCTTTATCATAGAGCTTGGCCGCTTTATCATAGAAGAGTCTTTTAAAACACTTCGAGATTGGGATAACAGAGGTCTAAGTATTGGTCAGATGTCCATAAATATAAGCATGAGACAACTCTTTCATACAACTTTCATAGGTGATGTTAAAGGCTTATGTGAAAAGTATTTAGATGAGAATTTAACTTCAAAGATTGTCTTTGAGATAACTGAGACAAGTGTTGCAGAGGATATAGAGCAGCTTATTGACAATATGAATATCATTAAAGAACTTGGTATTCGCTTCTCAATGGATGACTTTGGTACAGGATACTCATCTCTTAGTTACCTTCGTCAACTTCCAATAGATGAACTAAAAATAGATAAGTCTTTTATTTCTGAAGTGACTCAAGAGAGTTTTCATAACACCAACTGTATGGTAAAAACTATACTTAACATCGCAAAAAACCTCAACCTAACAATAGTAGCTGAGGGTGTAGAAGATACAACGCAAGAGAGGTTTCTTCAAGAAAACAAGTGTGACATACTTCAAGGGTACCACTACTCTAAACCTATCTCTAAAGAGGATTTTGAGGCTTTTATCTCATAAGTTAGTCATAGACTAGTTATGTTTTGTTAAAAAGGCATTGAGTTGATTTGCAAACTCATGGGCATCTTTTGCTCCAAAAGGTTTTGGTCCTTTTGTAATCTCTCCGCTCTCTCTTATCTTATCCATTAAATTCCTCATCGCTAAGTACTGTTTTATATTGTCAACACTGTAGAGTTCACCTCTATGGTCTATGGCGTGGGCATCTTTTGAGATAACCCTGTCAGCAAGTGGGATGTCCGCAGTAATAACCAAATCCCCCTCTTCTACCATCTCAACTATTTTATGGTCAGCTTCATCTGCCCCTGCATCTACAATCATATAGCTAATATGTTTAGATTTTCCAATATCTATCTTTTTATTTGCCACAACATAAGTCTCTAAACCTAAACGCTCAATAGAGCGAAAAAGTATCGGTTTTAACAGGTTTGGAAAAGCATCTCCATCGACATAGACTTTAAGCATTTATCAACTCCAATTTTTGTTTACGAGAGAGCTTTTTTATCTCATGCTCGCGTTTGGATGCACTACTTCTATTTTCAGACTCTTCAGAGTAAACTAACTCTACAGGTCGTCTTACTTTTGTATATTTTGCACCCTTTTGGGAGTTATTATGTTCATCCAAACGTCGCTCTACATCCGTAGCGATTCCAGTATATAAAGTTTTATCACTACACTCTAATATATAAACGAAATAAGACATAAAACTCTCCAAAAATATTAAAGAAATTGTACTATAATATCTCTACATTAAAGGATAGATTTTGGCATACAGTTTAGAAAACACATTAGTTATCGGCATATCTGCAACAGCACTCTTTGATTTGAGCGAAGCGGATAAACTCTTTAAAGATGAAAATAAAAAGCATCCAGACAGTGCGATAGATATCTATAGACAATATATGCTAGAGAGCGAAAACACTCCACTCCAAGAGGGGATAGGATTTCCACTCGTAAAAGCACTCCTTAACCTTAACAGGTACCAAAAAGATGGGGACACTCCACTTGTTGAAGTTGTAATTATGTCAAGAAACTCACCCGATACGGGAGTTAGAGTTCTCAACACTATCAGAGAGTTAAACCTCAACATCACCCGTTCTGTTTTTACAGCTGGAGAGTCAAGTGCTGATTATCTAGAAGCTTTTGATGTTGACCTCTTCTTAACTACTAACGAAAGCGATGCTCAAAAAGTTATTGATAAGGGGGCTTGTGCTTCCGCAGTTTTAAGCATACCACCTGAGTACAAATGTGATATACCCGATGAGCAGGTAAGAATCGCCTTTGATGGTGACGCAGTTCTTTTTGATGAGAGTAGTGAACTTGTTTATAAGGAAGAGGGAATGAAAGCTTTTCATGATAACGAGCATAAATCTCAAAATATTCCGATGAGTGAGGGTCCCTTTGCTGCGTTTTTAAAAAAGCTTGCCTGCCTGCAAGAGAGACTGCCGATGAAGATGGAGTTTTCTCCTGTGAGAATAGCAATAGTTACAGCCAGAAACGCACCATCAGATTTAAGAGTGATAAAAACACTCAGAGAGTGGGGAGTATATGTCGATGAGGCTTTCTTTTTGGGTGGGATTGAGAAGAGTAAAATTTTACAATCTTTTAAAGCACATATCTTTTTTGATGACCAAGATGTACATCTTAAACAATCATCTCTAGTTGTTCCATCGGGGAAAGTTCTCTACCCTTCACATTCAAAGTTGAATTATCATAAAAAGTAATTTTACTGTTACTTTTTCGTGTCAATTTGTAACATCACTTCACTAAGAAATATCTATCTATTGTAAATAATAAAAAGTTATATTATAATCATATATAAATTTATCACAAAATAATTATATTTTTTTGATACCAGGGTTTTAATATGGAAACGCATAATATTTTAATAGTAGAAGATGACGAGATTACCGCACTTAACTTAAATATCTCTCTACAGAAGCAAGGCTACAATGTTGTAGCAATGTGTGATAACTCTTTAGAAGCAAAGAGTAAAATCGCATCTTATAATCCAGATATTATCATTATAGATATCTCACTTCAAGAGAGCAACGACGGCATAGAACTTGCAAAACATATAAGAAATACAAACAACACTCCTTTTATATATTTAACTTCATATACTGATGACGATATCATCTCTCAAGCAAAACTAACTGAGCCATATGGCTATATAGTAAAACCCTTTGATCCAGCTTCGCTGCATGCAACTATTCAGATGGCACTTTTTAAGTATGAGCTTGAAAATGAGAGAAAAGAGGATATTAACTCCCTAAAAGTTGACAAGCTTAATCTTGAAAAACTTCTCTACTCTAAAAAAGCATCTGATAAACCGATAGTGCCTTTTGGAGACAACTATCATCTCGATATAAGTATCTGTGAGACTTTTTATAAGGGTAAGAAGATAAAGCTTACAAAAAAAGAGAATGCATTTTTAAGACTTCTCGTTGCACAGCTTGGTCTTGTGGTCAGCTTTGAGCAGGCGATGAACTATGTTTGGGATGAAAACGGTGCTACAGAAAATAGTGTGAGAACTCTTGTGTGGCGCTTGAGAAACAAACTTGAGACTGATATCATCAAAAATGCTTCTGGAATAGGTTACTACATAGAGGAGTAGAAGTTAAGATATTTTTATCTTATCTATACTCTCTTTCATCTCTTTAAAAACTCTCTCATAATCATAATCACTATTTTCATTTTTTGCCATTTTTTCCATTTCACTAGCGCCTAGTTGCAGTGACTCTATTCTAAAGTTACCGCTCGAGCCTTTGATACTATGGGCACTCAAGGCTATCTTTTTAAAGTCTCTCTTTTTGATTGCGTTTTGCAGGTCGGGAATAACTGTTTTCATCTTCTTTATAAAGAGTCCCAAAAGCATTATAAGTTCATCGTGAGTTAACATCAACTCCTCACTTAACTTATCAGCATCTAGCCCTATGATAGACGCAGTTGCACTACTCTCTAGACTCTCCTCAACAAGAGCAGAGGAGTCCATCTTCAAGTAGGACATAAAAACACGCTCTAACTCTTTTAAGACAATCGGCTTTCCTAAAAATGAGTCAAAACCACTCAGAAGCCCCCTCTCTCTAGCACCCTTTATAACATTTGCCGTCAAAGCAGATACTGGAGTGTGACTGAGTCCATTTTCATTCTCATACTCAAGTATCTTTTTAACAGCCTCGTTTCCATCCATAACGGGCATCTGCTCATCCATAAGTATAAGGTCATAACTCTTCTTTTTGTACATATTTAGAGCTTCTAAACCATTCTCTGCTAAATCAAATGTCAATCCATACTTCATCAGAAGAATTTTGATAAGCTCTTGATTTGCCTCATTATCTTCTGCAATAAGTATATGCCCTTTAAATTTTTGTGAAATATTCTTTGAGTACGGCAAAAATTCTTCAGGGTTTAAAAGCCCTTCAAATACTGTATGTATTTTTGAGCAGTAGAGAGGAAAACACATCGCGTTTATATGCCCATAACTGTCATAATCATCATACTGCTTACTCATAAGTGCTACGTACTTTTTGTCTGAGTCTATAATCTTGTTTCTACAATCATTGTCACACTCTTCATGCAAAAATATTGTAACATCATAATCACCCTCTAGAGTATCCACTATAGAGATATTCATATCAAATAACTCTGCATACTTTATAAAAGCATCATGCTGAAAACTTGTCTTGAGACTCTTTGTGTAAACTGCCATCTTAAGTTTTTGAAACTCTTGAATATCCTCAAAAACTTGACACTGTTCAACATGAACACTTATAGGTATCTCCATCCAGAATGTACTACCCTCACCCACCTCTGAAGTGACTTCAACATGTCCATCCATATGTTTTGCCAACTGATGGCATATTGAGAGACCAAGACCAGTACCGTCACTATTTTTCTGCTCACTATATTGCGCCTGAGCGAAAGCAGTAAAAATACTTTTGATATCCTCCTCCTCTATCCCTATTCCAGTATCTTTAACACTCACTTTGAGAGTTCTCTCGTGACAGCTTGCATCAACACTTATTACACCACCGATGGGAGTAAATTTAATAGCATTACTTAAAAAATTTGAGAGAATCTGCTTAATTCTCAGAGCATCTCCATAGAGTTCTCTTGGAATTATAGGGTCTATAAAAGAGGTAATAGTTATCTCTTTAGAGTTTGCACTTGCTACGAAGAGCTCCATTGTGTGAGAGAGCTCTTCGTGAAGTGAGAAGATTTTAGGCTCAATCGTAAACTCGCCACTTCTTAGTTTTGAGAAGTCCAAAATATCATTGATAATACTTAAAAGGTTTTCACCACTGCTTAAAATGATGTCAAGATAGTTTTTATGTTTTTTGGAGATATCCTCCTCTTGCAGAAGGTTTACAAATCCAAGGATTGCGTTTAGCGGGGTTCGTATCTCATGAGACATGTTTGATAAAAAGTACTCTTTAGCCTGCCCTGCTTGAACAGCTTCTTGTCTTGCATCGATGAGTTTTTGAAAAATCGTATCTGTATAGAACTTCAAAATTCCTCTAAAGTTTCTATCGTAAATATATGAGATTTCATTAAAGAGCTCTTTAGTGTTTATGCCTGCATCGTATGTAAAATCAATCATAGAGCGGCGGAAGTGGCTACATATCTCAAAGAGCTCATCAGCACTAATCTCTCTAAACTTCAGATATGCCAAGAGCTCCTGCATTACAGGACAGTTACCTATCTCTCTTTTACCAGAAATAACACCCATAAAGTAGTCAAAAACGCCACTCGCATACTTATCTAAAAAAAACTTTTCATCTATATTATGAAGTTTTAAAATCTCTTTTGGGGAACTGTAAGATACCCACTGTGTCAATATAGCCTCTTTTGAGTCCATTAACAGATCATGTATATCTACTAAATGGGGTATAACTTTTTTCATATATTGCAACCTATTAAAAAATATTATACTACCATAAATAGGTTGAATTATTTAGTTTTGTTTTAAAATCTTACTAATTATCTCATAGACATTTTTAGAGAGAGTCTCTACAGAGATAATACGCTCTAACTCCTCTTTCATCATCTTCTTATTTACCTGATTCATTCTGTCATAGATTTTAAATGCACCCCCAAGACCTGAAGCCATCTGTGCGTTTATCTTATCTATCTCTATTATTTTTTCAGCCACGAACTTATACCCTAGCCCATCTTTTGCGTGAAAGTGTTTATAGTTTCTCGCAAAAACCCCTATGAGTGAGCGAACAAGATTTGGAACTTTTTCATCATATACTGCATCATTTTGTAAAGCCATAACTCTATCTAAGGTACCCTCACGATGAGAAGCTGAGAGGATAGAGAAGTATTTGTTCATAACTAAAGTATCATCTTTGTATTTAGCATAAAAATCACTCAGAGCAAGCTCACCCAACATCTCAGAAGAGTTCTCAAGTATGTCAAGTGCTACAATCCTATCAGTCATCGTTAAAGATGTACCATACTGCTTTGATGCCAAATCAATAACATCCTCACTCTCTAAGGCACTCAGAAGTCTCAAACAGCGATTTTTCAAGGCTCTCTCACCCATACTTTTTGAATCTATCTCATTGTTTAATGGCTTATGGTTGAAGCTGTAAAGTTCAACTAACTTCTCTTTGTATGAAGCTGCTAAGTGTTTCGCCAACTTCTCTTTGGCTTCATATATCGGCTCAAAATCAACACTCTCTTGTCTCTGCATCAGCGTTGAAACAGATGGAAGTTCAAGAAGCAGTGCTTTATATGAAAGCTCAACATCTAAATCAAGTAGATATCCAAAGGCAGCTACAAACTCTGCGTTTATCTCCTCTCCACTCATCATCGACTCTAAAGTCTCTACTGCAAACTCCTGAGCGGACTCATATTTTACAAAGCTATTTCTGTCATGCTTCATCAAAAACGCAAACTCATTATGTTCTTGCTCTATGATAACAGGCGCAGAGAAGTCACGGTTTATTGAGAGTATTGGTTTTGTATTTATGTTATCAAAAACAAACTCCTCCACATCACTTGAGACTATCAAAGTCTTCTCTAGCACATCGTTTCCACTCTCGTCAATTAAGGCTATCTTTAAAGGGAAGAAGTATGGTTTTTGCTCTTTGGAATCAACTGCGTTTGGTATCTCCTGTCTCAAAGAAAAACTAAAAGTACCATTTTCATAACTCTCTTTAACGTGAAGTTTTGGTGTTCCTGATTGGTGATACCAAAGTTCAAACGCAGTTAAATCAGTACCACTTGCTGCACTCATAGCCCAAAGAAAATCTTTTGTAGTAACAGCTTGTCCATCAAAGTTTTTGAAGTATAAATCAGTTGCTTTTCTGTAGTTCTCTTCGCCAAGCAGAGTGTGAATCATACGGATTACCTCAGCACCCTTCTCATATACTGTTGCTGTGTAGAAGTTATTCATTGAGATATAAGACTTTGGCTGAATCGGGTGTGATGTTGGAGAAGCATCCTCTACAAACTGTCTCTCACGAAGTGATTTCACATCCTCTATTCGTTGTACTTCGCTAGAGTTTAAATCAGCAGAAAAACACTGATCACGAAAAACTGTCAGCCCCTCTTTAAGTGTGAGCTGAAACCAGTCACGACAGGTTATACGGTTTCCTGTCCAGTTATGAAAGTACTCATGCGCTATTACAGACTGAATTCCCATAAAGTTTACATCTGTTGCTGTATCTTCATCCGCTAAAACATAGTGGGAGTTAAAGATATTAAGTCCCTTGTTTTCCATCGCACCCATATTAAAGCTATCGACTGCAACGATGTTATAAATCTCTAAATCATACTCTCGTCCATATTTTTCTTCATCCCAAGTCATAGACTCTTTAAGAGATTTCATCGCGTGTGAACATTTAGACTCATTGCCTAAGTCACAGTAGATATTTAACTCAACATTCTCTCCACTCATTGTTGTAAACGCATCATTTACACAGCCCAAATCCCCTGCAACAAGTGCAAAAAGATATGAAGGTTTTGGATGTGGGTCAAACCAAGTCACACTGTGGCGCTCATCAAGACTATCATTTGACTGCGTTTTATTCCCATTACTCAGTAGAATCGGATACTTGTTTTTATCTGCAACGACTGTTGTTCTAAAAACAGACATAACATCTGGACGGTCTAAGTAGGGAGTTATACGACGAAAACCCTCCGGCTCATTTTGAGTACAGAAGATTGAGCCGGATTTGTAAAGACCTTCAAGTTCGGTATTGTTTTGAGGATATATTTTGTTTATTATTTTGAGATTAAACGCAGCTGGCACATCAAAAATAGTGAGTTTTTCATCTGCATACCTGTAACGGCTCTCATCGAGCTTCACCTCATTTATATACAACTCTTTTAGCTCTAAGTCTATGCTATCTAGTTCTATATCACGCACATCGCTTTTCTCTTTAACAATGTTCATAATATTCATAACAACAGTCTCTTCTTCATAGAGGTCGAAAACTAACTCAACATCTTTGATACTAAACTCTGGTTTTTTATAATCTTTTAAATAAATCGCTTGCATTTCGCTCATAAATCTTCTCTTATTTTAATTACTGAAATTATAATCAGTTTTCCACTCAAAGGAGTTAAAAATGGATTTGAATGTCTCATCTAAAGGGGCTTTAATAATCAAGCTCTCTTCACTGTATGGATGCTTCACTTCTAAAGAGACTGCATGAAGTAGCAGTCTGTGGCAATCAAACTCCCTGCGTATCATCTTGTTGTGCTCTCCCCTTCCATATTTTGTATCACCCAAGATATGATGAGAGATATGTTTCATGTGACGGCGAAGTTGATGTTTTCGTCCTGTTTTAGGTTTTAATTCCACTAAAGAGTATCGCGTTTTATCGTATCTACCGACAGGAATATCAAGCTCCACAGTAGAGAGCCGTTTAAACGCAGTGATTGCCTCCTGTGCCTCTTTATCTTGCTTCGCTTTTTTATCGACTATCTTATCAAGCTTCTCTGTAAGTGCATGTTCTATCTCGCCACGCTCAGGTGCATACCCACGAACTACAGCTATATAAGTTTTTTGAATTGTATGGGCTTTAAACTGTTCGGACATCAGCTTTGCTGTGTGTGAATCAAGTGCAAAGAGCAAAACACCAGAAGTCGGTTTATCAAGCCTGTGAATAGGATATACCCACTGCCCAATCTGATCACGAAGCATCTTCATAGCGAAGTATATCTCATGTCTGTCTATCATCGATTTATGTACCAAAAGTCCACTCGGTTTGTTGATGGCGACAAGGTATTCATCTTGGTATAAAATCTCTAATTCATAATCTTTAAACATTTTGGAAGTATAATATAATTATGAATATATTTGAGCAAATTCCAGATAATTTACAAGAAGAAATTTTTGAAGATATTATCAAAACAGAAAATCTAAAAATAGAGAGAATAATCTCCTACGGACAGAGCTCTCCAAAATCAGGTTGGTATGAATCCCAACTAAATGAGTGGGTGATTCTTCTAAAAGGTGAAGCTCTTTTGTCCTTTGAGGGCTCCAAAGATGTGAGACTAAACGCAGGTGATTATATAAATATCACTGCGTTTACTAAACATAGAGTCTCATGGACTCAACCAAACGCAGAGAGTGTTTGGTTAGCGATACACTACTAACTATTTAGGGTCGCGTTTCGTGGTCTTGCGTTTCTTTTTTGTTTCTTTGAGTTGTTTTCGCCCCTTTGGAACGCCACTCGTATTTTTATTGTACTGACGCTCTCTTTTGCCACTACTGCGTTTATGCTCAGCTTTTAGTTTTACCTCGTCAATATCTTTTCTTCGTATAGTTGGATCTGGTTCAAAACCTTCAACTGTATCTTGAGGAATTTTTTGACCTATGAGACGCTCAATATCTTTGATATCATATTTCTCATAAATATCTATAAGACTTATAGCCTCCCCTTGACGACCAGCACGACCAGTTCTTCCAACACGATGAACATAATCCTCTGGGATAGATGGTAGTTCGTAGTTTATAACATACGGAAGGTGCTCTATATCGAGTCCTCGTGAAGCTATGTCTGTAGCAATCAAAACTTTAGTTATTCCCTCTTTAAACTGAGTAAGAGTCTTCAGACGGTTTGCTTTTGTTTTGTCTCCGTGGATTATTCCACACTTGAGTCCATCTTTTTGAAGCTCTATAAAAAGCTCATC
>JAYEMB010000056.1:38343-43852 GCA_034717855.1 Campylobacterota bacterium
GATTGGCAGAGCAAATGCAGCTGTTTTCCCAGTTCCAGTCTGAGCGGTTGCAAAGATATCACTCTTTGCTAAAACCAAAGGAATAGCTCTGTTTTGAACAGTAGTTGGATTTTCATACCCTAACTCTTTTATAGCACTAAGTAGGGGTTTAATCAACCCAAGTTTTTCAAATGACATAAGCTCTCTTTTTTAAATTATATGTGGAATTTTAGCATATTATTTAAAATATAAGTTTTATAAGACTATAATGGTTTCAGATTAAAATAATAAGTATTAAAGATGATAAGAAAAACTCTTAAAAAAACTAGTAAAAGCGAAAAGTTCAAAGCCTTTTTAAAAAAATATAAAATACCAGCCGAGTACCTCTCTACAAACAGAAGAATGGTTTCACGTGCAGTTTTTATAGGTCTATTTATCGCGTTTATTCCCATGCCATTTCAGATGTTACTTGTTTTAGCACTTGTTCCATTTATGAAGTTCAATGTACCTATAGCCCTTGCTATGTGTTGGATTAGTAACCCCTTTACAATGCCACCAATGTACTATATAGAGTACTTAACTGGAACATATCTGCTTGGTTCAGAGGTTGTGGATGTCAATATGACTGTGGAGTGGTTTAGTGAGCATATAGATGAGATTTTCATACCTCTTTATGTAGGGACTTTCTTCTTCTCAATAGTTGTTGCTTCTTTAGCTTACTGGGCAGTCAACCACTTCTGGCACGGTTCAGTTCACAAAGATAGAAAACTTCACAGACATAAAAGAAAATAACTGCGTTTAAGCCTTTTTTTCACTTTTCATAGAGTAGATTATAAGTGCTATACCGATGAGTAAAAAAGGTATGCTCAGAGCTTGACCAGTGTTTAAAATGAACTCACTTGCATATGAGGCTTGTCTCTCTTTGACAAACTCTACTAAAAATCTCGCACCAAAAATAAGTGTTAAAAATACTCCAAAAAGAAAACCTCTTTGAAGAGACTTTTTACTTTTATATATAAAAAAGAGTATGAAAAAAGTAAGTAGATAAGCAAGAGCTTCATAGAGTTGTGCAGGGTGTCTTGGGATATTATCTACACGTGAAAATATTATCGCCCATGAAACATCTGTTTTCATACCTAAAATTTCGGAGTTCATAAGATTACCCATTCTGACAAAAAATGCAAAAAGAGCTGTCGGAAGTGCCATCCTGTCAAGTAGCCAGAGAAAGTCTAATTTATACTTTTTTACAAAAAAGTATAAAGCGATAATCGCACCAAGACCACCACCGTGAGAGGCAAGTCCACCCTCCCACACTGCTAATATTTTCATAGGGTTTGCTAGATAAAACGCAGGGTCATAAAAAAAACAGTGAGCCAACCGTGCACCTACTACGATGCCAATAACCGTATAGATTGAACCAGTGTCAACCAACTCTGCTGATTTTCCCTCTCTCTCAAAGACCCACTTCATAAGCTGAATACCGCTCAAAATAGCAGTGGCAAAAAGTAGTCCGTACCAAAAGACTCTTAGGCTTCCAAACTCAAAAAGTACGGGGTTAGCACTCCAAACAAAATGTTCCAAGCTTACTTCCTTAGAGCCTCAGCTATTAACTCGATAGGGTTTTTAAAGATAGTTTTTGACTCAACACCCATAGAGTTGTTTATCTGCATACGACAAGCTGAACACTCAGCACTCACTATCTCAGCACCTGTCTCTTTTATCATTGCCGCCTTTGGAATACCTGCAGCTTTTGCAAAATGGTACTTTTCAGTCTGCATAGTCACACCACCAAAACCACAACATGCGTTTGGATCACTCATCTCTACAATGTTGTAGTTTTGACGCACAAGGTTTCTTGGCTCTTGATGAATTCCTTGCATCTTTTTAGCGTGACAAGGATCATGATAAGTCACTATCTCTGACACTTTTTTCTTAGATGCTAAAAGTGCCTCCAGCTCTGTGTGATGCTGCAACCACTCAGTTGCCATATAAACTTTAGACATAATAACTCTAGCTCTAGCTCTCCAATCTGGCTGATCATGAAAGTAGTGCTCGTAGTCTATTTTAAGCATTGCAGAACATGTAGCTTCAGGAACTATAATAGCCTCAACATCTTTAGAGAAGCTCTCAAAGTACTCTATGTTGAACTTAGCATTTGAATCAACAGTATCAAAGTCACCTGTAAAATAAGCAGGTGCAGAACAACACTTTTGACTCTTAGCCAAAAAAGCATCAATTTCAAGAGCTTCTAGTATCTCTAAAAGTCCATCACCAACATCTTTATAGTTGTAGTTTGCCAAACAACCTATAAATATAGCCACTTTTCTCTTACCGCCATTATCTATATTTTCAGGGTGTGAATTTAAAAATGATGTTTTTGAGAGACTTGGAAAGAGTCTATCTGTTTTAAGTATTGGCAGATTAAAACGAGAGTGCATAGAGTCTATATCTGACTTGATTTTAAAGCCACAAGTCTGAAATGTCCAGCCTAACTTAAACGCAATATCATTTAACCAACGGTGACGAAGAAGTAAAAAGAAGGCTTTTTTAAACCAAGCTATACCAAACTTCTTAGCTATGTCAGCACGTGCTTGTTCTATTATCATATCTGTCGGCAGTGATTTTGGACAGACCTCAACACAGTTAGTACATAAAAAACATGACTCAAATATATCTTTGGCTGTCTTATCTAACTCTAAATGTCCGCGTTTATAAGCACCTAAAAGGTCTATAAATCCACGCGGTGAAGTTACCTCATCTGCGTTTACATTGTGAATCGTACAGACAGGAATACACTTACCACACTTAACACAATCGTCTTGTATCTCATCAAAACTGAAAATATCTTCTGGTTTTTTACTCATTTTTACACCGTTTTTGAAAATGTTTTTTTACTATCTGCATGCTTGTTCATATAAGCATCAAACGCCATCGCAATATTTCTAATAAGAAGAGTTCCCGTCTCACTACACTCTATGTGAGTCTCATCCATAGTTAAAAGCTCTTCCTCTGCAAAAGGCTGCAGAGTCTCTATTGCATCTGCGAAGTATATTTTAAACTCTATGTTAAAGAGCTTCTCAAATCTTGTAATATCAAGCTTAAAGTTACTCATAAGCTCCATAATTACAAATTGACGGATCTGGTCATCTTCATTGAGAACTACACCACGTTCAAATGGAAGCTTATCAGCATCTATAGCCGCCTCATACAGTTTCATATCTTTAAAGTTTTGATTGTAACTATCAACACCCTCACCGATAGAAGTAAGTCCAACTCCAATCAAATCAGCCCCACCTTTAGTAGTGTAACCTTGAAAGTTTCTATGTAGTTCACCCTTCTCTATCGCTTTAAAGAGTTCATCTTCAGGTTTTGCAAAGTGATCCATACCAACCATCTTGTAGCCATGTGAAGTTAAAAAGTCTATAGTGTACTGCATAATCTCAAGCTTCTCATCAGGAAGAGGAAGCGTAGTCTCATCAATCTTACGCATAGTCTTTTTCATCCAAGGAACGTGAGCATAGTTAAAGACTGCAAATCTATCAGGATTAAGAGTAAGTGAAAGCTCAAGTGTCTCTTTAAAAGTCTCTAGGGATTGGTAAGGAAGTCCGTAAATCAGGTCAACATTTACTGAGTGCATATTGTACTTTCTTGCTAAGTCCATTGCAGCTTTTGTCACATCATAAGGCTGAACACGATGAACTGCGACTTGAACTTTTTCGTTAAAGTCCTGAATACCAAAACTCACACGATTGAAGCCAGCCTCACTCATAACTCTCATCTGATCTTCATCAATATGACGAGGATCAATCTCACAAGATATCTCAGCACCCTCTATAAAGTTTGGAAAATAAGATTTTATTTCATCAATGATTACTTTTAACTGCTCTGCTGTGAAAAAAGTAGGCGTTCCCCCACCAAAGTGCATCTGAATAACTTTTCGTTTACAATCTAAATGTTTTGAAAGTATCTCTAACTCGCGTTTAAGATACTCAATGTAGCGAAGCATCTTATCCTCTTTAGAGGTAAAAACAACATTACATCCACAAAAGTAACAGGCATTTTTACAAAAAGGAAGGTGAAAGTAGAGACTCAGAGGTCGTGAAGGGTCTTGGTTTTGTAACTTTTTTATATACTCATCATACTCATAAGCATCACTAAACTCCAATGCGGTAGGGTAAGAAGTATAACGAGGTCCTGGTTTTGAGTACTTTAAAAACTTTGAGAAATCGAGCATATTTAATCCAATATATTATTAATTACCGCGATTATCTCTAAAAAGTGCTAAAAAGCTCATAAAAGTTTTATTTTATAAACTCCCTTAACAAGAGCGAGCTTCTACTTTAGCTTTTAAGTTCTCCTGCCAATCTTTTATAGACATCAGACTTCTGTAAAAGTTCATCGTGCGTTCCCATCGCGACAATCCCACCTTTTTGCATAACTAAAATCTTATCGGCATGTTTAATCGTACTTAATCTATGGGCAATTGTTATAGTTATCTTATCTTTTGTGTATTCATCTAAAGCAGCTTGTATGCGTTTTTCACTCTCATTATCAAGAGCAGAAGTTGCTTCATCAAACAGAAGAAGTGAAGAGTGCTTATAAATCGCTCTGGCAATTGCTACACGCTGACGCTGACCACCAGATAGGTTTGCTCCAAACTCCTCCATCATTGTCTCTATGCCTTTATCAAGAGAAGAAACAAAGAGTGAAGCATCTGCTAAACGCAGTGCTTCATTTACTCTATCTACATCTATCTCTTGTCCATAAGCAACATTTGCAGCCAGTGTGTCTTGAAAAATGTATATTCTCTGTGAAACTATTGAAATATGATGTTTAAGTGAGTCATTTTCATACTCTTTGAGATCAACACCATTTATAAGTATCTCTCCACTATCAGGGTCGTAAAAACGCAGTAGCATATTGATTAAAGTAGATTTTCCCCCTCCACTATCTCCGACTAGTGCTATATTTTCGCCGCTTTTCATAGAGACACATACATCATCAAGAGCGTAGGCACCCTCATAAGCTAATGTGACATTTTTAAATTCAACATTAGTGATATCGGACTCTAAATTAGAACTTCCGTTGACAATAGAGTTTTTTCTATCCAGAATTTCAAAAACCCGCTCGCTTGCAGCTATAGCATCTTGTATTTTTGCATAGATAGAGCCTACTTTTTTTATAGGGTCAAACACTAAACCAACAGCTGTTAAAAACGCAGTAAACTCTCCGACGGTCATATTTCCGTTATAGACTTCTCTCCCACCTATATAGATAACTGCCGCCAAACCAGCCGCTCCGATAAGCTCCATGATAGGAGATACCAAATCACCAACATAGACTGTTTTCATATTTATTTTAAAAAACTTCCAGTTCTCAACATTGAAACGTTCCATCTCATACTTTTCTGTTGCGTTTGCTTTAATAATCTCACTATTATTAAAGACTTCCGTAAGCCTACTCACCACGTCAGCATTTTTAGTTTGAGAGCGGTGTGAATATTTTTTTAATTTTTTAGCGATGAGTATCA